>CAYZUM010000023.1:0-18837 GCA_964481455.1 uncultured Methylomonas sp. | reverse complement strand
TGTTAGGCACAGGAACATCCATTACCCAGGCGGCTGTTAGAATGCTAGCCTCTGCCGGTGTTTTAATTGGTTTTAGTGGCGGTGGCGGAACACCGCTGATTGCCGCCAATGAAGTAGAATGGCTCTCACCGCAAAGCGAATACCGGCCCACAGAATATGTACAGGGCTGGATGTCATTCTGGTTTGACGAAGAAAAGCGATTGCAAGTCGCCAAACAATTTCAGCAACAACGCATCAGCTATATGCAAAAAGTCTGGCGTAAAGACAAAGATCTGAAAAATGAAGGTTTCACGCTAGATGAACCTGATATACAACAAGCCCTAAATAACTTTTCTGCCAAAATAGAGCATTGCGCTGATGTGACTAATTTACTATTGGTCGAAGCACAAATGACAAAGGCCCTGTATAAAATCGCCGCCAGCCGAACCCAACAAAAAGGCTTTGTGCGCCAGCATGACAGTATTGATGATGCCAATGCCTTTCTAAATCATGGCAATTATCTGGCCTATGGTTTAGCAGCAACAACACTTTGGGTGTTAGGCATTCCACACGGATTTGCCGTGATGCACGGAAAAACCAGACGCGGTGCGCTAGTGTTTGATGTGGCTGATTTAATCAAAGATACTTTAATACTGCCTTGGGCCTTTATCTGCGCCAAAGAACAGGCGACAGAACAGGAGTTCCGCCAGCAATGCCTACAGAATTTTACCCAGCATAAAGCACTGGACTTTATGTTTGAGGCGGTAAAACAGGCGAGTCAAACAAAATGAGTGATTTTAAGCTATACCCAATTTTCAATATTCAGGGTTTCAACTCGGCTGAATTCTCTTGTCTTGTTAGTGACAACAGTCACACCAATAGCTTGTGCATGAGCGGCTATCCAACGATCATTATTCCCAATAACGCTACCTGTTTTTTCAAGACTAGAGCGAATTTCTCCATAGTGCTGCCCCGTATTTTTAGGCATGGAGTGGACAGGAATAAGGTCGAAAAGCTGTTTCAGTTTTTGATGATTTTGTTGTTTATGTTGACTGCGTTCAGCCCCTCTAATCAATTCACCATAAGTAATGACGGAAATACCAACCGTACCAGGCTTCAAAGATTTAAAATGTTCCAAGACGTGTGGTGGGCGATGGTTATTAATATAGATAATGGTTTCTGTATCCAGAAAATACTGCAGTTTCATACATCAAAGTTCCTTTCTTGTGGTGGCTCATCATCACGACCTTCTTGCATAAAATCAGCTGAAAGGCCAGTAATCAAATCAAATGCATCAGCAAGATTCTCTTTTTTTGGGCGAATAATCAGCTCATCATCACGGCGGAAAATTTCAACCTCAGCCACATCAAACTGGAACTCTTTTGGAATGCGGACAGCCTGTGAATTTCCACTTTTAAAAACGCGCGCAGTCTTCATCTAAACCCTCATGTATATATGTCAATGTATATGCACTACCCTGCAATATTTATAAACACAATCTATTTGAGATCAACACTAAAAAGGGAGAAAGCAATCATGATGGTCACTTTCGTTTCACAATGCGAACACAAAGCCCTAAACCGCACCCGCCGAGTTTTAGATGCCTTCGCCAACCGTATCGGCAGCCGTACTTGGCAAACGGTGATTACTGATGAAGGCTTACAAGCGGTTAAGAAATTATTGCGTAAAACGGCAACTAAGAATACGGCGGTGTCTTGCCATTGGATTAGGTTGCGTAGTCGGAGTGAGTTGGTTTGGCTGGTCGGAAATAGGGATAAATTTAATGCGGAAGGTCATGTGCCTGTGAACTGGACACGGAAAAATATTCTGAATACACAATGGGAAAATGATTGGCACTATTTACCTTTAATTAAGAGTTTAACAGCCATAGCGGCTTTATTTCATGACTGGGGAAAGTCCTCTGATTTTTTTCAAGCTAGACTGGTAGGTACAGAAAGGCTTTCTAAAAATGATCCACTGAGAAAAGAAAGTCTTCCTAAAGGCGACCCGCTGAGGCATGAATGGATTTCAGTGTTATTTTTAAATGCCTTTGTTAATGATGAAACTACTGATGAACAGTGGCTAGAACGGTTAATAGATAGCAAATTTGATGTTGGTGCCTTAACTAAAAAAGTAGCAGAAAACTTCAATAATCCAAAAAATAAACCCATGCAAAAACTTCCCACAGCAGCAAGTATTGTTGCTTGGTTGATTGTCTCTCATCATCGTTTACCTGTGGTTGATAAAGAGTTTATTGATTATCGAGGGTCTGATTCAGGAGACTTACAAAAGAGCTTGCAAAGAATTACCCAAAAGTGGGGATATGAAAATAAATTTGATGAAGCAGAATTTAATAAGTATTTAAAATATTGTTTTGTTTTCTCTGATGGTTTACCTAGTCAATCCACACAATGGTTAAAAGAAACAAGAAAATACGCTAAAAAATTAAAAGAAGCTTTGCCTTTATTAGAGGCTCAGGAACATCATTTTTTAAGGGCAATTCTCAGTTATGCACGACTATCAATGATGCTAGCAGATCATTATTACTCATCATTAGATTTTGACGATAAAAATCGTCTAAAGAATAGGGAATTAAAATTATATGCAAATACTTATACTGACCCAATAAGCAAAAAAAATAAGTTAAAACAAACATTAGATGAACATTTAGTTGGAGTGATGAAACAGGCGGTACATAATGTACATTTATTACCTATGTTTGAAGCGAGTGTAGATGAGTTACCACGCGCTTTTGATATAAAAACATTAAAGCAAGCGAGCCCTAAAGAATTTCAATGGCAAGATAAATCTGTACGCAGAATAAAAAAATGGCGAGAGGATCAAGAAAAAATAGATGTCAATAATTTTGGTTTTTTTTCCGTTAATATGGCATCGACTGGGACAGGGAAAACCTTTGCAAATGCAAAAATTATGCGGGCATTATCACCTAAAATGGATAGTTTACGCTATGTCTTGGCATTAGGCCTTAGAACCTTAACTTTACAAACAGGGAAGGAATACCGTACGCGAATTGGTTTAGAAAAAAATGAACTGGCTGTGTTGATTGGTTCACGTGCAGTTTTAAATTTATATGATAAAAGCCAGCATGAAAAACAACAGGTAGCCTCTTTATCTGGTTCTGAATCAGAAGAAAAACTATTGGATAATACACTTTATTTTGATACAAAAATTCCTGAAGGTTCTTTAAAAACAGTCTTAAAAACCGAGAAGGATAGAAAATTTCTGTATGCACCTGTTTTAAGTTGTACGATTGACCATTTAATGGGGGCGACAGAAACAAAAAGAGGAGGACGGTATATCTTACCTACGCTACGATTAATGTCATCAGATTTAGTGATTGATGAAATTGATGATTTTGATGGCACGGATTTAATTGCGATTGGCAGGTTAATTCACTTAGCAGGTATGTTAGGCAGAAAAGTGATGATTTCATCGGCAACTATTCCGCCTGATTTAACACAAGGATATTTTAATGCTTATCAATCGGGGTGGGTTATATTTGCCAAAATGCGCGAGAAAAACCCCAATGTAGGCTGTGCATGGACTGATGAAAATGATTCTACAGTTGTGAGTTGTCTCAACGCCGCGGCATATAAACAGCAGCACAGTAAATTTATAGAAAAACGCTTGCAAGCCTTACAAAAGGAAAAGCCCAAACGTAAAGCAAATATAGTGCCTTGCCAAACAGGTAGCGATGAAAATAGGGAAGAATATTTTCATGGTGTTATTTTACAAGCTGTTTTAGAAAAACATACAAACCATTATGTTGTTGATAAAAATACTGATAAACAAGTCAGTTTTGGCGTGGTGCGTATGGCAAATATCAAGCCCTGTATTAACTTTACCCGATATTTGTTGAATGCTGAATTTACGCAAGGTGTGGAGATTCGAGTGATGGCTTATCATTCTGCACAACTGTTAATTATGCGCAATGAACAAGAAAAACATTTAGATGAAATTTTACGGCGTGATGATGAGCAAAATATTTTTAATAACGCGATTATTAAAAAGCATTTAAGTGACTTAACCACAAGAAATGTGATTTTTATTGTGACTGCAACCCCCGTGGAAGAAGTGGGGCGGGATCATGATTTTGATTGGGCGGTGGTTGAACCTTCCTCTTATCGCTCCTTTATTCAGTTAGCAGGTCGCATATTAAGGCATAGAAATAAAGAGATTAAGTGTGCGAATATAGCTTTGTTACAGCAGAATTTAAGAAGCTTAAAAGGTGAAGACGTTGCTTTTTGTTATCCTGGCTATGAAAGTACTCTTAATAAACTAGAAACGCATCATCTTAATGAATTAGTTGATGTTGAACAGTTAGCAGACAGGCTGGATTCACAGCCACGTATTAGTCGCCCGAGTACATTGCAAGCCAATACTAAATTAGTCGATTTAGAACACTCTTGTATAGAGAGTTTATTAAATGATCCCACTCAAGTAGGACCAGAAACAATGCAAGGTTGGCTGGCTAGCTATTGGTGGTTAACTGCGCTACCGCAACAGTATGTTAGGTTTCGTGATAGCAGCCCTCAAAGCATTAGGTATTTAGTGCCAAAGGATGATTTTGAAGGGGAGTGGAAGTTTGTTGAAAAAGATGGGCAAGGTGGTGTGGTTCGGAAGGAAGATGATATTGAATGTTATGAATTATCAGATGAAGAACAACAACGCTTATGGTTATTACGTGATTATAAGCAACTATTATTAGATTTAGAGGAAGGTGACGATTTAGAGAGCTTAGCCTTGATGTATGGAGAAATAAGTTTGCCAACGTATGGAAAAAACAAAAATGATTTAGAGTTTTCCTACTCAAACCCATTAGGTTTGAGTAGGAAATAAACTGCCTGTTCGGCAGTGAACAATCAAAATAATATGACATATTCCTAAGCTACTATTCAGTAGGGAGCCTATTGTAACATTCAGCTATTTTATCTCTCATAGTCATTATGAGAAAAATAGACTTGTAGGATGGGCAAAGGTTTTTTCGTGCGCATCTTTTAAGGTGAGTGATGGGCTCGGGATAAAGCCCCTTTGCTCATCTACCCCCATTGCCATTAAGTTAATCATTAAAATATTATTAAACAAAGAATTATGCTGTAGTCTGAGTTGGATTTTTATTGCTACGCAAAAAAAACTAACCAGGAATTCGGTGTAACACTTTGTATATTATATGAATATTTATTAACTTAATGGCAGTGACCATACCACCCAGTCTTTTAGCGGGTGTTTGCTTAGTTTAAGAGAGTAAATATTAATAAATCTCAAAATAATATTACATAGGATATAAAAAAAGCGTATGATCTGTAATAACCGTTGATATTTTAGGAGCGTTCAAAATAATGATGACCTCAATAGTACAAGACTTTTTAAGTACGCAAAAAAAGGAGTGGCTTAATAAAGAAATTAAACCTGCAATGTCAGATAAGAAAAAGGATGGCTTAAAACTAAAGGCGGGAGAGCTTTTTTCTACTAGAAGCTTAGCAGAAGCAATAAGAAACTTATCTGAAAACAAAAGAATTGCCAACTTAAATTTTACCAGCCATATTCCTAAATTTAGCAATCCTAGTGTTAAGTTAAATGGTTTGATTGCTAATACAAAAAAAAATACAGACGGGTTTTTAAGAACAGGAAATGTAGTAGGGGCTGGGCTGGATATTTTTAGCAACTCAGGTGCTATCGACCATACAAAAGAACTAATTTATGTCTATGAGTTCTTAACGACTTATATGGCAGATGGCAAGATAATAATAGAGCACCTGCAATGCCCTGATGAATCTGCAAGAGATGAAATTAAACAAGTATTTGAAAGTATTAATATAGTGGCAAGTGAATTTGAACACATACGCTCGCAACTCTTATTAATGATTAATAAAGAGAAAGTATCTAAAACCGGCGAAGCGATTAAGCAAGTTTACTTTCCCGTTAAAGATAATTATCACTTGCTCTCTGTTCTCTATCCTTCACCTTTGATGAGTGAACTCAGAAAGCGCATTACAGCGATGCAATTTAGTGAAAGTGCCAAACGTGCTAGAAAGGATAAAAAGGAAAATAAATATAATGCAGCAGATATTGCAGATATTTATAACTTAACAAAAATTGGTTTTGGTGGAGCAAATAAACAAAATATCAGCGTTTTAAATAATAAACATGGAGGCGATTTTTATTTACTCTCCTCAGGGCCGCCCACCTTAAAAAATCGCTATATTCAACCGCCTAAAAGTAATTTTTTCTCTGATACCTTGTATCTTAAAAGCTTTGAAGATGACTTTAAAAAGTTACGCCGATTATTTTCTGATAAAGACACCATGCATACTAAAAACCAGCGTGCTTACTGGATTAAGCATATTATTTATCAAATTATCGAAACCATTTGGCAAGTACGTTATCTTGACGCAGGCTGGTCAGAGTCAGAGACTTATAAGAAATTAAAACCGTATCAAAAAATATGGCTAGATCAAGCACTACAGGATCAACGAGTGAAACTTGATTTTGATTTAATCAAAAAAGATTTATCACGCTGGCTGGTTAATGCTTATAACGAAAATATTGACCAGCACATGACCCGATTAGGTGATGATCACAAACCTTATATAGAAAACATCACTGATGAAATGCAGGAGGCACTGCAATGAAGACAATACTCGTAATTCCACGTATCAAAATTCACAATGCCAATGCCTTATCAAGTCCCTATACCATTGGCTTTCCCGCTATGACGGCCTGGTTAGGTGCTGTTCATGCCTTACAACGCAAACTCAATGTGAAACATGAGGTTTTTCAGGATTTAAAATTTAACAGTGTTGCCGTGGTAAGCCATGAGTTTAATTTGCATAATTACAAGGGGAACGATGACTTTAATCACTCCATTATTTCCACCAGTAACCCACTTAAAAAGGATGGCAAACGCCCTTCAACTATCGAAGAAGCACGTTGCCATTTAAGCGTTTCTTTACTGATAGAATACTCGGGAATAGACCAAGACGAAGCAGAAGAAATGTTAGAGGCGTTGCCGTCATTATTGTTCTGTATGAAAGTAGCATCTGGTGATGTATTAAATTTTGATTTAAAGCGACTAGATTTAATAAAAATAACAAATCAAGCAGAAACAAAAAACTTAATGGCTAAATTAATGCCAGGGTTTTGCTTGATTGAGCGCAGTGATTTAACACAGCAAGCAATGGAAAATGGTTTGGATGGGCTGGATGCCGTGCTTGAATATTTACAAATAAACTCACAGTGTAAAAAAGTTGAGAGAAAAAAAGAAGATGGAGCAGACAAAATAACATGGACACAATCCCGCAAACAGGCAGGTTGGTTAGTGCCTATTGCAATTGGGTATCAAGGTATTTCTGATTTAGTACTTACCCAAAATCAACGAGATGATTCAACCCCACATCGGTTTGCCGAAAGTGTTGTAACTTTAGGTGAATTTATTATGCCATCACGTATAGATGATATCGACACTATGTTATGGCATTACGCAAGTTTAGAAAACGAGCTTTATTTATGCAAACAAAATCAATCTTTTAAGAATCCACAGGAGCAGTAAAATGAAAAAAACGAAAGAAAACACTCCCTCAGTTTTAGCATTTGAAAAAAAATTAGTTCCATCTGATGGATTTATGTACGGAACAACTTGGGAGAGCCGCCATGAAAAAATGAAAATCGCTCCCTTAAAAGTAATAGAAAAATCAGTACGAGGTGTTATTTCAAATAGATTGAAAGCAACACAGGATGCAGATGAAGAAACCAAGAAAGCAAATTTGCAAAAAGTGGATAATTGCGCCCTTGGGGCTGACCAAGATACCTTAAAATTAAATTTCACACTTAAAATTCTAAGTGGTGTAGAAAATCCATCAGCTTGTGATAATAAAATATTTAAAAAGAGTTACCTTGAAGCCGTTGAAAAATATACTCAAGTGGAAGGGTTTACTGAATTAGCTAAACGCTATGCTATCAATATTGCGAATGCCAGATTTTTATGGCGCAATCGTGTTGGTGTAGAAAAACTGGAAGTTCAGGTAAAAGTAATCGGTGTAGAATCTACAGAATGGACTTTTGATACAGAGGATAAAATTGAAATCAATAATTTTGATATTGATAACTCAAAAATTAATGAATTATCCCAAAAAATCGCCCAAACATTATCGGGCAAACAAGAGTATTTACTATTAGAAATTACTACCTTTGCCCAAGTCGGTAAAGCGCAAGATGTCTACCCTAGTGAGGAAATGGTTTTAGACAAAGGTAATAGTAAAGAGAAAAAAAGCAAGATTCTTTATCAGGTTAATAATCAAGCAGCCATGCATTCGCAAAAAATAGGTAACGCTTTGCGTACTATTGATACTTGGTATCCAGATTATATTGAAAATAATAGTAGAGCGATAGCAATAGAAACCTATGGTTCAGTAACAAATCTAGGTGTTGCTTACCGCAAGGATAAAAAAGATAATTTTTATACTTTGTTTGATAAATTCGCTCGTGATGAGCCATTAGATAACAAAAAGGATGAGCATTTTGTTATGGCTGTATTAGTACGTGGAGGAGTCTTTGGAGAGAGCACAAAATGAAGCATTATATAGATATAAAATTATTGCCTGATGAAGATATTCCTATTTATTTTTTGCGTAATAAAATCTATTCCAAATTTCATAAAATTCTGTTTACTCTTAATTCGACTGATATTGGGATTAGCTTTCCAAACTATAAAGTTAAGTTGGGTAATATAATTCGTCTTCATGGTACAGAAAATAGCTTATTGAATATACAAGGTATAAATTGGTTAGGCGGATTATCAGGTTATTGTGATATTCGCTCTATACGAACGATTCCTAAAGAAGCGGTTTATCGCACTATTTCACGCAAGCAATCTAGCATGACCGAAGCCAAATTAAGGCGATTGATTAAGCGTGGAACAATTTCCGATGAAAATTGTAAAGCATATAAAGCGAAAATGTTTCAGTTGGGGCTGGATAATCCGTATCTTGAGTTAGAAAGTGTTTCAAATGGACATAAATATAGACGATATATCCAGTTTGGAGGTTTGCAAGAGCAACCTGTGCTAGGTGAGTTTGATGAGTTTGGGCTAAGTAAAACCGCCACGATCCCTTGGTTTTAAATAGAATACCCCTTCTGTAGCAATCAACTAAACTGCAGGGATTATCAATAACGAGGGTTTAAGGTAACTCGAAACACACACCCACCCATCTTGCTAGTCTTTTTGTTCGTCTTCAGCGTTGTAGAAACAGTTTCGTCGCCAGCTATGCGCCTATTTCTACTCATGGAAGACAAACAAAAATCCTGCGCAATATGGGGGGGTTATTTATTGCGCCTTACCTTACGTCAAGACCCTTTTGAGCGGTTTATGCGTGAGTCGAAAATGTATTTTCGTTGGTGGGCTGACAAATTATGGACATTTGTTCCTGCGCAGGAAGTCGTTGGTGAGTTTGTGGCATCATTCAAAGAATTTCCTCCTAGTCAGCCGAGTGCAACATTTGGGCCTGACCAGGCATTAGAAGCTTTATCGGCTCCAGGTGGGGGCATTAGTACAAAGTGTTGGGCAGCTCATGGATGAACGGTCACTTTGTTGTCCAGCGTATTTACAAATGTATTTAGAGCCATCAAAATTCTTTTTGCACCTCTATTGCAGGGCTACGAACTAAAGATGGGGCAGAGCACTTGCATAACAAGTGCTGTGGGTAGCGTTTTTTTTGCCCATCATCAAGGTTGAATCTAGATAGTTTATCGCTGAAAATGGAAAGGCCTGCCGACAGCTTTTTTTGATGCGATTATTTGCTCACATGATTATGGTTTTGCCAAAGAGTACCAGAGCTTCTGGTTTGCATTCCAAGGTCAATATAGGGGCATAAGCATTCAGCATTGATGGTCGATGATAGCCTAGCTGTTCTACGTGCGGCACAGGCTTTTGGTAATATCTATTAATCAGCTTAACCTGAATTCAACTAAAGCAGCTAAAATAATTACCAAATTCACGGCTATTCAGGATTTTCGGGAGATTATGCCAGAGTAAGACTGATACTTCGTGCGGTCGTAACGACACGAAGTATCGTTGCTAAAAGGTATTATTACGTACTAAAAGAAAGTTTTTTTCTAAAGAGGAAGAATAATTCCGCAGGCATCTCTTGATCCGCCGGCACAGCCCGCTACAACACCTTCTGGGCAGTAACTATCTTCATTAGTATGAATAATAATCGCACTACCATTTTCATCGAAAATACTCAGGGGACCGTTAGAAATCGTTACACGGCTAGTGCTGGTTTGTAGGACGCCAATGCCATTGTCGCCGACATGTATATTATTTAGGTCGCCTGAGTGAAACGGGTGATTACCATCAGGATTGGAATTACTTTCAGGGCCTGGGTCAAAATGACCTTTTGCATCTCCGCAAGGTGTACAAGCAGCAGCCTCATGAATATGAACGCCATGTTTCCCAGATGTTAAACCTGAGGTTAGTGTGATGTTAACATCAACTTGCTTAATGCCTTCTTTAGATGCGCTTTCAACTAAAGTAGCCGTTCCAATAGGCGTGCCATTTTCATCTCCACACAGGTAAATGAGTGCGCCTGCTTTTTTGGGTTCATCAGCATATACATTTGAAGCCAGTAAGCTGCTAGCGGCTAACAATAGACCTGATATTATTTTTAATTTCATTGTTGTTCCTCAGTTTTATATTATTATTTTTGTTTGAAACCTAGTTTTATAAATAAGGACTTACGACAACTGGTAACAAATGCCTTACCCATTTTTCGCGACTTAAAGTTTGCCTATAGGGTCGTAGAAAATTTATCTAGCCTGATAAGTACTCAGGCATTATTATTTTAACTATAATTACGAGGGTAGAAATTTATCATTTTCAATAAAAATTCCTATTTTTTTGTAAAAATATATTCAAATTCTCAAAAATCATACTAAAAACTGGAGATTTTATCTTTTTTCAAAAAAGTTAAATCAATTTTGCATGAGTACTTATGCGCCTATTTTTATTCTAAAGTAGCTAGTGGGAGCAGGTGTTGAAGACAAGCAAAATTGTGTACAGTAATAGGGGGATTATTGCTGGTTGTCTAGGCTATAAAGTCAGGCTTATTTTCTATTATACGTTATACGCAGTTCAAATAGGAATAAAAACAATCCATACAATAGAGGTATTTTAATTTTAGCGTATCTCAAAGGCTAGCTGCATAGGGCATTAAGGGAGAGGGAAGTCATTATTCATCCAGGGTTGCTGGTCTTTTTGTTCGTCTTTTACTGCACCCCCGTATCAAGTACGGGGGTGGCTTTGAATACGAACAAAAAGCCTGCGTCAAAAAATGCACACGTTATTTTATTCCCATTCCTATACTGAGTGACGATCACTGTATTTCGTAGCATGGGCGTCAGAAAATAACTAAAAGTAGATATAACTGCTGAATTTTAAGGGGGGGCTAACAATGCTAACAATATTGATAGCTCTCTAGGGGCATTGAAAAAAAATTATCCGCCTCATGTCAGTCGCATCAATTCCTTTGTCGTAGGCTGGAATAGCGCGAGCGTTTGCCAGTGTTTTGGGGTGGCTACCAAAGGTGGAAAGCGCTCACGCTATTCCACCCTACGCTTTTGTTTTTGCCCTTGTCTCTGGTTTTCTTTTTTGATATTGCTTGCGTGGGGTCCTTGGTTTAAGCACTGGCTTTATTATTTCCGCTAATAAGTCTTCTGTGACTCTTTCAACGGGTACTTTCTGGTTGATATAGTCCTCTATATCAGGCATTGAATAGGCGTACTCTTCACAAATAAAACTGATTGCTTCGCCCTTAGCGCCAAAGCGAGCTGTTCTCCCTATTCTATGCACATAATCTTCAGCATCCTGAGGTAAGTCAAAATTAAAAATATGTGATACATCGGGAATATGTAGTCCACGAGCTGCAACATCTGTGGCAATCATGATAGTGACTTTGCTACTTTGAAAGTCAGCCAGTAAGCGCTGACGCTTTTCTTGTGGCACATCCCCACTTAATAAGGCCGTTTGATACTCATTTGCAGCTAAATAGTCCGCTAGTTTTTCTGCACTACGCTTCGTATTGACAAAAATAATGCTCCGTTCAGGGCTGTGTGATTTTAATAATCCAATTAAAAGGGGGATTTTTTGCTCATTTGCAGGGCAATAGGCATATTGATTAATAGAATCGGAAGTGACTTCTTCGGTTTCAATTTTCACCATCACAGGCTGATGCATATGTTCATAAGCGAGTTCGGAAACTTTGAACGATAGCGTCGCAGAAAAAAGCATATTTAGGCGTTTTTCTGGTTTTGGCATGCGGTTAAGTAAATAGCGAATATCTTTAATAAACCCTAAATCAAACATTCTATCCGCTTCATCTAGCACCATGACCTGAATATTATCCAGAGAAAAAGACTTTTTCCGATAAAAGTCAATAATTCTGCCTGGCGTAGCAATGATAATATCCACATTTCCCTGTACGGCTTTTTGCTGTTTTTGATAATCAGTGCCACCATAAATCAGCGCTAAATTAAAATTTAAATGTTTGCCTAATAGCACAGCGTCCTTGTGGATCTGGATCGCAAGTTCACGGGTGGGGGCTAGAATAATGGCCCGGGGATATCTTTTCTTATCGCTGCTATCATTTAATAAACGCTGGAATGTTGCCAATAAAAAACTGGCGGTTTTACCTGTTCCTGTCTGTGCCTGGCCTGCAACATCTCTATCGCGCAAAGCAATGGGTAAAGCACGATCCTGAATAGGTGTGCACTGATCAAACCCTGCTTCATTCAATCCACGTAATATAGGCTGGGAAAGCTCCAGATTTATGAATTGTGTATCCGTTAAATGTGTATTCTTCATGCTTATAGAGTACAGCAATATGCCTTGGTTTGCACTGTCTCATGGTATGTGGTCAATTTTAATAATGCGAACTGTGTCTCAATAAATTGCAGAGAAAGTACAAAAAATATTGACAAAATATAGCGATAAAGCGATATTACACTCTTGTAAAATAATTTGGAGAATAGCGTGAGTGACTCGGTCCTTCATGTAACTGATAGTAATTTTGACGAACTTGTATTGAAAGCCAGCACACCAGTGTTAGTTGATTACTGGGCTGAGTGGTGTGGTCCTTGTAAAATGATAGCCCCGGTCCTGGATGAAATTTCTCAGGAATATACCGGTAAAATTACAGTTGCAAAATTAAACATTGATGAAAACCCGGCAACACCTTCCCATTATGGTGTCCGCGGCATACCAACACTAATGCTATTTAAAGATGGCGATATTGAAGCGACTAAGGTTGGCGCATTAACAAAATCCCAACTTACACAATTTATCGACAGCAATATTTAACGTCCTAGATCAGGAAGTAGCAAAATTAATTGTTACTTCCTGGTTTTATGTGTATACTCTTCCAATTGGCACATAATTCTTTTGCGCCTTCTGCATTTCAAAATAACCGCATCTTATACTAAGCTGAGATTATCTTTCAGCGCAGATACCCACATCTCTTTTAAATTTTCCTTGTATGAATCTTACCGAACTAAAACTAAAATCCATTACAGACATTATTGCACTTGCTGAAGAACTTGGAATTGAAAACGTTTCTCGAACGAGAAAACAAGAAGTAATCTTTTCTATTCTTAAAAAACAGGCAAAAAGTGGTGAAGACATCTATGGCGATGGTGTCATAGAAATTTTACAAGATGGTTTTGGTTTTTTACGAACGCCGGGCAGTTCCTATTTAGCAGGCCCTGATGATATTTATGTTTCTCCTAGTCAGATCAGGCGATTTAGCCTACGCACAGGAGATACCATTAGCGGTAAAATCAGACCCCCAAAAGATAACGAACGTTATTTCGCAATGCTGAAAGTTGAAAAAATCAATTTTGAAGCCCCCGAAAATGCCAAACACAAAATTCTCTTCTCAAATCTGACACCTTTATTCCCAAATAAGCGTTTTATAATGGAACGTGGAGACGGTAGTAGTGAAGATTTAACGGGACGAGTGATTGATTTAATTTCTCCCATTGGTAAAGGTCAGCGGGGATTGATTGTTTCCCCTCCCAAAGCGGGTAAAACCATGATACTGCAAAGCCTTGCACATGCTATTGCAGAGAATAACCCCGAATGTTATATGATCGTACTGCTCATTGATGAGCGTCCTGAAGAAGTTACCGAAATGGAGCGCTGTATACGCGGCGAAGTGATTTCCAGTACTTTTGATGAGCCAGCAACACGCCATGTGCAAGTTGCAGAAATGGTGATTGAAAAAGCCCGTCGTTTAGTCGAACACAAACACGATGTAGTCATCTTGTTAGATTCCCTGACACGATTAGCGCGAGCATACAATATGGTTGCTCCTTCATCTGGTAAGTTACTGTCAGGTGGTGTGGATGCCAATGCGTTAGAAAAACCAAAACGCTTTTTTGGTGCAGCGCGTAATATTGAAGAAGGTGGTAGCTTAACGATTATTGCGACTGCTCTGGTTGAAACCGGGTCACGAATGGATGAAGTGATTTATGAAGAGTTCAAAGGAACAGGTAATATGGAATTACATCTGGAACGTAAAATTGCAGAAAGACGTATTTACCCCGCCATCAATATTAACCGCTCTGGTACTCGTCGTGAAGACTATTTAGTTGCCCCTGACGAATTACAAAAAACCTGGATTTTACGCAAAATATTGCAGCCTATGGATGAGATGGCCGCATCTGAATTTATACTTGGTAAACTCAAAGATTTTAAAACCAATGTTGAATTTTTTGATTCTATGAGGCGCTAAAATCTATTTTGCGGCTAAGGGTGGCTCCTACACCTGTAAAAGGTGCTTTAACCCCTAGGAGGCTGCCCAAGAATAGAAAACCTACTGAGGAAAAGCCCTTTTGGTCAGTTTTTCCTCGCCTCGCTACGGCTTCTATTCTTGGACAGCCTCCTAGCCTGGTTCTAAAATTCGGGCATATTAACGTGACATAGTATAATAAAACCAGCAGAATCAGGAGAATAATATGCAAAAAATCAGGACTTGTTTTTTTATGGCCACATGCCTGTGTTTATTACAACCATTAGCTTTTGCTGAAGAGAGTGAAGGCACTACTACTGCGTCCATTGAGGTAGCAGCAGAGGTTGATTCTAACGCATTACAACCTGGCTATAGCGCTTCAGAACTGGGTGATGATTCATCGCCAACGGCGACAGATATACTCTCAGAATTCATCATTCGACCCACAGCAGTACTGGGTAGTGCTACAGGTTTTGTACTTTTTGTTGCTGCATCTCCTTTCTCTGGTTTAGCCAGTATCCCAGAGCCACATGATGCCTTTATGACGACATGGAATGATTTTGTGGTCACGCCTTATCACTTTGCTTTCCGCCGACCCTTAGGCGACTATTCTGTAGAATTAAATTAATAAATCAACTTTTCATTGCTCAGTATCGACTTATTTAGGAATGGGAATAAAATAACTTGTACATTTAACGCAACATTTTGGCTACACAGGCGTGTTAGGTAACTCGCAACACCCACCCACCTTGCTTGTTTTTTTGTTCGTCTTCAGCGTTGTAGAAAAAGTTTCGTCGCCAGCTATGCGCCTATTTCTACTAATGGAAGACAAACAAAAATCCTGCGCAATATGGGTAGTTTATTTATGGCGCCTTACCTTAGGAAAACAGGCGTCAGGCTACGTAATTATTTTTCTAGCGCGGCTGTGGAGTCAAAAGACAAGTCAGACTCGGGTATTATTGAATTTTCATACTTAAGAAACGTGCATGAAATACTTGAGCAATTTTTAGGCTAGGTATGCAGATTTGGGCTTTACGCGTATCGTCCAATTGAATTCGCACCGCCAGATGCACAGTTTATAGGGTGCATGTTAGTTACTTTCAGTTAAGCCCTGCATAATATCATTGATTAAATAGGGACCTTGAAAAATCAACCCACTATAAACTTGCACTAGACTGGCACCCGCATCAAGTTTTTCCTGCGCATCACAATAGTTCATAATCCCTCCTGCTGCGATAATGGGAATATTTCCCTGTAATTCATCTGCTAAATGCGCCACTACTTGAGTTGATTTTTGTCTCACTGGCTCACCACTTAAGCCTCCCTTTTCTTCGGCTAAAGGATGCTCTTTTATAGCACTGCGCTCAATAGTTGTATTAGTCGCAATGACACCATCTATTGAAAACTCAGTGAGTAAGCCAGCAATATGCTGGATTTCTTCATCGTTCAAATCAGGTGCTATTTTTACGGCGATAGGCGTATATTTGTTATGTTGTGTCTGTAATTGTTGTTGCTCTTCTTTTAACGCCGAGAGTAACTTTCGAATTTCATCACCTTGCTGTAGCTGACGTAGGTTTTTAGTGTTTGGAGAAGAAATATTTATCGTAATATAACTGGCTGCCTGATAGGCTTTACGCAGGCAAATTAAATAATCTGCGCTAGCCTGGTCTATCGGCGTATCAAAATTTTTACCTATATTAATACCTAGAGCCCCTTTATAGTCGCTTAGCTCTACTTGCTTTAATAAATAGTCTACCCCTTGATTATTAAACCCCATTCTATTGATAATCGCTTGATGACTGGGGAGTCTAAATAAACGTGGCTTGGGGTTGCCTGGTTGAGGACGTGGGGTAACAGTGCCGATTTCGATAGAGCCAAAACCTATAGCAGCTAATGCATCAATATAGTCACCATTTTTATCTAAGCCTGCTGCTAAGCCAACGGGGCTATCAAAGTTTAAACCCATGACAGTCAGTGGCTTAGTGATCATTTTAGGATTAAGCAGTTTATCCAGACCACAGTTATGAGACAGTTTTAGTAATTTTAAAGTCAAATAATGCGAGGCTTCTGCATCTAACTTAAAGAGTAGTGGCTTTACAAATGGGTAATAATTCATAACAAACTTACTTAGTGTTTAACGGATAATTGATACGGTGCCGGATTTAATGTGGTTTTTGCTTGATTAGTGATGAGCTCATATAGTAATTGTGCGGATGCCGGCCCCATTGCAAAGCCATTTCTAAAATGCCCTGCATTAATGGCTAGATTGTTGATTTCCGGGTGCTTGTCAATATAAGGAATACCTTGCTGTGTGCCTGGACGTAGCCCTGCCCAATGATGGATGATTGGGGCTGACTTTAAAACAGGGAATAGTTCACGTGCAAATGTTGCTAAAGAGTGTCTCGCTCGCTCAGATGTTGCTTTATCAAAGTCTGCACTTTCAACAGTGCTTCCACATAAAATTTTTCCATCTAGCCTGGGGATTAAGTATCGGTCATATTCTAGCACCATTGTATCAAGTACATTAACGGGGGTATCAAATATTAACATTTGACCTTTGACAGGGAAAATATCAGGTTGGCTTGCAGTATTATGACCAAAGAACTGTGCCCATAAATCTGCTGTCCAGGCACCGGCGCAAATGACTAATTGATTGACTGAAAAAACTTCAGAATCACTGGCAATATTAGTGATACGGTTATTATTAACAGTTACTTTTTGTATCTGGCAGTTTTCTATAATTTTTACACCACGCTGGATTAATTCCTGCTTAAGCGCTTTCAGTAAACGAGGATTTCTTGCCTGAGCAATTCCAGGTAGGAACAATGATTGAGAGTTTATCTGTGGGAAGTCTTTTTGTTGCTCCTGAGTTGCAGAGCAATACTTAACTGAATACCTGTCACACCATTC
The DNA here is from genome assembly GCA_964481455.1 of uncultured Methylomonas sp. Taxonomy (GTDB): domain Bacteria; phylum Pseudomonadota; class Gammaproteobacteria; order Methylococcales; family Methylomonadaceae; genus Methyloprofundus. The sequence goes on along the minus strand of CAYZUM010000023.1, from coordinate 1,147 downwards.
TTGTGCTTTATTTAAGTCAGAGAGTTGAGTCATCAGTAAGCCACTGACGATATATTCAGGATCCAGGCCTGTCGAAGTAATTAATGCTTCTGCTAATTCAGGATAAGCTGTAATACTAGGGATGACAAGTTGACTAATGGCACCTGCCTGTCGCCACGGATATAAAGGCAGTAAAATCCCGCCACCTGCCCATGATGATTCTTGCCCGATTCTATTCCTGTCTATAATGGTTACATCTGCCCCTGCCAGAGAAAACAAACGCGCACTTAACAAACCGCTAACACCGCCACCAACAAAGGTAATATCGGGAATAGAATGCATAAAGATAGGCCCAAAAAAAGAAGTTGCTATTATACTGTGCACAGCAACAGTTGCGCAGATATAAAGTATTATTTTTCTCGGGAATGTGTCTAAAATAAACTGTGTATCTGTAAGGTGTGAATTCATGCACCCGATAAAGAGTACCCAAACCTGTATGCCTGCTGCTGGATAGAGTATGCACTCCGTCCCAAACGCTTATCATTACTAATACCTTAGGTAAGGCGCAATAAATAAACTACCCATATTGCGCAGGATTTTTGTTTGTCTTCCATTAGTAGAAATAGGCGCATAGCTGGCGACGAAACTTTTTCTATCAAAAAGAAGACGAACAAAAATCCTGCGCAACATGGGGGGACGAGCACGGCTTTCTCATAAAAACTTGGCATATTTTTTAATTTACATAACATAATAATATTTAAGGTTATTTATTTTTAATGCCATTGAGTTTTATTTTTCAATAATCATTTTTATAGAAAATTAATTGTAATAAATTCTGTATTGCCTGATTTTATTGAGTTTGTAATCTGGACAAATATCATGCCAGTTTTTTATGAGAAAGCCGTGGGGGGACGAGTTACCTTAAGACGGGGCAATGGTGATTCACTACATTATGGAGGAGTGCAATAGCTTTAGCTATTGCTGTTTCGGAAACAGCTAAAGCTCTTTCACTCCTGTCGTATGTCGCGCCTTAAATGCGTAGCTAACATAAGCCCGCTTAATCAATTTTTTAAACTCCTTGTATAACAAAATATACTCGTGTGCATCAAACTATAAACTCACCGTTCGCTTAATTTTACTCCTCCTTCATGAAATTATGGCATATTCC
>CAYZUM010000022.1:0-19207 GCA_964481455.1 uncultured Methylomonas sp. | reverse complement strand
AATCTAGGTGCCTTCAAGCCCAGATATAGCTGGAAACTGGAACATCGAGTTAAAGCGCCGCTGTTATGGCATTTTTAATATCGAAAACCTGTTCCAGCGCATTTCGATAGACCTATCCGGATATCATTCAAGCATTTTATTTAACTAATTTTATTTCATCACGCCAAAGGGAAAAGAACCACATAAAACCAAGAAATCTCAGCTATCGCACTGATACAACTTGGATTTTCTCTTCATTTATGGGTAACTATCTCTATTTTAACCTTTATGTTCACTTGGCCACCCTTTGCCATCCGGTACAGTATTTTTGCCAGAAAAGCCATTAGCATAAACACCGGTAGTGATCCATTTGGGAAAATTTAAAAATGGTCACTTTTATTAAAAGTAAGCTTAAACACATCTCAACTCAATATTTCTATTTTTAAAACTATCCTGAGTAACATTTACCATGTAAAATTGAACGATTTAATTTCTATAATATAGGTAAGTGATAAGTGAATTTTAGAGGTACAACAATTCTCTCTGTGCGCCGTGGTGATAAAGTCGTTATCGGGGGTGATGGTCAAGTCACTTTGGGTAATACAGTCATGAAAGGGAATGCTCGTAAAGTGCGCCGTTTATACCATGGTAAAGTGATTGCTGGGTTTGCTGGGGCAACGGCTGACGCATTCACGCTTTTTGAGCACTTTGAAGGTAAGCTGGAAAAACATCACGGGAACCTAACCCGTGCAGCGGTTGAAATGGCTAAAGACTGGCGTACTGAACGTGCATTACGCAAACTGGAAGCCTTACTGTCAATTGCTGACAGCAAATCCTCATTAATCATTTCGGGTAATGGTGATGTGATTGAACCGGAATACGATTTAATTGCGATCGGTTCAGGGGGGCCATATGCACAATCAGCAGCGCGTGCTTTATTAGAAAATTCAGATTTAAGTGCTCGGGAAATTGTCGAAAAGTCACTTAATATTGCCGCTGATGTCTGCATTTATACTAATCACAATTTACGAATTGAAGAACTAGACGCTGAACCAAAGGACTAAGAAAACAAATGACACAAATGACTCCTAAAGAAATTGCACACGAATTAGATAAGCATATTATCGGTCAGGCGAGTGCAAAACGTTCAGTCGCTATTGCTTTACGTAACCGCTGGCGTCGTGCTCAGGTCGGTGGCACTATGGGTGATGAAATCACACCTAAGAACATTCTGATGATCGGACCCACTGGTGTCGGTAAGACAGAGATAGCACGAAGACTTGCACGCCTTGCCAATGCACCTTTTATTAAAATTGAAGCCACTAAATTTACTGAGGTAGGCTATGTTGGCCGTGATGTTGAATCTATCGTACGTGACTTGGTCGAGACATCCTATAAAATGACTCGCGAAGCTGAAATGGAATCGGTACAAAATCGTGCCATGGATGCCGCTGAGGAAGAAGTTCTGGATATTTTGTTACCGCGTGCTGATGGCGGTATGTTATCCGATACAGAAGAATCAACGCGACAAAAAATGCGCAAAAAATTACGGGAAGGTGATTTTGACGCGAAAGAAATTGAAATTGAGGTACAAGCTTCCCGCATAGGCGTTGAAATTATGGCACCTCCTGGTATGGAAGAAATGACTAGCCAGTTACAAGGCATGTTTCAAAATATGGGCAGTCAAAAAACCAATGACCGTAAACTTCCTGTAAAAGATGCCCTCAAAATTCTCACTGAGGAACATGCTTCCAAACTAGTCAATGAAGATGAAATCAAATTATCAGCCATAGAAATAGCAGAACAACATGGCATCGTCTTTTTAGACGAAATAGATAAAGTCTGTAAACGATCTGACACTGGCGGAGGGGGCGATGTTTCCCGCGAAGGAGTACAGAGAGATTTACTTCCTTTAGTCGAAGGGAGTACTGTCAGCACTAAATATGGCATGATTAAGACGGATCATATCCTGTTTATTGCCTCGGGGGCTTTTCACCTAACCAAACCTTCTGACTTAATCCCTGAATTACAAGGGCGTTTTCCTATTCGAGTTGAACTGGATGCCTTGAGTACCAACGATTTTGTGCGCATTCTGACTGAGCCAGACGCCTCTTTAACCGAACAGTATCAGGCATTACTAGGTACGGAAGGTATCAACCTTACGTTCTCGGAAGATGGTATTCAACGAATTGCCGAGATCGGCTGGGAAGTGAATGAAAAAACCGAGAATATTGGGGCTCGACGATTACATACTATATTGGAGCGTTTATTAGAATCCGTCTCATTTGATGCCCCTGATATGGTGGAAAAAAATATTATCGTGAATGCAGATTATGTCAATCAATATCTATCCGAATTTGCAGAAGATGAAGATTTAAGTCGTTATATCTTATAAAGATGCGAATTCAAGCTGAACCAATCGATACATTTCCAACGGATATTAAATTACATAAAGTATCACGTGTCCTTGAAATATGTTTCGCGGCTGGCCAGACTTTCCAGCTTCCCTGTGAGTACCTACGCGTTTTCACACCTTCGGCAGAGGCACTTGGACACGCCCCAGGACAGGAAACTTTGCAAGTAGGTAAAGAATACGTGGCCATTGAATCGATAAAACCTATCGGCAATTATGGCATTGCGCCTGTCTTCAGTGATGGGCATAATAGCGGCATTTATACTTGGGATTTACTTTTCAAACTAGGTAATGAATATGAGTTCCTTTGGGCAGGATATCTGGAGGAACTAAAAGTTGCTGGGCACAAGCGTGCCGAACCTACCAAAAATTAAAGAAATACCAAGCTTCTTTGAGACTGGTTTCTTCAATTATCGCTGGTAGGCAACAGACCTACCCTTAATATTAAGATAAACATATGACAACTGATAACACGACTCACTTTGGTTTTACACAAGTCGATGAGAAAGAAAAGGTCAACTTAGTGCGTGGGGTTTTTGACTCTGTTGCCAGTCAATATGACATCATGAATGACTTAATGTCACTCGGGATTCACCGCATATGGAAACGTGTCGCGGTACAATTAAGTAATGTGCGCGAAGGTGACCATGTTCTGGATTTGGCAGGTGGAACGGGCGATTTGACAACGCTTTTTGCTAAACGAGTTGGCAAAAATGGCAAAATTGTATTAGCCGATATTAATTCTGAAATGCTGCGTACCGGGCGTGATCGTCTAATTGATCGCGGCCTGATTGAAAACATCACTTATGCTCAAGTGAATGCTGAATGCCTGCCCTTTGAAGAGAATACCTTTGATTGCGTCTGCATTGCATTTGGCTTACGCAATGTCACTGATAAAGATGCAGCATTACGCTCTATGTACCGGGTTTTAAAACCGGGTGGACGAGTGATTGTCTTAGAGTTTTCACACCCAACAGATAAAGTCACTGAGAAAGTCTATGATTTTTATTCATTTAAGCTGCTCCCCAAAATCGGTAAATTCATTGCAAAAGATGAAGAAAGCTACCGTTATTTAGCAGAGTCCATTCGTATGCACCCCAAGCAGGATACCTTAAAAGAAATGATGCAGGATGCAGAACTCGAGCGATGTGAATATTTTAATATGTCACAGGGCATAGTGTGTGTGCATAGAGGCTATAAGTTTTAAGCACTTTCAACAGCTTGGCCAATAAGATTTGAGCCATGTGAGCAGGATAGACTTTCATACCCACCCTTTTGATATATGCCAAAAGGTGGGCAAAAAAGCGCTGCCTATACGCTCTTTCCCCTTCCTCCCACCAAGACAATGACGATCAAACCTCTACTTATTAGCGCATTTGAAGCAGCTCTGAATAAATATTTAAGTCTAGATGAAGATGTTACTTTGTTTCTACAACCTCTGGCGGGCAAAGTCATTGCCATAACCATCCAGCCTTTTGATGAAACGATTTATCTTTGCCCTACACCACATAACATCCAGATTATTGATTTTTACGAAGGGACTATCGATACCACTTTATGTGGATCTTTGCCGGCATTCGGATTAATGGGCCTTAGCTCAACTTCAGCCCGCTCTTTTTTTTCTGGTGAAGTGACTATCACTGGAGACTTAAGCATTGGTCACCAGTTTCAGAAACTCTTTGCTCAGCTGGACATTGACTTAGAAGAACAGCTGTCGCACGTCACTGGTGACGTGATCGCACACAAAATCGGATATTTTTTCCGTCGTGCAAGTGAATGGAATAAAGAAAACTTCAACAGCCTACAACTCAATATCAAAGAATTTTTACAAGATGAAACACAAGACCTCCCCCCTGCCCCTGAAATTAATATCCTGAGTGAACAAGTGGACCAGGTTAAAGAAGATTTTGACCGACTTGAAGCACGGATCAAGCGTATTGAAATTCAATTATAAAGAATAGCAGGCATAGGAAGATAGCGTGAGACACCCCAAACTAATACTAAGACTTCTCCATATAAACTGGGTACTAATTACTCATGGGCTGGATGATTTAATCCTGAAAACACATTTATTCAGGCCCCTGCGCTTTCTGGTTATTTTTTCACCTAATTTCTGGCGTAAAAAAGAGTTTGCAGAACGTGGGGTACGCATTCGGCGTACACTTGAAGATTTAGGTCCCATCTATGTTAAATTTGGTCAGGCCTTATCCACTCGAAAAGACATCTTAGCAGATGATATTGCTGATGAATTGGTAAAATTACAAGATAAAGTCCCGCCTTTTTCAGACCAGAAAGCCCGTGAGGTGATTGAGAAAGAACTGGGTATGACGATCGACGAAGCCTTTGCAGAATTTTCTGCCAGCCCTTTAGCGTCAGCTTCCGTTGCACAAGTCCATACTGCTGTTTTACACAGCGGTGAAGAGGTTGTTGTTAAAGTATTACGCCCAGATGTTGAAAAGTGGATACATTCAGATATCGGTTTATTGTATGAGCTCGCCTATTTTGCCGAAAAATTCTGGGATGATGCCAAACGACTGCATGCTAAAGAAATTGTTGCTGAGTTTGAAAAAACACTGCTTGATGAGTTAGACCTCATCAGGGAAGCAGGTAATGCCGCAAAATTACGGCGTAATTTTGAAAATTCAGAGGCTATCTATATCCCCGAAATTCACTGGGAATATACTCGTAAAAAAGTTCTCGTCATGGAACGTATCTATGGCATTCCCGTGGGTAATATTGATGAATTGCGCGAAAAGAATGCAGATTTTAAATTACTGGCCGAACGCGGCGTAGAAGTTTTTTTCACACAGGTTTTTAGAGATAATTTTTTTCATGCCGATATGCATCCCGGTAATATATTCGTAGAATTGCCTGGCAAATATATTGCTGTTGATTTTGGTATTGTTGGCACTTTATCGACTTCCGATCAACGCTATTTGGCAGAAAATTTTCTTGCTTTTTTTAATCAGGATTATCGCCGAGTTGCTGAAATGCATATTGCTTCAGGCTGGGTGCCTCCCCACACACGCGTTGAAGAGTTTGAATCTGCAATACGCAGTGTCTGTGAGCCTATCTTTGACAAGCCCTTAAAAGATATTTCGTTTGGTCTATTATTGTTACGTTTATTTCAAACGGCTCGTCGTTTTGATATGGAGGTTCAACCGCAATTAGTTTTATTACAAAAGACCTTATTAAATATAGAAGGTTTAGGCCGCCAGCTATACCCTGATTTAGATTTATGGCAAACAGCAAAACCCTTTTTAGAAGCCTGGTTTAAGGAACGCTTAAGCCCTAAAACGAAAATCAAGCAGGCGATGCAGAAATTCCCTGAAATAGCAGAGAAATTTCCTGAGATTCCTTCATTACTTTTTCAGGTTTTAGATGATGCCGCGCATACGAGTGTGCGTGCTAATGCCCAAAGCCAACAATTAGAAAAAATGCAAGCACAAATGAAGAGCAATCATAAAGGGACAATTTTCGCTCTATTAGCCAGTGCTGCGATGATTAGTGCTGCCATTCTGTTTCAATAATACACACCGTGATCACACAAAGCATCTGTCGGTACGAATATATTCGTACCGTTTCTCAGAAATGAAAATCTAATGACTTGTACATGGACGACCGCCCACTTTTCTTGAGCTTCAAATAGGTACAAGCTCTGTGTAGGCTGTGGGTGAGGTACGAACCCAACATTTTGCCCGCGACATAACCGGCGACTGGGGTGCATCATCTGACAGGAATGGGACAACACTTTGGGCAAGTGTATCGTGCACGCCTCAAAGCAACAGAGCTTTATGATTGTGCTATCACTTGTTGGGGTTCGTACCTCACCCGCAACCTACCATTATTATTGATAACTAGAAAGGGCTAAGGTTTGAATACAGACGTTATTCAATTCCCATTCCTAAGAATTCCCAGGAAATTATGTTAGCTAATTTTATTCCAAAAACAGAAATTTCAGCAAAAGAAAACCTGCAGTGGCTGTTTATTCTAAGAAATTTAATGATCGGCGGTGAATCCATGCTGTTATTAATTTCTATTGATATACTTAGGATACCGCTACATGAAGAGGCCCTTTGGCTGACTATTCTGGCGATTGCCTCAGTCAATTTATACACATGGATGCGCCTGCAGACAGATGTCGCTGTCACAGAAATGGAAATTTTCTCACAGTTAGCCATCGATGTATTGGCCATCGCTGCACTTTTATATTTAACAGGCGGTGCAACTAACCCGTTCACCTGGATTTTTCTGCTTCCCGTCATTCTGACTGCCATTATACTACCCCATACCTATACCTGGTATATGGTCATTCTGACAACCACCTTATATACTTTCTTAATACCATTTCATGCCACTTTGACAGCCGTTGAACCCCATCTAATGCATATTGATATGGCCAACATGTCTGCATCAATGCATGAAACTAAAGATGAGGAATTTTTTAATTTCCATATTTTTGGTATGTGGTTTGGTTTTGTGTGTAGCGCCGGACTGGTTGCCTTCTTCGCAGTCGAGTTATCAAATACCATTAAAGCAGGTGAGAGAATTCTCGCAGAAGCACGTGAAAAAGCATTACAGGATGAGCGTATTATTGCCCTAGGAACGCTTGCAGCGAGTGCGGCACATGATATGGGAACACCGTTAGGCACCATGTCCATTATTACGCATGAACTAAAAGATGACTATCACTCAGAGGCGCATAAAGAATTACATGAAAAAATGCATATCATGCAAGATCAGATCAACCGATGTAAACAAGCCCTATCTGTTATGTCAGCATCAGCAGGTGAATTAAGGGCTGAATCGGGTCATATTACAATATTCAGTGTGTACCTTGATGAAGTACTTAACCAGTGGCGCAGTCAACAACCTGGGGCAAAACTAAATCTGAATATCTACCCTACTGCACCTTTAGAGCAGTCAATTTTAGCAGAATTAACCTTAACCCACTCTATCATTAATATCTTAAATAATGCCACTGAAGTCACTTCAGATGAAAAAGGAATTGACTTTATTGTCACGCCTTGCACTGAAGAAAACTTTATTGGCATTAGAATACGCGATTACGGCCCCGGCATGCCTGATGAGCTTATTGAAAGAATTGGTAAAGCACCGATCAATGAAAGTGGTCAAGGTTTAGGAGTGGGCTTATTTTTAACTTATTCCACAATAAACCGTTTAGGCGGTAAAATAGATATTAGTCATGCACCAGATGGTGGGGCATGCATTGATATCATCTTACCCCTTGTTATAGAAACTTAAGCTTTCAACTCCTTATGTCTGAACTCAATCAAGCACAATTATTATTGGTCGATGATGACCTGACTTATTGTTCGGTTCTCAAAGCCGCATTAGAAAAAAGAGGTTTTTCAGTCGCGGTGGCTCACGATGTTAAAAATGGCCTAGCATTAGCAGAACAAATAGAGCCAGAATATGCAGTGATTGATTTACGCATAGGGTATGAATCAGGACTAGAATTAGTCAAAAAACTGATTTCGCTGGATGATAACACGCAGATTATAATGTTAACGGGCTTTGCAAGTATAGCAACTGCCGTTGAGGCAATAAAACTCGGTGCAAACCATTATTTAACAAAACCCGCTAACCCTGATGAGATCATGAACGCATTACAAAAAAATGCGGGGGACAGCTCGGTTGCCATTAATGAAAACCCCTTATCGGTTAAACGACTTGAGTGGGAGCATTTACAAAAAGTTCTGATGGAGCATGAGGGCAACATTTCCGCTGCTGCGCGCGCCCTAAACATGCACAGACGTACTTTACAAAGAAAATTAGATAAGCGACCCGTAAAAACATAACACAATGACTAGCAATACCACAGAGCACCCGTTTGCCGAATATATACGTATTTTAGGTAAAGGAAAAAAAGGCTCTCGCCCTTTAACTCAAGATGAAGCCTACTTTGCTATGCGCATGATACTAGCCGGCGAAGTTGAAGAAATTCAATTAGGTGCCTTCTTAATGCTGATGAGGGTTAAGGAAGAAACACCTGAAGAACTCGCTGGATTTGTCCTCGCGGTACGTGAAACTTTACCAAGTGTTGCTGCTCAATCTGCTGATTTGGACTGGTCTGCCTATGCAGGGAAAAGGCGCCACTTGCCATGGTTTATGCTGGCAAGCTTTTTGTTAGCAGAAAATGGTATTAAAGTATTAATGCATGGCTCAGCTTCCCATTCAGAGAACCGTGTTTTTGCTCAGGATATGCTGGCGCTATTTTCCTTACCAATCAGCGACTCATTCCATGCAGCCAGACAACAACTACAATCACGGAATTTTGCCTATCTATCCATAGAGCAATTTTGCCCAGAGCTTAGCAGAATGATTCATCTACGTAGCTTAATGGGCTTACGCTCCCCTGTACATACTTTAGTACGCCTGATAAACCCTTTTAACGCCGTATACAGTCTTCAAGGTATTTTTCATCCAGGATACCGTCCTGTGCATCAAGAGGCTGCCTTATTATTACAGCAAGCCCATATGACCGTTCTAAAAGGTGAAGGGGGTGAAACAGAGCGTAACCCAGATATGATATGCTTAGCTCAAAGTGTCCATAACGGTCTACTATCAGAAGAAACATGGCCTGCTTTATTCTCCAGACGTCATATCAAACCCGAAAAGCTTGAACCAGAACATCTCATACAAGTGTGGTGTGGTGAACGAGAAGATGAATTTTCCGAAGCAAGTGTTGTGGGTACAACAGCCATTGCACTAAAGCTATTGAATAAGGTGGATAGTCAGAAAAAAGCGCAGGAATTAGCGCTTAGGTACTGGAATATGCGTCATAAAAATGCTTTTCGCTGAACTAAATTCAACCACTATGGAGTGGGAATAAAATAACGTGTGCATTTGACGCAGGATTTTTGTTTGTATTCGAGGCGTGGAAACAGGCGCATAGCTAGCTACGTAACTGTTTCCGCAACAAAGAATACGGACAAAAAGACAAGCCAAATGCACGCGTTCTAAAATTCACATTCCTATGCACTGAAAGTTCATAGATTACTTTTGGACTGAAAGTCCTCCACTATTCAAGAATCAGGCGACCCATTTAATACGTGGCGGTGGAGATTCAACACCTTATGCAGGAGTGCAATAGCTAAAGCATGTTACTCCTGCCGTATGTCCCCGTCTTAAATGGGTAGCCAAGAATCATAATTCTTAAATTCTTGTTTGATGGTACTCTAAATATTCTTGCACTCACTCTCTGCAATGTTTTTGGACATGACCTTGCAAAGTGTGTATCAACTAAAGTCTTGCACTAAAGTGAATAGTTTTTAGGTAACACGCAATAAATAAACCACCCATATTGCGCAGGGTTTTTGTTCGTCTTCAAGGTGTAGAAATAGGCGCATAGCAGGCTACGCAACTATCTCTACAACACTGAAAACGGACAAAAAGACAAGCAAGATGGGTCGGTTATTTATTGCGAGTTGCCTTACTAGCGTCCCGAGACAGTCAACTGCAGGAGCGGCCTTTAGCCGCAAAATAGATTAATATGCCTGTTTAAATTCGCTGAGAAAGGCCCCCTGTAAATTCCAATTGGCAAACAGTTCCTATAATACAAACCCGCTATTGATCATAAAACCTGGGAATTCCTTGTATCTCCCCCTTCTCCATATGCTGATATTGAAGCCCGACTAAAGTACCGCCTTCTTTATCGTATTCGAACCAGATTATTAGGCTTTCTCCAAATAAATGTAATTTATCAAATTTAAATTTCACAACCTTTCGCTCTTGCAATTCAACACGCTTTGGAATACGTATCATTAAACCACCAACAGAGACATTTTGCGTCATAAAGTCATACATTTCTTTTGCAATTAGAATTTGTCCCGGAGCGGTCATACTTTTTCGATATGCCTTTCTTTTATACAGTAAGTTTTCTGCACCATAAGAAACCTGCTTGAATTCCATTCCAATCAGAATTGCCCCCTCTTCCATATCAACCCTGACAACCTCTGCTTCTCCGGCCAAATTTAATTTTTTTACGTAAAAATCGACTAAACTAGATTCTTTCATTATCAAAAAAATATCATGTTCATTATTCATTTGAGCGCTGAGTTCAATAGTGACTAAAATACCTGTAATTGACACATTTTGAACTTTCATTTCATGCTCGACTCCGCCCATAAACAATAAGCCAGTCATTGATAACTTTTTGCGATAATGTTCTCTGGAATTACTCATCATTTCTTAATTTTTGTGAGTTATGCTATTCAAGCTTATAATATTATGACCAATACATTGAGTTAATATAAGCTGATATTCAAATAAAAACAATCCTTACAAACAAATCCTAGCAGCAATTCTTAGCATTACCATGAATTACTTTTTAACAATGGTCAAAAAATTTTATAAAACCCAAATCCTGCTTTTATTATTGCTGTTATCTGCCTGCACTGCCACTCAGCCTAAAGACACGCATAATATCTGCTCAATTTTTAGAGAGAAAGATGACTGGTATGAGCACACCCAGAATACCTATAAAAAATGGGGGGTTCCCGCACATGTACAAATGGCCATTATCCATCAGGAATCAAAATTCATTGCAGATGCCAAGCCCCCTAGAACCTGGTTGCTGGGTTTTATCCCCTGGTCACGCCCCAGCTCAGCCTATGGCTACCCTCAAGCAATTGATAGCACATGGGACTGGTATCTTGATGCTGCTGGCAGTTGGGGCGCAGACCGGGATGACTTTGAAGATGCTAGCGATTTCGTAGGCTGGTACTGTACTGTTAGCCATAATAAGCTGGGTATCTCGAAATTTGATACTGCCAGATTATACCTGGCTTACCATGAAGGTCATGCAGGCTATAAGCGGAAATCCTATTTAAAAAAATCCTGGTTGTTAAAAGTATCCAAAAAAGTTGATCAACGCGCAAAAGTCTATCATCAACAATTAATAGGCTGTCAAAAAGAATTAGAAAGTACTGGCTGGTTTTTTTGGTAAAATACTCAGCTCAAGGAATGTGACAATATAACGTGAGCATTTTTGTGTCTTTCTGTCCGTCTTCTTTGTAACGTAAACAGTGACGTAGTACAGCACCTATTATTTATATATTGTTAAGTGACTTGACGTGCCAGTTTTCAACTATTAGAGAATAGGGGCTGTATAAGCCTGCTATGCGCCTATTTACACGCCTCGAAGACAAACAAAAATCCTGAGTTAAAGGCACACGTTATTTCATTCCCATTCCTAAGTTGATTTTAAGGAGTTTCCAATGGGTAAAACCCAACTCGTTATTCTTGTTATTTTTATTCTCTTATTGATAGGCTATTTTATGTTTAACAAACCCGACCCCGAACTTGCTAACAATAACAAACAGGCAGGCGAAGCATTTTTAGCCGAAAATACCAGTAAAGAAGGCGTTATTACGACAACTAGTGGTTTACAGTACATGATATTAACGGCGGGCGAAGGTGAAAAACCTAGTGCTAGTTCTAATGTTACCGTACATTATCAGGGAACCACACTGGATGGCAAAGAGTTTGATAGCTCATATAGCCGCAATGAACCCGCCACTTTCCCCTTAAATCGAGTGATAGCAGGCTGGACTGAAGGCGTTCAATTAATGCCTATAGGCGCAAAATATCGTTTCTTTATTCACCCTGATTTAGGCTATGGCGCAAAAGGTGCGGGGGGGGCGATAGGCCCTAATGAAACACTTATTTTTGAAGTTGAGCTATTAAGTATTCAATAATAGGTCCTTTCAAATAAGGGAGCTGGAAATAAATAAACGTCCAATATTGGGCAGTATTTTTGTTCGTATTCAAGGCTTAGTAACAGGCGCATAGCTAGCTACGAAACTGTTACTACAACGTAGAAGACGGACAAAAAGACCAGCAATCTTGGATGATTATTTGTTTCCATCTCCCTAAGGTCGATAACCTAAATTCAGGCTACGCATTTAAGACGGGAAATACGACAGGAGTGAAAGAGCTTTAGCTGTTTCTGAAACAGCTAAAGCTAAAGCGATTGCACCCCTGCATAGTGTATTTTATTTCCATAGTCGCTTCTTAAATTTGTAGCCTAAATCTTCATGCTCTTTATGGTGAAAGGGTGTTTTTATTAGAGGTCTAACCTAGTAAATGAAGGATGCCCAATAATATATAAACATTATTGTAAGGTGGGTTAAAGGTTTTATTAACCCATTAAATACGCATTGATGGGCACGCTAACGCTTTGCCCATCCTACCCTTGCTGAAGCATACCCGCGTCCTTGTAGGCGTGAATTAATTCGCATGTTACCTCACTATTACCCTCTTTTTATGTATTTCATGTACGTTTCAGCTCCAAAACTCCACACACTAAACCCCTATGACTGACTCTGTTTTTTTTGCGACCACACCCAAAGCGATGGAAGATATCCTCGTAACCGAATTAAAACAGCTAGGTGCAAAAAATGTGAAGCCTGCTCTCGCGGGTGCTTATTTTGAAGGTTCCCTAGAAATTGCCTATCGCGTTTGTCTCTGGTCTCGAATTGCAAATCGTGTTTTGCTAAAGCTCGATACCTTTACCGTCACTAGCCAGGAAGACTTATACGCTGGTATTTATAAAATCAACTGGTTTCAGCATATGAAACCTGATAACAGCTTTGCAGTGTCCTTTAATGCCAAGAACTCAAAAGCCATAGACAATACGCACTTTGGAGCCTTAAAGGTCAAAGACGCCGTCGTCGATCAGATGCGCAAGAAATTCAACAAGCGCCCTGATATTGATACAAAACAACCCGATATTCGTCTTAACGTCTATTTGCAAAACGACCAGGCAACACTGAGTCTGGATTTATCAGGCGAAAGCTTACATCGCCGTGGCTATCGTGATATCAGTATTACTGCCCCCATTAAAGAAAACCTTGCTGCCGCCATACTTTATCGCTGTCAATGGCCCGAAATAGCGCGTCAGGGAGGCAGTTTAATTGATCCAATGTGTGGTTCGGGAACAATACTACTAGAAGCCGCTATGATAGCGGCTGATTATGCACCGGGCTTACAACATAAACATTTTGGCTTTTTACAATGGAAAAAGCATGATGCAGCACTCTGGCAGTCCCTGCTTGATGAAGCACAGCAACGCAAAGAAACAGGCTTACAAAACCTCCCGACTATCGTTGGTTTTGATCAAAGTCGCCGCGCCATAAATGCCGCTTTATTACATATAGACAATGCAGGATTACAAAACAGAATACATGTTGAACGCCGTGACATCAGTGAAGCAACTGCTGCTGAAAGCTGGCCAAAAGGGATTATTGTTTGTAATCCACCCTATGGCGAACGCCTAGGCGACAAAGAAGAAACAGCACAACTTTACCGTGAGTTTGGGCGGGTACTAAAAAACCAGTTCAACCACTGGCAAGCAGCGATGATCATCAGCGACCCGGAATTAGGTTTTCGCTTAGGTATCCGCTCTCAAAAACCCATTACACTTTTTAATGGCGCTTTAGAATGTAAACTGTTACGTTTTGCTATTGAAGACAAAAACTTTTTCACCCCTAAAGCTAAGTCACAACAAGAGCGCATCGAACAGGTGATTGCGCCAACATCTGGCCTGAGTGCTACAGATGAACCCCGCGCTGAAATGTTTGCTAACCGCTTACAAAAAAATATCAAAAAATTAGCCAAATGGGTAAAACGTCAAGATCTACATTGCTACCGAATTTATGATGCCGACTTGCCTGAATATGCCATAGCAATTGATCTTTATCAGGGCGAAAAAACCTGGGTCAACGTGCAAGAATATCAAGCCCCCAAAACAGTCTCACCGGAAAAAGCAAATTTACGCTTAAGTGCATCTCTGGTTGAAATCGCTCGGTGCTTTGAGATACCGAAAGAGCAGGTCTTTTTAAAAATTCGTAGCAAACAAAAAGGCCTGGATCAATATGAAAAGCAAGCGAGTCATGGGCAATTCGAAATGATTGAAGAACACGGCGCACGCTTTTATGTAAATTTTTCAGACTATCTGGATACCGGTTTATTCTTGGACCACCGCCCTATGCGTCTAAAAATTCAGCAACTGGCCAAAGATAAACATTTTTTAAATTTATTTGCTTATACCGGTACCGTTTCCGTTCACGCTGCTCTAGGCGGCGCCGTTTCAACAACCACCGTCGATATGTCTAAAACCTATCTGGAGTGGGCACAACGAAATATGGATTTAAATAATACCCACAGCCATAACCGCTTTATTCGTGCCGACTGCATGGAATGGTTAGAACAAGAATCAAGTAAAAACAATATTGAACAACCTTTCGATTTAATTTTTCTTGACCCACCGACATTTTCCAACTCTAAACGTATGGAAAATAATTTATCCATACAGGATGATCATGTTACTTTAATCACAAACGCGGCAAAATTATTAAGGACAGAGGGAGTCCTCTATTTTTCAACAAATTTTCGCCGCTTCACATTAGACTCACTTGCTCTCACTCATTTAAACATTAAAGACATTAGTCAACAAACAATCCCGGAGGATTTTTCCAGAACGCCTAGAATCCATTACTGCTGGGAAATCAAACGCTAATGCTACATTTAAAGATTGTTGTAGAAGGCCGTGTTCAAGGTGTTTGCTTTAGGGTCTATACGCTAAAAAAAGCACTGCAATGGGGGATCAATGGGACAGTCAGAAATCTCAGCAATGCTAATGTCGAAATCCAGGCAATAGGTGATGAAAATAATATGCAGGAATTTTTACAATGCTGCCATAAAGGGCCTTTATTAGCAAAAGTAACGGCAGTTACCCAGACGGTGATACAAGCCCGTCCAGACTATACTGGCTTTAAAATTATAGATTAACAGCTCTGTATAATCCCTTAGCAATACCATCGCCAAAAACAAAACTCACCCTGAAGGTCATGAAGAACCTGAAGAAAAAAAAGTGTTACCAATCATAAGAATGCCCCCTGAAATCATCATATAACACATTGATTTAAAATAACTTCATGCCCTTCATGGCGAAAAATTAATTCCAATTTGGCGAAGGTATTGATATGGTTATGACAGGAATGGGAATAAAATAACGTGTGCATTTGACTTGCCTTTTTGTCCGTCTTCTTTGTTGCGGAAACAGTTACGTAGTACAGCACCTATTATTTATATATTTTTAAGTGACTTGACGAGTGCCGGTTCAACGATTAGAGAATAGGTGCTGTATAAACCTGCTATGCACCTGCCTCCGCGCCTCGAAGACAAACAAAAATCCTGCGTCAAATGCACACGTTATTTTATTCCCGTTCCTAAGAGGGATGTTAGGTAACTCACAACAAATAACCCACCCACCTTGCTTGTTTTTTTGTCCGTCTTCTGCGTTGTAGAAATAGTTACGTAGCCTGCTATGCGCCTATTTCTACGCCTTGAAGACAAACAAAAATCCTGCGTAATATGGGTCGTTTATTTATTGCGAGTTACCTTAGAAAGCTTGATAAAGAGCTTTTAATCGGCACGAAAAAGACCTTTCTCCAACCTACTCAATGTTAAAGACGTATTCCTTTTTTAGACAATGATCTAGCCATTTTTCTAAAAAATAATTTAGCTTCCATTTATAATCCAGAATATCCTTACTACGCCCGATATCATTGATCGCATTCGCCACTTCAGTGCGTTTGTAGTCACGCAAGACCTCTGCAATACAGACATCAAAATACAACCTGATTTTAACGGCGGGTTCCAGTAAGACTTCAGACTCATTTTCAAAAAAATGACTCAACTGTATTGTTTTTGTAAAGGGTGTTTGCTCAAGAATTTTGACATGCAACATAGGTTTGCCATGCGAAAGACCTTGTGCTGAATGATCAATATTTCTTAGATTAGGAATCAAACAAAATATTTTATGATAATTGGTCTCACAAACATTTTGCAAACAAAATGACTTATTAATCGGCGTTACTTCAGCCATGCACTTGATTTTCCTTAATTCCTTTTATTTCAGTGGTTACTTCAAACTGATCACTCGCTATCTCAATAGAACGAATCACCTCTACATAAGCTATCATTGATGCTGTTAATGCGGTTTCACGCTCAATTGTGATTTCTAAAGCCATCCCTGTTTCAATAAATTTCTCTGCCCTGAATAAAATTCCCGAGCCACTAATATTTAAACATACTCCAGAATACAACTGCTCTGCACCAGAATACTTATACGATATTACACCAGACCCATCACCACGATTTGTTTTTTTTGAATCTGCTTGATTTAACATTCTGACTTGCCTCTGGCTAAAATTTCAAATGGTATTATAGCCTTTGTAAGCTTTCCATCCAAGGCAAGACATAACATCTTTAGAAGACTTGGTTTCAGTCCGCCACAACCCAAAAGTTTTATACCGCAAGTCGAATCCATGCCCTAAGGTCTCAATATATTCCAGGCTAAAATGCTCGCTACCTGAAGTATATATGCAATACTACGTTTCTTAACGACTAGAATATCGTAAAATAACGGCTATACGAGTAAAATTAATAAATCATCATTTAACCTATCATCAAGCATGTTCAGACGAGCTAGGTGATATTTCAAATAAACGAGCCACATTTACAATGACTAAATCGACAATACTAACGGGTATCACAACGACTGGAACACCACATTTAGGTAACTATGTAGGTGCAATACGCCCCGCTATTGAAGCAAGCAAAGATGCTCATGCAAATCCATTTTACTTTTTAGCGGACTACCATGCCTTAATCAAATGCAATGAACCTGAAAAAGTACGTCAATCCAGTTTAGAAATAGCCGCTACCTGGCTTGCATTAGGGCTCGATACCAAGAATGCAACTTTTTACCGTCAATCCGATGTGCCTGAAATCATGGAACTCACCTGGATGCTGACCTGTGTGACAGCTAAAGGCTTAATGAACCGCTCTCACGCCTACAAAGCCGTTGTTGCAGAAAATAATGCGACAGCAAATGCAGACCCAGATAAAGGCATCACAATGGGGTTGTTCAGTTATCCCATCTTAATGGCAGCCGATATCCTGATTTTTAATGCTCATAAAGTCCCTGTTGGTAAAGATCAGATTCAACATATCGAAATGGCACGTGATATAGCGACACGCTTCAATCATATCTATGGCGAACATTTTACTCTGCCTGAAGCGGTTGTAGGGGAAGATGCGGCAACCTTATTGGGTTTAGATGGACGTAAAATGAGTAAAAGCTACAACAATACCATTCCGCTATTTGCACCTGAGAAAAAATTAAAAAAACTGATTAATAAAATCAAAACTAATTCATTAGAACCTGGCGAGCCTAAAGACCCGACTGATTGCACCTTATTCAGCACCTATAAGGCCTTTGCTAGTGAGCTTGAAGCCGCTGAAATTGCTCAGCGCTATGCAGAAGGTATTGCCTGGGGAGAAATGAAAAAAGTATTGTTTGAAAAAATTAATGATCACATCATCCCTGCCAGAGAGCGTTACGAAGCCCTCATTCAGGAGCCTGCTCATATAGAACAACAATTACAGGAAGGCGCAGAAAAAGCGCGTGCCATTAGTGCACCCTTTTTACTTGAACTGCGTAAAGCGGTGGGTATTCAAAAAATCGCCTGAGGGATTTACTCTTAAGCTGGCGCAAATAGCCCCCTGTTTTAAACGTTTAGAGTTCGATATCGACAGTTATTAAGGTAACGCGCAATCAATAAACTACCCAAATTGCGCAGGATATTTGTTTGTCTTCAAGACGCAGCAATAGACGCATAGCTGGCTACGTAACTATTTCTATCAAAAAGAAGACGAACAAAAAGGCAAGCAAGATGCGTGTGTTGCGAGTTACCTAACGTTACGATCGGTAAATAATTTCCCGGATAACATCCCTTTGAGGGATGGTATCCGTAATACTCATGAAATTTAGTAACTACTCAGGCTATTGTTTCCTGAGCTGTAGGGATATTTGTAGCATAAAAAGTAGCTGAACAGTTAAAAAATACCTATTTCTCTGCCTTTATCATCCAAAATGAAGTGCCAAAATCGCTACAGCCCAATAAATTATAGCCTGAGTAGTTACGATATTTATTTATCTTAGAAACTATATATCAAAGAAAAGCAACTTACCCGCCTTATCACAGCTCTAACCTACTCATTAATTATCAAACACAAGGAAAATAAATGAACTTAAAAAATTTCTCATTACTGCTTTTTCTCAGTATCGCCCTTCCCGGCTGCTCTAAAATGTACTATAGCACTCTCGATTCAATGGGCATTCCCAAACGGGAAATCATGGTGCACAGGGTTGAAAAAGCACGCGATACACAAGAAGAAACAAAAGAACAATTCCAATCCGCTTTAGAACAATTTACTGCGGTCACCAACTATAACGGTGGTGATCTGGAAAAGGTATACAAGAAACTGAACAAAGAATACCTTGCCAGTGTAGATCAAGCCAAAAAAGTCAATAAACGCATTAAAGACATCGAAGATGTTTCTGGTGCTCTGTTTGAAGAATGGAAACAGGAGCTAGAACAATATTCCAGTGCCTCCTTAAAAAACAAGAGCCAACAACAACTTAATGAGACCAGGAAACAGTATGGCCAGTTAATCTCTTCCATGAAACAGGCTGAAAATAAAATTAAACCTGTTTTAGCCATTTTCAAGGATCAGGTATTATATTTAAAACACAACCTGAATGCGCAGGCTATTTCTTCACTTAAGGGAGAGCTAAGTACTATTGAGTCTGAAGTATCGGTATTGATCAGCTCAATGGAACAATCAATTGATGAAGCAAATTCGTTTATTAAAACGATGGAAAAGAAACAGGCGCGCCATGCTACTTCGTGAAATTCAGGGACTCCTGTCACCTTCATT
>CAYZUM010000021.1:0-19353 GCA_964481455.1 uncultured Methylomonas sp. | reverse complement strand
TAGCTATGCGCCTGTTACCGCGCCTTGAAGGCAAACAAAAATACTGCGCCATAATGCACAACTTATTCAATTCCCATTCCTAAACAATTACTTTCGCTGGGCAATACGCATCACGGCACTTCGAGCTCTTGAGTTTTGCGCCAACTCATCAGCCCCTGCTTTTATTGCCTTGCCACATTTTTTCAATCGAATTGATGCTAACTCTTCCTTTAGCAGTGGTAATTTCGTTGGATTATACTTACCTCTAGATTCATCTCTGATAAACCGTTTAACAATTCTATCCTCAAGTGAGTGAAAAGAAATAACCGCCAACTTTCCACCGGGCACCAATATATTGACAGCCTGATCCAGTACAATTTTTATTTCTTCTAACTCACTATTTATCGCAATCCTTACCGCTTGAAAACTTCTCGTCGCTGGATGTTTATGCTTTTCTTTTATCGGTATCGCTTGTATCACTAAATCTGCAAACTGCTTAGTCGTCTGCAAAGTTGTTTCTAGGCGCTGAGTAATAACAGCATGAGCTATTCGTCGCGCAAACCGCTCTTCCCCATAATCAAAAAGCACATGCATTAGTTCTTGTTCAGAGACCTCGGCAAGCCACTCAGCAGCCGATAGCCCAGTACTGCAGTCCATACGCATATCTAAAGGCCCATCATGCATAAAACTAAAGCCACGATTTGCATTGTCTAGTTGTGGGGATGAGACCCCAAAGTCCATCAGAATTCCATCCACCATTCCTAACCATTCCAATCCCTCAACAATTTTTTGCAAACCCGAAAAACAACTATGCTTTAATTGAAAACGAGAATCCTTTATTAATTCCTGAGCATAATCAGACTGAATAGCATCCAGGTCTCTATCAAGAGCCAGTAGCTTTCCTCCTTGATCTAAGCGTTGCAAAATACCCTTGCTATGACCTCCTCGACCAAAAGTACAATCAATATAAATCCCATCAGGTTTAATGGATAATTCACGCATGGCTTCATTAAACAGTACCGGTAAATGCATCAATATTCCTTTATTAAAATGACAAGCTACCTAGCTCATCTAAGCTAGTATCATTGCCATCATTAGCATTCATCCATTCCTTCTCCTTAGCATTCCATGCCTCTTCATTCCATATTTCAAATTTATTCAATTGGCCTACCAACATCATTTTCTTTTCCATTCCTGCAAATTTTCTCAGTTTTTCTGGTAACAACAAACGTCCTTGAGTATCCATTTCTGTATCGGTTGCATTACCAATGAGAAATCTGCGCAGTTTACCAGCCACTTTATTTAAGGTGGGCAATTTGCTAATAGTCCATTCAAGTTTTTCCCATTCAGGAAGAGGGTATAGCCATAAACAACCTGGCTCACCTATGCATTTTTCATCAATGGCAACGGTGACAATTAGCTGATGCTCACAGCAATCCCGCAACTCATCTCTATACCGAGTTGGCATTGCAAAACGTCCTTTAGCATCCAAACTAACTTTCGTTACCCCTCTAAGCAACAATCTCCCCTATATTCACACTAAAGTCTAGAATAAACTACTATTTACCACTTTTTTCTACTTTACCCCACTTTGAAGAACAGACTATAGGTTTCTAGCATTCGTTAGTCAAGATAGATTTTAAAAAAAATCCTTTTTTTTGACAAGGACTTAGCTAATCTTCTTGAAAGAGCATAGGATAAGCATTATTATTTTAAAAAAAATAATAGCTATCATATATTTAACTTTTTTTATTAAAGTAATTTATCACGCAGTGATACATAAGATTTTGCTAATAAAAAAACACCCAAAAACCTCATGCCCTGCCAATGTATAATCACCAACCAATAGGCAATAAAAAACCCATAAAGCAGGCCGTTATTCTTTCCACTTTATGGGTTTCTTGTCAGCGTTACCAGATGAATCTCTGGCGATATTTGTGCCTATTGCATATTACTGCCGCATTTTCCTTCCATCCCTTTCATATCGTCTTTTTTAGCATTTGGCATAGGTTTATTACCTGCACATTTTCCTTCCGCAGTTTTCTCCAAGGCTCCTTTAGGCATCATACCCGCACCACATTTACCTTCCCCACAGGCACTCTCTTTCATTTTCATATTCCCTTTTTTTTCTTTATCAGCTTTGGCCAGTTGCATATAGCCATTACTTAATTCAGTCATGGCAAAAGGTGAACTCCCTTCCGTATTAGTAGGATCTGCTGCATTCGCTGCACTCATGGTCAACCCAGAAAATAGCGTTGTGCCGACTGCAATTGCTAAGGGTGATTTTTTCATACTCATCTTTCTTTCCTCAATAATAAATTCTTTCTATTCCAATAAAAAGATTGTTGCCAATCCCAAAAATGACATAAATCCAATAACATCAGTCACTGTTGTCAGTAACACCCCTCCCGCAAGCGCCGGATCAATACCCTTTTTATGTAAAAACAAAGGAATTAAAACTCCCGCCAAGGCAGCACAACTTAAATTAATAATCATCGCTCCACCCAACATCATTCCTAATGGCATATTTGAAAACCAGGCGGCAGCAATAAGTGCCACTACAATTGACCAAACGACACCATTTACCGCGCCTACCGCCAGCTCTTTAAAGAGAAAAGACATCGCATTGGAAGATGAAATTTGATGCAATGCCAAGCCACGAATAACCAGCGTTAATGTCTGACTTCCAGCAATTCCACCCATACTTGCAACCACCGGCATTAACACAGCCAAAGCCACAATCTGGTCAATCGTTGCTTCAAATAAGCCAATAACCCAGGATGCAAGAAAGGCAGTAAATAAATTGACTCCCAACCAGACAGCTCGCCGCTTAGCACTCACCATGACAGGCGCAAATAAATCATGCTCTTCATCCAGACCTGCTGAACTTAACACGGCATGTTCGGCTTCTTCTCGAATAACCTCCAGTACTTCTTCCAGCGTAATTCTACCAACCACTTCACCCTGGTCACTTACAACTGCAGCCGATAAAATATCTCTGTGCTCGAAAATGCTTGCTACTTCTGCAACAGGCATATTTGTTGGAATGGCCTCGACCTCATTCATCAATGCTGAAATTTTCGTCTGTGGATCACTCGTTAATATTGCTGCTACTGCAACCATTCCCTGATAGCGCTTGTTCTTATCGACCACAGAAATGTTAACCATGTTAGCAGGCATTTTTTTCTGTTCACGCAACCTTGTTAAAACAGCCTCTACAGTAGCATCTGCACGGATAGGCAAAGCATCCATACTCATTAATCTACCGGCAGTATGACCATCGTAAGCAAGTGCGGCCTCTAGCCGACTATCCCCCTCTTTTCGCAGAACCTTCTCTCTAACGGCAGCAGAAAAATCAGCGACTAAATCTGCCATTTCTCTTGGCTGTAACTGGCTTGCCGCAGCCACTAGATCTGATGCCGTCGTGTGCTCAATAAGACCAATTCGAACTTCCCCGTGCAAAGCAGCAAGTGTTTCCCCCATTGCTTCAGGCGCCATAATAGCCCAAAGTTGATACCTGTAATCAGTGGGTAAAGATCTAAGCAGTAAGGCTATTTCAGTTGGAAATAGACTATGCAAATGACTACGCGCATCATACATAGCACGATTATCCAGGTCATTAACAATTTTCTGTAAATTTAAATCAGAGTGATCTTGTGGTTTGCTTACTTGCATATATCTATCTCATTTGTTTTGTGGCAAGCCAAAGAATATTAACAATTGTTATTGTAATTCCCGGTGCCTGACAATAACATTAAGTGCCTTACTCTGGAAATACCGTGCAAGGCTATCAATTAAAAATACGGAACGATGCTGTCCACCTGTGCAACCGACAGCAACCGTTAAATAACTACGGTTTTCTTTTTCAAAGCGTGGAATCCAGCGCTCTACAAAAGTTGAAATATCCTGGAAAAACTCTGTCACTACCGTTTCAGATGTTAAAAAGTCAACGACTGGCTGGTCTTTTCCGGTCAACCCCCTAAGGGCCGGACTCCAGTATGGGTTTGGTAAGCAACGCGCATCAAAGACGAAATCAGCGTCTAGAGGTACTCCATGTTTAAAACCAAAAGACTGCGTTTGTATAGAAATTTTTCGCGCCACACCCTCCTGCACATAATCTCTTATTAAGTCCCGTAATTGATGGTAATGAGTACGGCTGGTATCAACAATTAAGTCAGCGTAGCTTGCCACCGACTTGAGCATGTCTTTTTCGATTTTAATGGCTTCTTTTAACGGTAAGTGCAAGTTTGTCAGAGGGTGCCGCCTTCTTGTTTCGCTATAACGTTTAAGTAATACATCTTCCTCTGCCTGCATATAAATGACATCACACTCTATACCCTGCTCACGAATAAACGCTAACTTATCCGCAAAAACATATAAGCTTTCACCCTGATTTCTGGCATCAATGCCAATCGCCGTTTTAAAATAAGTTGATTGGCTCTGTAACATGACATTATTGATGAAATCATCCAGTAATGTCATCGGTAAATTATCTATACAATAATAACCTGAGTCCTCTAAAGTATCTAATGCGATACTCTTTCCAGAGCCAGACAGGCCTGTCAAAATCAACAGTTTCATAATTGAAGAGTAATATTAGTTGCGGCGTATTGATAATTAATCTTTAGAGCAGGCTAAACGAAGAATGTAGCATTCTTCGTTTCACTCTTTGTCATTATCAGCGATGAGATTGTGTTTTTTCTTTATGCTTGATGATCTGGCGATCTAATTTATCTACCATATTATCAATGGCAGCATACATATCTTCCTGAACATCGTCAGCGAACAATTTTGCTCCGCTTATTTGTACGGTTGCTTCTGCTTTTTGCTCTAGTTTTTCAACTGTTAAAATCACATGGATATCAGTAACATGATCAAAATGACGTTTAATTTTACTGATTTTATCCTCTACATGTTGTTTCATTGACTCTGTGACTTCAACGTGACGACCTGTAACGCTAACTTGCATAAATTTAACTCCTAATTATGTTCAAATAAATAAAATACTATTATACTTCGCTCGGTGACAGTTAAGTACTCAAGCAAAATTGATTTAACCTTTTTGAAAAAGTATAAAATCTCCAATTTTCAGTGTAATTTTTGGAAATTTGAATATATTTTTACAAAAAAATAGAAAATATTAACTTATGTAGTCAGCTATGCGCCTCGAAGAAGAACCAAACCCTGCGTTATATGCACGCTACAACATTCCCCCTAAGGAACGTGCATGAAATAAACTAAGCAATCGTAGGTGCGAATTCATTCGCATGGTACGCATAAATTCGAACCTACACTCTAACTTTAAAAAGTTATTCAAGTGTGCCGTGTATACTCCTAAACAAGTCATACAGCATAGCCGTTATCATTAAAATTCAAGCACAAAAACCCAAACTATGGTTGTGTCCGAAGTATATCCTACTTTCTTATAATAGTCGCTTTCTTTGGCTAGAGGATGGAATAGACATTGCTTCACGGTACTTTGCAATGGTGCGCCTTGCAACATTAATCCCTTGTTCTTTCAATAAGTCTGTTATTTTACTGTCACTTAACGGCTTTGCCGGGTTCTCATTGCTCACCAATTCTTTAATAATGGCTCTGATAGCTGTTGCCGAACACTCTCCTCCTGCTTCTGTCGAGACATGACTGGAAAAGAAATATTTAAATTCAATCACGCCACCGGGTAAATGCATATATTTTTGCGTAGTGACTCGTGAAATGGTTGACTCATGCAGTTCTAACTCTTCTGCAATATCTCTTAAAATCATCGGCTTCATAGCGATTGGACCCTGCTCAAGAAATTCGGTTTGCTTGGCAATAATACTCCGCCCAACCCGAAGCAGGGTATCATTTCTACTATGTAAACTTTTGATAAACCAGCGTGCTTCCTGTAAGTGTTCTTTCATACTGGTATTGTCTTTACTATTGTCCGCCCTTTTAATCATACCCGAATAAAGGGGATTTACTCTGAGCTTTGGTGCAATATCCGGATTCAGGTCAACTCGCCATACCCCTGCTACTTTGCTAACAAATAAATCAGGAATAACATACTCAGAATCAGTTTCTTCAATTGAACTACCCGGTTTTGGATCCAGAGAGCGAATCAAGCTTATAATTTGCGTTAACTGAGATTCCGAGACACCCATGCGACGCATCAGCTTTACCTGATCCTGAGCGGCGAGTAGATCTAAAAATCGATCCACCAGATTTAGCGCCTCTATTCTAAAAGCGATTGTTTCAGGTAATTGCAGCAATTGTAAGCGCAAACAATCTTGTAAATTTTCTGCTGCTACTCCGGGGGGGTCAAAGCGCTGAACTCGATGCAGCGCGGCCATAAATTCTTCTCTTTCAAGCTCATCCAGTTGCTCTGTTAAAGGCTGATATATCTCATCACAACTAGCACTCAAATATCCATCACTATTCACTGAATCAATAATGGATGTCACAATTGCGCGATCCCTATCTGTAAAAGGAACCATTTCCATTTGCCAAAATAAGTGATCCTGTAAACTCGTCGCCTTACTGCGTTGCACTTCAAAATCAGGCATGTCAGCAGTGGGTGCTGCTACAGTATTTGTTTGTGCGGTATCAAAAACATCTTCCCATGAAGTATCAGTAGGCAACTCATCCGGCAGATCGGTTTGCGACCCTTCGCTTCCTTCTTGATCAGTGGTATCAACTTTATTTTCAACAATTTTTTGGTCGTTTATAGAAACCTTTTCATCTTCAGCAATTTCAAGCATGATATTTGAATCAAGAGCTTGCTGAATTTCTTGCTGTAAATCCAGTGTTGACAGCTGCAATAACTTTATTGCTTGCTGCAACTGTGGCGTCATCGATAATTGTTGCCCCATCCGAAGCTGTAATGACTGCTTCATTTAACTCACCTTATGCAGATTATTAAGCAACATCACTCACGCTACCGAGCGTGAAAGGGTATAAAAGAAATGATACAAACAAACATAATTCTGATTCTTTTTACTATACACATATCCCCCTAAAGACTAAAGTTCTCACCCAGATAAACACGCCTGACTTCTTCATTTGCGATAATATCAGCTGAAGCCCCTTCAGCAATTACCTCTCCTGCATTTAAAATATAGGCTCGATCACAAATTCCCAGAGTTTCACGAACATTATGCTCAGTGATTAAAACACCGATATTTCTATTTTTTAAATGGGCAATAATTTTCTGAATTTCAATCACTGAAATAGGATCAACCCCAGCAAAAGGCTCATCTAATAAAATAAACTTAGGATCCGTTGCTAATGCTCTGGCAATTTCAACCCTGCGTCGCTCTCCACCCGACAAGCCCATACCAATATTATTACGGATATGTGAAATACTAAACTCATCCAGTAACTCATCAATAATAAGATCAACTTGCCCTTTAGTGAGTTCTTTTCTTAATTCCAGTACCGCCCGTAAATTATCCGCAACGCTGAGCTTTCTAAAAACAGAGGCTTCCTGAGGCAAATAACCTATCCCCATTCTAGCGCGTATATGCATTGGGTATTGCGTAATATCTTTATCATCATAAAAAATATGTCCTGTCTCAGCACGCACCAACCCCACCAGCATATAAAAACTAGTCGTTTTCCCAGCACCGTTTGGCCCTAATAAACCCACAATTTCATGACTATTCACATGCAAAGACACATTCTTCACAACGGCTCTCTTAGCATAAGATTTTCCAATATTTTTTGCTGCAAGAACGGTCATTATTGTTTGCTGACTCCACTTTTGGGTTGCAAAATCACACGCACTCGCGCACCAGATGACTTTCCACCTCCAGCTTTAAGTACTTCACTAATACGGTCATACTCTATTTTTTCACTTGCAGTACTGTTTTCACCCTGCCATATGACGGCTTCCTGCATTAGAATCAGTCGTTCAGTTTCTGGATAGTACTCAGCCACCAGAGAGTTACCGTGCACATCCTCTTTACCCTCTTCAGGCGTTTGCTGAAATTTTACCGGAGCACCAGTTGCGACCATCTTTTGTATTTCACGGTTATCCAGATATACGACTAACTTATCCGCCTCAAGTCGCATGCTTCCCTGAATAATAATCACATCACCCGTATAAATGCTGACCCCATTTTTATCATCATAAAAGCCCGAATTTGACTCAATGGAAATAGGTTGACGAGTATCTTCTTCCAAAGCAAATATACTCGGACTCATCACAAGGTTAGCCCAAAAAAAGAGGGGCAAAAACCATTTATTCATAAATATGCTTACCTTTCACATCTGCCAACAATTCAATATAAAGGGGATCCTGATAGAATAATTTCATCCCCACTCCAGAAATAGTATCCAACCCACTCACAAGCTCAGCCCATTCATCTGTTTCTGCATAATTTTTTTTGGGCTGAATATGCAGGTTACTGGTTTTAATCTTAACTTCACGTACATTTTTAGCACCTGCACGATCAATATAAACCGGCCCACTCATCAATATACTGCGCCCATCATCCGCGACTAACCCAGTTTTTGAGCGGATAATCCACGGCGGCAAATTATCCTTGTTGACCGTTAGCACTGGACGAGTCAGTTCTGTTTCATTGTTATCACTGAAATGCTCCGCAAAATCGGCAAAAAGATGACTTTCCGGCAAGCCTGACCCATTCATCGTCACTTTACTATAGTCTACTGCAAAATGGGCAGCACTACGCCCTACTTTTGCCTGATCCTGATATATATCCTGGTCTGGTTCATTTTTTACCGCCCACATCGACCCCAGAAAGATCAGTAGCAATAAAACTGCCCCCTTATATTGCTGAACAAACATTATATGTTTTTATAAGATTCAACTATTTCAGCCATCTTGCCCTGTGACTGAAGAATGTAATCACAAACTTCTCGTACAGCGCCATGGCCTCCGGGCAAATTAGTCTGCCAGTCCACAAAAGGCAATATTTGTTCATTGGCATCCTGCACAGCAATCGCTAGACCCACCTGTATTAAAACCGGCAAATCAATTAAATCATCACCCACATGAGCAGCTTGCTCATGTCCACAGCCAACCTTAGCAATTATCTCTCTAAACGCCTGACCCTTATCAGATTGTCCTAGATAGACCAAATCAATGCCTAACATTTGCATTCTTAAAGCGACAGGTTTAGAGCTTCGACCAGAAATAATAGCAACCCTTATCCCTGCCTTTTGCAATAACTTAATGCCTAATCCATCACGCGCATTAAATCCTTTATACTCCTTACCTTGCTCATCAAAAAAAAGTTTTCCGTCGGTCAAAACCCCATCGACATCTAAAATTAATAATTTAATCTTTTTTGCTTTGCCTGCTCTATTTTGCATTTCAACCTATCCCTGCATGAATTAGATCGTGCATATTCAACGCGCCAATCACTTTTTTATGCTCATCCAAAACGATTAAAGCATTAATTTTCTTTTCTTCCATCACCTGCATTGCCTCAGACGCTAAAATATCTTGACTGACGACCTGGCAATTGACGGTCATAACCTGACTGACAGGTGTTACGTTAATATCAATCGAACGTTCCAGTATACGTCGCAAATCACCATCCGTAAAAACGCCTAATAAGTGCCATTCCTTATCAACAACAGCAGTCATCCCTAACTTTTTTGCAGTCATTTCGAGTAAAGCATCCATTATGCCAGCGTCTTCCCTAACAACAGGTAATTGCTCCCCCGTATGCATAATATCACTGACCATGACCAATAGGCGTCTACCTAGGCTCCCCCCAGGATGTGACATAGCAAAATCATCTCTGGTAAACCCGCGCATAGTCATCAAACTCACAGCAAGCGCATCCCCCATAACCAGTGCAACTGTTGTACTGGCTGTCGGCGCAAGCCCCAATGAGCAAGCTTCTTTCTCAACAGCATTGCTAATATACGCTGAAGAAAACCTGGCTAAAGTTGAATCAACCCTGCCCGTCAGTACAATCATCGGCACCGCCAAACGCTTAATGATAGGGAGAAGCGTCACAATTTCTCTCGTTTCCCCAGAATTTGACAGAGCCAGAACCACATCTTGCCGAGTAATCATGCCTAAATCACCATGATTCGCTTCACCTGGATGCACAAAGAAAGCAGGCGTTCCTGTACTTGCCAGTGTGGCTGCTATTTTTCCGGCAATATGTCCTGATTTTCCCATCCCTGTCACGACAACCCGCCCCTTACAAGCGGCTATAATATGGCAGGCAACGACAAAGTTTTTATCAATCTTTACCAGTAAGTCATTAACGGCTTTAGCTTCAAGTGTAATAACATCAATTGCAGTCTGCCTGATTTGCCGATCATTCATAAGCCGGTGACTTAGCCAATACTTTGATAAATCACCCACTGATATCCCAGATAGGCAGATAATAGTCCCGCCCCTTTCCAGCGGTTGATATTTCCCGCTTTAGAAACCCCTACTCCCAAAATAAATAATACGGCAGTAAAGCCGAGTAATACCGGAAAATCACGACTAATAACAGTCGCATCAACCGCACCAGGCGCTATTAATGCAGGTAAGGAGTAGACAGCTAAAAGGTTATAAACATTAGAACCAATCACATTCCCTACTGCTAGATCATCTTCCCCTTTTAGCACGCTACCGATAGAAGCTGCCAATTCTGGCAAGCTGGTTCCCAATGCCACAATGGTTAGCCCTATTACCAAGTCACTGACTCCCATTGATTGGGCAATATTAACCGCAGCCCAGACTAAAACCTTAGAGCTAATTAACAAACCGATTAAACCAACAGCAAAATAAAGCCAGGCTTTACTATTCGGCATTGTCTCAGGTATTTCTGCTTCCACTTCTTGTGTTAGCACATCTTTACGCTCAGCCATTGCAGTGCGTATTAACCAAAACAAAAAAGCCACTAGGCCGCATAGCATCAAAATACCATCGAAAACACTTAAACCATCCCAAGCCAATACATAGCATACGATACTAATCAGCATTAATACTGGCAACTCGCGCTTCAGTAACCTCGAATGGAAAGCCAGAGGGGCTATTAACGCAGTCGCACCTAAGACCAAGCCCATATTGGCAATATTAGAACCAATTGCATTTCCTATCGCCAAGCCAGGGTTGCCCTGAAAAGAAGCTAATGACGCCACTAATATTTCAGGCGCAGAAGTACCCAGGCCCACTATGGTCAACCCGATCAACAAAGGAGAAACCCCTAAATTTCTGGCAATGGAAGACGTACCATCCACAAACCAGTCCGCAGCGAAAACTAAAACAACTAAGCCGCCAGCTAAAGCAAGAAAATCAATCATCATATTTTTGTTGGTTCAAAAATTGCTTATTGTGCCATAAAAAGCATTATCTATCTCAAAAATCCTGCCTAAAAAGACGAACGACAAGCCAAAAGACACTGTTTATACAACGACCACTCTTTCATAAGCTCAAATAAACATGCAGATAGATGGCATAATAGTCAATGCCAATAATATACTATGTCTATCAATCTACCACATGGTTTCCGGGATTCAAAATCTTTACCCCCCGTCGGTTGCCGCTGAGATGCCAACCCAGTCCATGTTCCACTGGCAATATGATTGCGCTATATCTTGTTGGGTTCTTCGTGCCGCACCCGCAAGCGACACAAAACAGGAGTGCAAAAACCTGTTTTTGTATTCCTGATAGGTAAATTGAAGCCGTCATATCGAAAAGAGCGGGATGATTAGGAATTGGTTTGATAACACAAGCTACCATTATTAGTGGGACTGTCATAATGGGGAATGAAACAACTTTATTTAAGTAGCAAATAACATGAATTTTAAACTGATACGGCCTCAATTAATTCAATTAGCTAAAGAAAGCAACACGATAGAGCTTCTTTGGCTGTACGGTTCTTATGCCAAAGGAAGCGCACATGATAAAAGTGATATTGATATAGCGGTTGTTTTTAAGACATGGGAAAAAGATGTTATCGAGCGTCGCCTAAGACCAGAATTACTCGCCATGGAATGGCAAAATAAATTAAACTTGCGTGAAGGTGAGCTCAGCATATTAGATATGAATTATGCCGCTATCCCTATTGCCATGTCTGTATTACAAAGTGGTCAATTATTATTGAGTAAGAACTTTTCTCGACAACTACAAGAACAACAACGCATCATGTCAAAATGGGAAATAGACTACTTATATCACTACCAACATCAACAGGCAATTTATGGATAATACCTACGTATATTCTATGCGAGAACACCTCAGCGAATTAAAAAGTGAATTACAGGGCTTAACTGACATTATCGAAAAACGTGACTTAAGTCGCTACGAGTATCGAGCCTCAGAACGAACCTTACAGGTGTTGATAGAAGCCTGTATAGGTATCGCAAAGCATTGGTGCTATCGCTTAAGTAAAGTAGCTCCCGCCGATGCTTATACTGCCTTTGAAAATTTATCCCAGCAGGGAATAGAAAGTATTCATGATATCGAATGGCGTAAAATTATCGGCATGAGGAATGCTTTAGTACACGATTACCTCAATATTGAAGCAGACATTATTAGAGCGCTTATCAAAAATGCCACTTATATGGATTTGCTTGCTTTTGCTAATACAGGGTTAAACGCCCTTGAAGGGAACCCTTAAGGAATGGAAATCAAATAACGTGTGCATTCTGACGTGTCTTTTTGTTCGCCTTTTGCGTTGCGAAAACAATTACGTAGCTAGCTATGCGCCTGTTACCGCGCCTTGAAGGCAAACAAAAAGACTGCGTCATAATGGCACAACTTATTCAATTCCCATTCCTAAATTCAAGTAAAGTGGCACTGTCGCTATTTTGCCCCCTGATTATAGCGATAAACTCTTCGCAGAAAGCAAACGAAACTCTAAGCACATTGACAACAAATATCAATACCTTAACATCTATTTTTTTGGACAAGAGGCACACAAAAGGAGTGAAAAAACAAGTTTTTGCAGGCTTTAAAACGACAAAAACTTGTTTTTGTACTCCGATAAAATAAATGCCTAAGTTATTATTTTACCCCTTCCCGCAAAAGCATAAACTCGCCTGCGGCGCTTAAAACCCATACAGTCTGAAACTGATGAGCAAAAAAACATCATTATTGCATTCAACAACACGTAAGCTAACCTAGGCTATTTTATAAACATATCTGCCAATTTTAAGACTGTCACAATCAAAGCGATGATACCAATTGACCAGCGCATATTGGTATTGATTGCTTCGCTAATTTTTAATTCAATGTTTTTTTCAAAGGTATCAAAACGTGCGTTGAGGCTCATTTCAAGTAACTTAAACTCACCTGTTAATCCATTAAATTCACCTTTTAATCCATTAAATTCACCTTTTAATCCGATAAACTCACCTTTTAGCTCATTAAACTCACCTTTTAACCCGCTTTTTAGCTCATTAAACTCACCTTTTAATCCGCTTTTTAACTCATTAAACTCACCTTTCACCCCATTGAAGTCATCTTTTAAACTGGCAACATTAGCGGTTACTTCATCCAATTTTATATCCAGGTGATTAATATGATTATATTGGGATTTGAGTAAGAGTGTATTGATATCATCCTGGTTTAAGCCCTCTCCCCGGCTAAACTTCTCTTCTATTTCCCTGATGCGTGGACTGATCATTTCAATCAACATATCATCTACTTTTGTTTGCTCCATTTTATTTTTAGCCTTTTCTGTACTGCTTATACTTGCTGATTTTATCTTCTTACCGGTTGTTCGCGAGAAATCAGAGAGCAACATTTTTCTGTCTGGTCTACTCAACCTCTGCTGCCAATAATTAAAAAACCCCAAATAACGCTTTCGCAATCACTACTCACATTATTCAGGGCAACGGATTAGAGCAGTTTCGCTCTGGATACTTTACCTGAACAGAAGAAAATACACACATCGACACCGTAATGACGATGTTCCGATACACTTCCGTGCTGGCCAGGCGGAAACCCAGATTGTTGTTACGGTTATCTGGGCTATTGTTGTTGCGATTCGCAGAGCGCGCGTTGCTGGCGTTATTGTTCCAGCTGCCACCCCGGTTGACGCGGTTAGAGCCACCTTCGGCAAAGCACCCAGGACAATTTATACCACTCAATCAAAGTAATGTAAATGCGCCCAGCTGCACTGGATAGAATCCGCCATTTGTTGCTCATTAATCTCCCCGCACTGATACGCTTGTAGACGATGTTTCATTTTCTTCAAACTACGCTGTCTATTTGCTGTGCAATGGCGTAAAAAGGAAGGAAACACCCTCATTCCTAAAAAGCTTAAGCCTTGGTGGCTGCGGTTTAACCAGCAAGCTTTTCGCTTCAGCGTTAAATGCAAACACTGAGTCACATACTCATCAATCTGTTGTACCTGCCGTTGCAACAACACCTTATCATCAGCAAACAACACAAAATCATCCATATAACGCAAATAGCCATTAACGGCTAACGACTCTTTAATAAAATGATCCATGCGATTTAAATACACATTGGCAAAAAACTGGCTGGTCAAATTACCAATAGGCAAACCCTGTGCTAACTGCGGATGACGAATAATTTTTTCTGCCAAGGCTAAAATTAAGCGGTCTTTCACTTTATGCTCTATGGACTGCAACATCACATCATGATCGACTGTTTCAAAAAAATGCCTAATATCCAGTTTATAATACCAAGGGTAACGACGCACAAAAGATTGTGCTGTTTTTATCGCACGATGCGTTCCCTTACCCGCTCGCGTGGCATAGGAATGATAAATAAACCCTGGCTCAAACACCGGCATTAACACTTGCACCAAGGCATGATGTACCACACGATCTCGAAAAGGCGCAACAGAAATCGTCCGCGGCTTAGGGTCACGAATCGAAAAGAAACGAAAATTCTGCGGCTGATATTGACCGCTGCGTAATTCCGCTTGTAACGTCAGTAACTCTCTTTCCAGATGAAAACAAAAATAGTGCGTTTCTGCATTCCAACCGGTGCCTTGCCGCGCCTTTTCCCAGGCACGATAAAGGTTCCCAAAATCCAGTAACAAAGGAAACAAGCCGTTAACCCGCTTAGTCATACTGTTGTTTTAACCAACCCCCTGTCATCTGCCCTGCTTCATTCAGCTGCCGATTAATATGCTCTAATTGCTTAGACGAAATATAGTGCCGTTGATAACATAAACGAAATAAAACACGCAATTTTTCCAGGTTTAGATTGATGCGACGCAAAATCGCAGTGCGCTGTTTTTGGTAAATCGCCTCAATAATCCCTTCCAGTATATCCAGCGCTAAATCAGCCATGCGATTCGCTAAGGTAAAACGCGCTTTCTGCGGAAAG
Source organism: uncultured Methylomonas sp. (assembly GCA_964481455.1). Taxonomy (GTDB): domain Bacteria; phylum Pseudomonadota; class Gammaproteobacteria; order Methylococcales; family Methylomonadaceae; genus Methyloprofundus. The sequence goes on along the minus strand of CAYZUM010000021.1, from coordinate 4,109 downwards.
CGTTCCGTGGTATCTAAAATCCAGCCCAGGGTTTGCTGCCAATGGACAAATAAAGGGTAGTCGTGTGTTGCCATATTGATTTCTATCCATTAAGCGCCTCTACTCGTAGGGTGGAATAGCGTCGCGTTTTCCTCCTTTTTACAATTCCCAAAATTCAGTGATATACCAGGAATGCCGGAAAACGCTGCGCTATTCCGGCCTACTCCCCTTCCGTTTGTTGCGTGTTAAGTGGTAACCCAGAATCCGTTTGTTTATGCAGCTCCTTATCCGTATAACGCGCCACAATTTGTAAAATCAACTTACCATACTTTTCCGTTTTTTTACGTCCAAACCCCTGAATACTGCGTAGCCCCTCCAGAGACTTTGGCATTTGCAGCGCGATGGTTTCCAGCTCTTTATTGGTTGCAATAATAAAAACCGGCATGGCTTGCTGGTCTGCCCATTCACGTCGCCATTGTTTTAATGCAGTCAATAACGCCTGTTGTTGTGCTGATAATGCGATACTCGCGGGCTTTTTTTCGCTGATATTTAAAACCGGCTCGTACTCCACCCAGACTGTCCAATAATTAAGCCCATTTTGCTGAAATAATTCTGCTTTGATTTGCTGTACTGTTTTTCCTGCCAGAAAATGATTGATGGCTTCATCATCAAAGCCCTCATTCTCAGCGTTAAAAGGAAGTGTTATTATTTTGATCAAAAACAGACCCTCAAAAAGAAAATCGCGCCTGCGGCGCTTAAAACCGTCTCATCTATCAAGCTCACTGCTAATCCCCGTCATTCATGGCGGCAGTAGGCTACCCAGCTGCTACGCGCAGGGCCTACTGCCGCCATGAATGACTTAGCTTTTTCTATTTTTTTAACACCACAAACAGTATTTTCTAATAAAAATCCCCGGGCAAGCCTTCTCGCTTAACGCTCGACTTTCTTGTTTCACTCAAAAGCGGGGTATTGACCGGATTTTCTTTTATGTGAAAAAAACGCCCCAAGGGGCGGGAATAAAACCCCAAGGGATTCAAAAAATTGCAAAAGGTAAAAAGGTAAAAAACCAAATTTTAATGTTTAGTTCTGGCCAGGCGGAAACCCAGATTGTAGTCACGGAAATCTGGGCTAAAGTAGTAGCGATACGCAGAGCGCGCGTAGCTGGCGCTAATGAACCAGCTGCCACCCCGGAAGACGCGGCGAGAGCCACCAGATGGCCCCCTAGGATCATTGACAGGACTGTTTTGATAATAATCCCTATCATACCCATCAGATACCCACTCCCAGACATTCCCGCTCATATCATATAAACCTAGGCCATTCGCTTGTTTTCCACCAACAGGGTGTGTTTTGGAACTAGCGTTACCATTATACCATGCTAGGTTGGCAATTGAATTTCCCCCACAATACGTTTGTTCACGCCCCCCACTACGACAAGCATATTCCCATTCCGCTTCTGTTGGTAAACGATATTGTAAACCACTTTGTCTATTTAATTTGCGTAGAAAATCCTGTGCATCCTCCCAGCTGACCTGTTCGACAGGACATTGCTGACACTTGAAATGAGAAGGATGACTGCCCATCACACTTTGCCATTGCGCCTGGGTGACTTCATATTTACCCATATAGTAACCGTTACTTAAGCACACCCGATGCTTTGTTTCATCACCTCCCTTATCACTGCCCATCTGAAAACAGCCAGGGTCTATCCGTATCATCTCGATGCCATTTTGGTGATCTCGTCGTTTTTGGCTGGATGTCGTTCGACTATTTGCCTGAGTAGCGGGTTGGTATACTGCTACCGCAGGCTCTGGCAACGCCGTTAAGACCACGCTATGGACCTTATTTTCTGCCTCTAGCGTTATCCACTCGGTATGACGCTGATAACCGGATAAACTGGCTTCAAGATGATAACGCCCCGGTTTTAACTCGATATTATCTTTATATTTAGGCCCTATATTGAGGATACGCACACGGGCATTAGCGGGGCTAGTTTTTACCGTTAACTGTGCGGTTGCGGGTGTTTGTGCGGGGGTTATTTGATTGGCAAGGCGGTTGGTTTCTAATAAGGCAAATTGATAATAAAGACCCCTGTCTCCGTATTTATCAAGATAAGCCTGATAATAGCCAGCGGTATTTTTTTGGCTGACGATATTCCAGAAGATTGTTTCGCTGTTATCCGATAAATTGGGAACTAACGAGGGTGGATTAACAACATGACTTTGCTTAAAATAGAATTCATTATCCATGGAGGCGTTATACCAGGGCGTTTGTTTGTTGCCGGTTTTTGTTCTGACCTGTTTACGCACCCCTCGAAACACCGATTCAATGCCTAAACCTGGTTGACCGATATAATTGGCCAGTGCCAAAGCATAGGGGCTGTTACTACCATGACCATCGAGGGCTTCTTCATTCGGTGCCGCTGCAAAGGCAATCAGCGTGTTGCTGATGCTGGTTAACGTCTGCCGTTTTAAACCCTTACCGATGCCTTTACCACCTGTTTGATAGGGGTTATTGCGACAGGCATCCAGAATGACAATGCGCGTTGCGGCTTGCCCCATATACCCCAGTATTTGCTGTGTACTCATGGATTCATCAGGAATCTCATTGGCCAGGCTAATATCTGCATCAATCGGGATAATATAATTATCGTTGCTATATTGCAGGCCGTGTCCTGAGTAATACACTAACGCGACATCCCCGGCTTGCAGACTGTTGTGCAGCTCACGCAGGGCTTTTTTAATCTGCCTGCGGGTGAGGTTATTGCGTTTGATCACGCGAAAGCCCACCTTTTGTAAGGCATTGGCAATCAAGTTGACATCGCGTACCGGATTTTTTAAAGGTTTGTCATTCTGATATTGCTGGTTGCCGATTAATAACGCAACACGATTAGCAGCCTGTGCAGGTGTCATCAGATTTAACAGCAGGAAAGTAATTAGAAACAGTACGAATTTCATGATTTTAATTTAAGGCTTATGTTGGTTGCTTTTATTGTATAACGGACAAACTGAGAGTTTTGGAGTTTTTTCAGAGATCTTGACTCGGTAAGCAATTAATATTCTATAATCAATTGATTAATAATTTACACAAATAAATTACTTGATACCTTACTTGAGTTGTTAACATACCTGCATTAATTAACTTTTAACTAAAATATTTTAAGAAAACTGTTAGCATCCTTCATTTACCAGTTGACACTGGGTGCATAGCAGGCTATGTAAAGTTGCCGCAACGCAGAAGGCGAACAAAAAGACACGTCAGAATGCACACGTTATTTGATTCCCATTCCCATACACCTTATCACTGATAACGGATAATATTTATGCTCCTCTCTCTGTATTTTTCTACTGCCCCATTTACACCAAAAACTTGCGCCATAAATGCCGGTATTATTAAATCCACGCTTCTAAACCTATGCATTTGTAGTTTTTTTACAATTTTAATGAGCACTCAAGTGGTTATGGCTGAGGAGTTTATTGATCGTTTACAAGAGGGTAAGTTACCGGCTTGCCCAGACTCGCCTAACTGTATTAATAGTGAGCAAGGCATGATTGCAGCGATTGATTTCACTGAATTAGAGCAGCAGCAAGCATGGCAGGCACTACAGCGCGTTATTATCGCGCAGGGTGGGCAGATAAAAAAGCTGCAAAGCGAATATATGCATGCAACCTTTACCACAGCAACAATGGGTTTTGTTGACGATGTTCAGGCGCGTCTGGATAGGGAGAACAGAAAAATCCATTTACGTTCTGCATCGCGAACTGGCTATTATGATTTTGGTGCCAATCGGTCGCGTTTACAAAAAATCATACAAGCCGTCAATATTGCTTTACACTCTGACGTTTTAAAAAATATTTATCAGTGAGTTATTAGTGGCCTGCACCCCGTTGCCCAAAGGAGTAGCAATGATTAAAAACCTACATAACCCACCCCATCTGTTTATTGATTATAGCCCTTATTTTATTAGCAGTGCCTGCTATCAAAAACAACATTTTCTCGCGACAGATAAGATAAAGGAAGACCTAATGATCACCTTGCAACAATGTTTTGCAGAAAAAGAATGGCCGTTAAACGACAGACGCGCCATGCTACTTCGTGAAATTCAGGGACTCCTGTCACCTTCATTCACT
>CAYZUM010000020.1:0-19955 GCA_964481455.1 uncultured Methylomonas sp. | reverse complement strand
TTTAAAACTAGCTACTCTTTTTTATATTCAGTCGTGGTTTTTTTATGTTGTTAACAAGAAGGTCAGGAACTTTGTTTTTCTTGTCTTACTTGTAGAATATCCCATAATAGGGGGACAATAAATAATGTTAATATTGTTGCCGTTATTAATCCAGTGACAAACGTTGATGCCATAGCCCCCCAGACTAATGAGTATTGAGGAATGCCTATTGCCATGGGTAATAACCCTAAAGTCGTTGTTAACGTGGTGAGTACAATGGGCCTTAGTCTTATTCGAATACCCTCATTAATGGCATCACGCCGAGACAATCCTGCGCGATAGGCTTTATTGATAAAGTCTACTAGCATTAGTGAGTCATTGACTACAACACCTGCTACGCCAATGATTGCCATAAAGCTATTGACTGTAAAAATAGATTGAGTGAAAAACTTTCCTAATATTACGCCAATAAGTGCAAAGATAATCGCTGATAATATTATGACGGGTTGTAAGTAGGATTGAAATTGCGTTGCTAAAATTAAGTAAATAACCAGTATAGAAATAACAAATGCGTATGCTAATGAAGTATAAGATTTTTGTGTGGAGGCATGGTCACCAGCAAAAATTAGGTTCGCTCCTGGATAGTTATTTTGTACTTGCTGATAAAATGCCTGTATTTCCTGTAGCAGAGTGGCGATGTTTGTTGGTGCATCAGGTTTGATATCAGCACTGAAACTGATTGAACGTTGAGAGTTATAACGATGAAGTTCGCTTGCTTCTGAATACGTATGCAACTTGGCTATATCGCCTAAAAGAATAGCACCTGTTGCATTTTCGATAAAGGGAATTTCTAATACTTTGTGTAGTGAAGTAGTGCTATTGGGGTCTATAGCAAGCTTTAAGTCAATTTCTTCATCATTCAGACGGTATGTGCCAATATATTGTCCATCTAGTACGCTGCCCGCAAGTTGTGTGACTCGGCTGATTTTTAATTGATATTCACTGACTTTTTCATGATCTATATTAAAACTAATAACTCGCTTGAGTTGACTCTGGCTACTTTTAAGGTCAGTTAAATAAGGCGCTATAGAGGGTGTTGTGGATAAGAATGACCCTAGTTCTTCTGCGAGGCCTGTTATTGATATTTCATTGCTGCCTAAAATGCGGATGCTCAGGTCTTTGCCAGTAACGGGGCCTTCTTTTTGAGCCTGTACTCTGATTTGGTAACCATCGTGTTGAAATCGTTTTTTTAATCGAGCACGCATATCTTCGAGATGTAGTATAGGGTCAGTAAAGTTACGCTTTTCTTTTGTCGGTAGTGTCACCATGACATTGCCGTAGTTATTACTAAAGACGGGGCGATAGTTGTCACCGACATAATAGCCCGCAAAGCCAGCAGCAGACTGGACTTTTTCCGGGCCATCATTGAGTATGTATTGTGATATTTCTCTAATTTTAATATCTACCTCTTCTATGGATGCTTCAGGCTTTGCTGTTACGTTGACAAAATAAACGGAATAGTCGTTGGGGAAGAACTGAATTTTTACCAGAGGGAGTTTACCCGATATTGAAAGACCTAAAATACCCATTGATAATATCAACAGAGCGACGACAATAGCCAAGCTAGAACGACGATACTTTAGAGTAATATTAAGTGATTTTTCTGTCAGTCTGCGTATGAAGGATAAGATGAAATCATCTTTTTCAATACGTTTTGATAATGCATTATTATATTGTGGTCCGTGGTCAATATAATGGATAGGCAGGATGATTAAACATTCTATTAACGATGCAATAAGTGCGTAAGTAACTGCTGTAGGAATTTGCGCAAAGAACTCACCTGTAGAGCCCGACATGAGTAGCATAGGCAGGAAAGCAGCAATTGTGGTGAGGGTCGAGGCGATAACAGGTAAGGCGACTTCGGAGGTGCCGACTATGACTGCTTGCTCTAAAGGTTTGCCTTCCTGAATGTGGCGATAAATGTTTTCTGTGACCACTATGGCATCATCGACGATAATACCTGTGACGAGTACAAACGAAAATAAGGTCATTTCGTTTAGACTATTGCCTGTTAGGTACATCAGCAATAGAGTTATCATAAATGAGAATGGAATGCCTACTGTGATTAAGCCTGCATTTCTGATACCCATAAAATACCAGATAATCAAAGAAACTAAAAACATTCCCATCAACATGTTTAAGCCGAGAGTACTTATACCATCGTTTATTTTTATGGTGGAGTCCTGGGTCAATGTAATCTGTAGCTGTTCCCTCTCTAATAATGGTTGTAATTTTTTTAGAGTTGCTAGTATGTCCTCCTTTATAGATAAAGCATTACCTGTTTCATTTTTAATGATTTTTAAGGCGATCACATTTTTACCATTTACCGATGAAATGGTGGTGGGGTCACGGAAAGCGAGTTGTGCTTTAGTGATTAAGTCTTCAAGTCTAATAAAACCTGAATCTCCATCTTTTCGGATGATCGCTTTGATGACTTTTGCACGGCTATTAAAGGTCTCATCAACCTTGACGAGGTAATTACCATTAGACGTATTAATGCTACCCGCAGGGATAGAAATATTGATTTCTTTTAGCGCTTGTGCCACTTCATTATAGCTAATGCCAAAATGACGTAATTTTTTAGGATCTAAATATATATGAAATTCTCTGGTATATTCGCCTTCTACCTTGACTTCATTGATGCCTGGTAACTTTTGTATATGAGTTTTTATTTCTTCAGCGATTAACGTCAGTGCACGATTGTTTTGAGCACCACTGATGTTGATTGTAACAACAGGAAAAAAGTCATTGACGGTAAAATTTACAAGGATTGGTGGGTCTACTTCGTCGGGTAGTTCCTTTATCGTATTGAGTACTTTGAGACGTACCTCGTTATAGAGAAATTCATAGTCTGTATCATCAACAAATTTAAGATTAATTTGAGAACGCTCTGGGTATGAAGTTGCTTTTATCCACTCAATGCTTTCAACGCCTTCAATACTTTCTTCTATTTTTCGGGTAATTAACGCTTCTACATCACTGGGGGATGCGCCAGGGTACATTGTGGTGATGCCAACTTCAGCAAAATTGACGTTGGGGTAACGCTCAACGGGAAGTTGATTGATAGCAAAAAAACCAGCAACAAAAATTATAACGAAAAGTAAATTAAAAAAAACCTTTTGTTTTAAAGAGAAGCGGACTATTGATTCCATAATTTAAGGTTGCTGTAATTTGAATTGGTCACCGATTTTTATTTTAGGAGATGAAATTTTTGCAATATCATTATTTAAGTAACCGAGTAGCATGACACGAATTCTTTCACCATTTCTGCGTGTAATCCAGACTTCTTCGAAACGTTCATCCAGCGCTTTTTTAGGGATAAGGAAGTTATTCAGCTTATCTGTGACGTTCAATGTGAGCTCAGTTCTAATCCCCCCCCGGTAGAATTTTGATGTGTCATTAATGAGTAAATCAACGCGTATCTTATGCGATTGTTCATCAAATGCTGGCGAAATTCTATCCAGGCTAGCTGATATTTCCTGTTTGTATTCAGGCAGGTAGACTGTCAGTGTTTTTTTCTTTTGCTCTAAGGACCTCAGTTCTTCAGATGTTAATGTTAGGGGAATTAATAGCTGATTATAGTTATCGGCTTGGGCTATCGTCTTGCCGGCTGTTATCCATTGACCAACTTCGATATTTCGCTGGGTGACTTTCCAGTTTTTGGGGGCTTTAATACAATGCCTATCTTTTTCTTCTTCTAATCTTTGTTTGTGTATTTTTTCCTTTTGCCTTGCAAAGCTGGCGTTTTCTTTTTGCCGGTCTAGGTTTTCCAGGACACTGACGGCTGTACTTTTGGCTTTAACAAGTTTACGGTGCCGATTGGCTTGCTTGCGTAGATATTTAAGGTCTGTGTAATGTTGGGCTATACTATTTTCTGTGCTGGCGATTTCAAGCTCTATAAAGGTTTTATCCAGGCAGGCAAAAATACCATTTTCAGGAATAGCTTGCCCAATATCGGCATAAATATGGGTCACTTTACCTGAAATTTCACTGGCGAGAGGCATACTGTGTCGTGCTCTGGTAAAGCCTGAAAGTGTTGTTGTTTGAAAGGCTGTCTGTACGGTAACCAGTTGTTCTTCATTGGCAATGCTGGGACGTGTTGTCAGAGAAATTAAAAGAGAGAATAAGGCGATGCTAATGTAATGTGTTGTCTTCATACTTTTGAATATTGGAATAGCAAACTCTTAATATAGATACAATCTATTATGGTATAACATCATCGTTAGTCAACCAAAATTGCATTTTTAGTTACTTTATAATAAGGTGGATGAGTTTGTTTGTATTCAAATATTTTCTGATAGTGTTACTTTTCAGAGTGAATTTGAGGCTTAATTATTGACTCATGTATCGAAAATCTCATTAACATCAATTAACAATTCGGGGAATAAGTGTGGTGATGCAATATCGTCGCTGGCATACATATGTTTAAGTTGATACTGTTGATCATTATTTAATACAAACTGATAGATTGCTTGTTCTTCTGGGTAAACCAGCCAATATTCGAGCACACCACTTTCTTGATATAGTTCATATTTAGTTTTCATTTCCCGCCTTGAATTGCCCTTTGATAGTATTTCAATGATCCAGTCAGGCGCGCCATTACAGCCTTGCTGATCTAAAATTTCTGGGTCGCAAATGATACACAAATCTGGCTGAACAACACTTTGGATGTCCTGGCTAGCTAAAAGCGATTTTTTGCGGTCATATAAACGCACATCAAAGGGGGCGGCAAAAACCTTGCAGGGTTTGTGTCTTAAAAAATTAGCCAGACATCTAGATAAGTTCATAGAAATACTTTGGTGCTTCACGTTTGGTGCTGGAGACATCAACATGACTTTACCTTTTATTAATTCAACCGCTTCATCAAATTGCCAGGTCAAATAATCTGCATAGCTATAGGTCTCATTTGTATCCAGTAGTGAAAATTGAGTAATTGTAGGCACTTTAGCCCCCTTTGTGGAATATTGTAGAGATACTGTTCTTGTGGATTTGATTTATTATCGCAAAATACTGATGCACTAAAAAGAGGCTACCCATTTAAGACGGGACAGTTTATAACTTTGTAGGGTGGGCAAAAAAAACTGCCCACCCTACTTATTTTACAAGAGACCTGTAGAAGAGTGAAAAGTCATTAAAAAATAAGTAGCTTATAATAATGGTGAGGGGGCATCTTTAATGTTGCCTAAAAGTAGTTTACATCATTTTTATTCAAGCTAGCAGGGGAGTAAAAATCTTTAGCTTTTTCCATGCATTGCAATAGGGGGGCAATACAAAAAAGTACAAGTCTTGAAGAATCCTTAATACCCCCTATTTTCTAACAAAAGGAGTGCAAAAACACGTTTTTGTACTCCGCTATAAAATGAATATCTATGGTTAAAAACCTGCGTAATCCTTTTGCGAGACGGGCATTCGTTCCATTTCAAACGCTTATAGTTTGATGTACGTACATAAGTGCTACTATTTTGTATTGCACTCCGGCAATAGCTAAAGGTTATTACACGCCTGACAAAGTGTAAACTGATAAATGAAAGGTGCCGATTATTTCAATACATAGTGAGTGGGACTCTTATACTCGATGTTCCAGTTTTCAGCTATAACTGGGCTTGAAGGACCCCGTGTTTTGTTGAAATAAAAGTTAAAATATTGATATTAAAGGAAAACATAATTTAATCGAAATTAAAAATAGATAATAAAATCAACGTACTACAAAAACTGGAACATCGAGTTATAGTTTCTCAAATAAATAAATTTTATTTGTATAATAGTCGTAACGCGACAAAAATTACAAGTGGAGTACAAACCTAGGTTTGTATTGCGGTATTATATTGATTTCTTAAAAAATAAATTTAGAGAAATTATTTTGCCGTGTATATTTTCTATGAGGTATAACAGATAACATCCTCTATAGCAGCAATTCTAAATATGAAAACCCTTTATAATCAATTGCTTGTAAATTTGGCTTTAGGATTTATTTATGCCTCAAGGTCATTATTGGTGGTTTTTAGGCTAAACCGGCAATTGATGCGGAAAAAATCTTAACAAATATTTTATAATATTCCTGTAATCTATTGATATTTAAGGGGCGATCCAAATTTAGAATTGCTGCCTCTATAGGGGAGGGTATCCGTAAAGTTATTTATCTGAAAGTCTATAGATCGTTTACTTATTTTTGTAATTCTTTCAATGCCTTCATTTCTGAGATAAAGAAATTTAATCGGCCATCAAGAATGGCTGATTGGTAAAAATTAATGTGTTTATCTTTTTGAGCTATCTTTATTTGTGTGATCGCGGCATTTGTATGCCCGACGGAATAATAGTATTCAGCCATATAGCGATGTGAAGTGATATTTTCACCCAGATTTCCATATGCTTGTGCTAAAAGTAAGAAAAATCGGGGGTGTTGATGGTTCTTGTAATCAATTAATTTTAGGTGTTGCAGAGCGAGGCGGGGCTGGTTCGCTTTTTGCAGGATAGCAATATATTCAAATTGAAATTCAATATCCTCAGGAAACTTTTGTTGCAGTTGTAAATACAGCTTTTTTGCCGTCTCAATATCATGTTTATTGACAGCGACTTGCGCCAATGCTGTTAGATACTGGCGTTGCTTAGGGTATTGCTTGTTTAGTTTATGAAAAATATCTTCTGCCTGATCAAATTGATGTTTTTTTAAGTAACTTAAACCAAGCCCATATTGCATTGCAGCTCGCTGTTTATGCGTGCCTTGAGTGGCCTTGTTGCGAAAGTAAGTAATCAGATCTTCAAGAGAGGTTTGTGTTGAAGTGAGCCGTAATTTGGCTTTAGCTAAACGGTAATCTTGTGAGTCTGGTACTTGGCGATAAGCATACTTTTCGGCTCGGCCGCGTGTATCAGATATCCGCGAAGAAGTAATAGGGTGGGTTCTTAAAAATTCGGGAGCGCCCGCGCCGTAATAACGGCTAGCATGTTGCAGTTTTTCAAAGAAAGTGGGCATACTACGAGGATCAAATTTTGCTCGAGCTAATGTTTTTAGCCCGATTCTATCAGCTTCCTGCTCGTTATCACGGGTGAAATCAATTTGCATTTGTACACTGCCCGCCTGTATGGCTGATAGCGCGCCAAGACCAAGCTCAGGCGCTTGTGTTGCGACAATGATCGCGGCAATCATTGCCGCAGCAGCAGGTATCGACATGCGGGAGGCTGCTTCGTATGAGCGGTAAATGTGACGTTGGGTAACGTGCGCTATTTCATGAGCCATCACGGAGGCGAGTTCACTTTCTGAATCACTATTCAGGATCAGCCCCGAATTAATGCCAATGAACCCTCCTGGTCCTGCAAAAGCATTAATATCATCCGATTCAACAACAAAAAAGTAGAAGGCTTGTGTGGGGTTGTCACTATTCGCGGCGAGCTTTTGGCCTATGCTTTGAATGTAATTTTGTATATCAGGGTCATAGCTGATCTCAAGCTGTGAGCGTATGTTGCGAAAGAATGATTCGCCGAGTATTTTTTCCTGAGCAGGGGAGATAAGTGTTCCTGTAGAATCCCCCATATCAGGTAATATGATTTCATCTGCTTGACTGATACCCATGACTAGGAAAATGAGTATTAATAGTGAAATAGTAAGCTGATTCTTATTTGGCTTCATGTGGAGTTATGCGTTGTTTGCAGTATACAATGACAAAATACCTTAAACTTAATTTTACTTTGCTAGCCTTGGTATTGTACTTAATGTTAGATTATCTTTCCTGTTTCATGACACGATATGACTATGAAATACGCAATACAAATTAATTCCAGTCCCTTTCAGTCTAATACTGGGGAAACAGCCTATCAATTTATTAAATGTGCTTTAGAGATGGGACACGAAGTTGTGCGGGTTTTTTTTTATCATGAAGGGATTTATCATGCTTTCCGCTATGCGATATCCCCTGATGATGACATTCAGAGTACGGCTCGCTGGAGTGCTTTAGCGGGGGAATATAATGTTGATCTGGTCGTTTGTATTTCAGCTGCACAACGGCGTGGCTTGTTAGAATCTTCTGAGGCAAATAGGTTAGGGAAAAAAGATAATGATGTGGCGGATGGATTTCGTATTGCCGGATTGGGACAATGGGTAGAGGCGATGTTAGTGGCTGATCGATTTATTGAGTTTGGTTAGGGGCATGCACCTAGGCTATCGAAGTACTGACTCTAGACGTTAAAATAATTTTCTCTTTTTAGATGTCCCTTATTAGTATAATATTAAAAAATAACTATCTGGGCAATATTATACGAATTCAGGAATTTAAATAAACAGGATGTTATGAAAAATGTGCCAGGTTTTTTTAGAAAATAGTGGTCATTAATTAGAGTTATGCATATCAATAATTGCAGTGTCTATATGTTTGTCTGATTGAGCGGCATCATTACGTAGCGCCTCAATGTTTTGTAAATATTTGTCATCTATATCGCCAGTAATATATTGATGATCAAAGCAGGAGGTATCAAACTGTTTGATTTTAGTATTCCCTTTTTGTACTGAGTCAATTAAGTCTTCCAGATCTTGATAAATTAATTTGTCAGCACCTAAGACGGTGCAAATTTCATCTTCGCTGCGATTATGAGCAACTAATTCATGTGCAGCTGGCATATCAATGCCATATACATTCGGATAGCGCACTGCTGGAGCCGCTGAGGCGAAGTATACTTTTTTGGCTCCTGCATCACGCGCCATTTGTATGATTTGTTCCGATGTCGTACCACGGACAATGGAGTCATCGACCAGAAGAACATTTTTACCTTCAAATTCCAGGCCGATAGCATTCAGTTTTTGACGTACTGATTTTTTACGCATCTGCTGGCCCGGCATGATGAATGTTCGCCCAATATAGCGATTTTTCATAAAGCCTTCACGGAATTTAACATTTAGCGTATAAGCCATTTGTAAGGCGGAGGTACGGCTGGTATCAGGAATAGGGATGACCACGTCTATGTCATGCTCAGGCCATTCCCTGAGGATTTTCTCTGCCAGCTTGTCACCCATACGTAAGCGTGCTTTATAAACGGATATATTATCAATAATGGAATCGGGTCGGGCAAAATAGACGTATTCAAATATGCAAGGGCAATGTTTGCTCATGTCGGCACATTGTTGCGTATGTAATAAGCCTGACTCTTCAATAAATACTGCTTCCCCTGGATCTATATCACGGATAAGTTCAAACCCCAGAACATCCAGTGCGACACTTTCTGAGGCAATCATAAATTCAGAACCTTTTTCAGTTTCGCGTTTGCCGAAGACAATAGGGCGAATGCCGTGGGGGTCCCTAAAACCAATGACACCGATGTTTGGAATCATTATGACGACGGCATAGGCTCCTTTGCAGCGGCGGTGGACGCCTTTGACCGCTTTGAATATATCTTCTTTATTCAGCTCTAGTTTGCCCAGTTTCTGTAATTCATGAGCAAAAATATTGAGTAATACTTCTGAGTCAGAATTAGTATTTAAGTGACGCTGGTCTTCAATAAAGAGTTCTTTTTTCAAAGCTTCAGTATTGGTCAGGTTTCCATTGTGGGCCAGGGTGATGCCAAAGGGAGAGTTAACATAAAAAGGTTGTGCTTCGGATGAGCTTGAACAGCCTGCCGTAGGATAACGTGCGTGAGCAATTCCCATGTTGCCCTTGAGTTTCATCATTTGTTCACTGGTAAAAACATCTCGCGTTAAGCCATTATCTTTACGCAAATGTAAACGTCCTCTTTCACATGTCACAATCCCCGCTGCATCCTGTCCTCTGTGTTGTAACACAGTCAGTGCATCATAGAGTTCCTGATTTACATTTTTGTGGGAAACAATCCCGACAATACCACACATGTTATTTCCTGATTTAAAGGTGTTTAGGAACGAGAATTCAATAATACCCGAGTCTGACTTGTCTTTTAACTCTCCAGCCATGCTAGAAAAGCAATTAAGTACTTAGGCATTATTATTTTAACTAAAATTATGAGGGTAGAAATTCATGACTTTAGTTAATATTTTCTATTTTTTTGTAAAAATATATTCAAATTTCCAAAAATTACACTGAAAATTGGAGATTTTATACTTTTTCAAAAAGGTTAAATCAATTTTGCTTGAGTACTTATATAGCCTGCAATGCGCCTGTTTTTCTAACACGCCTGTGAAGCCAAAATACTGCGCCATACTTTCGGGTATTATGAAATCCTCGCTTCTTAGGTAACTCGCAACAAATAACCCACCCACCTTGCTTTTTTGGTAGTGGGTTAAAACTGTTATTTTCTCTGTTTTCAGAATACTGAAAAACAGATTCTTTATTGCGCGACTATTAGCCTGTCGCTAAATTATTGAGGATGAAATAAATTGCAAAATAACAGATTTCACCCACTACCGTTTTTTTGTCCGTTTTCTTTGTTGCGGAAACAGTTACGTAACTAGCTACGCGCCTGTTTCCGAGCCTCGAAGACAAACAAAAATCCTGTGTCAAATGCACACGTTATTTTATTCCCGCTCCTAGGGGCGGGCACGAAATTAGTGCCCATTCCTTATGAATAGTTTAAATAATTTGCTATCCCTTCAGGCATATGCATCTTTAACCAGACAGCCAAAGTTTGAAACACTGGAATAAGCTGTGATTCTTTCCACCATGTACTTTCGGGCAAAGGTGTTAGACCCGCAAGCATGACTAGTATGACAATTAGAAACATGCCCCTGGCAATGCCAAAAATTAAGCCAGCTATTCGGTCAGTCCCTGATAACCCTGTTTTATCGATCAGAACACTGAGTAATTTATTAATGATCGCTCCCAATATAAGCGTTAACAAGAAAAGAGCGATAAAGGCAGCGGCTATTCTTGTACTGGGGTCTGCGATGGAGTTTTCTAATAAAGTTGCAAAAGGGGTACTAAAGGTTAGGCCAACCCAGAAAGCAACACCCCAGGAAACTAAGGCAAATGCTTCACTCATCAAGCCTCTGAATAAGCCGATAATAAGAGAAATACTAATTAAGCCTATAATAGCGTAGTCTATCCAGATCATTTTTTCACCTTATTCAGAGGCCAAAAGGGTTTTGATTTTATAGCGTGATTCTAGCAGTTTCTGGGTTTTTAAGGCTCTTTTTTCATCCAGTTCTGGGCCAACTCGTAAGCGATATAAAGTACCGTGTTTATGAGTTGTGATCGAATCAACATAAGCGGTAAATTTGTTTTTACGTAATTTATCCCTGAATTCATTGGCATTTTTTTCCTGACTAAAGCTGCCTACTTGAATAATCCAGCCTTTAATATCCGTTTCCTGGATAGATTTTTGTATTGCTTTGCTTTGCAAGTCAACTTGGGCGGGGATCGGTTGAGAAAGTACTTCATTGCGTGTTTTGGGAATGCTATCCAGTACTTCCTGCATGTTATTTTCGGGTGCTTGTGGTAACGAAAGTTCATTAGAGTAAAGATCAGCATCTGATAGGGGATTATCAAATAACATTGGGATAAAAATAGCTGCAATGGCTGTTATCACAGCGGCACCTACAATTCTTTGTTTTAATGTTTCATTCATGCTATTTTCCTTATGGTTTACTCTCTAGAGATTCGCTAAAAAGGCTCAGATATTCAGATACTAGAAAAAAAGAACCAAAGACGAGAATTAAACCATTATCGTTAAGAGATCCTGCCTTAGCTGCTTGAAAAGTTGAAATAAAATCCTTAAAGTCAGTGCTTACCTGGCTAATCTGACAGTTTATAAAGGCATTCTGAATATCCTTGCTTTTATAAGTACGTGGGTTGTCCAGAGGGGATATATACCAATGCTTGATAAACGGTTGCATTAGCTTAATGACACCGGAGAGATCTTTATCATTCATCATCGTAAAAATGGCATGAATAGGCGTCTGTTGAAATTCTATTTGTAAATACTCGATTAACGCTTGTGCTGCTTGTAGATTATGGCTGACATCCAGTAAAACTAACGGCTTAGAGTGTATTATCTGAAAGCGGCCTGGCAAATTAATGTTACTTAGGCCCTGTTTAATCGCTTGTTCAGACACAGGGATTTTATCTTGCAGGGTCTGGACAGCGGTTAACACGGCAGAAGCATTTCTATATTGGTGCTCGCCCTTTAGCGGCAGAGGAGGAAGAGTGTCTAATTGTGTACTGTGGTTATGCCATGCCCAATGGCTGTTGGATTTTTTATAATCAAACGCATGACCTATGAGCATGAGTGGTGCCTGAATTTTTTCTGCATAGTCGATTAAGGTTCGCGGTGGATGTAAATCACTCACGATAGCAGCAATGTTATGGCGAAACACCCCTGCTTTTTCAGAGGCAATTGCCTCTCGTGTTTCACCAAGCCAGGCGGTATGATCAATGCTAATGCTGGTAATAATCGTTGCGTCCGCATCCACTAGATTGACAGCATCCAGACGGCCGCCTAAGCCGACCTCTAGTAATTGTATGTCAACATTGGCACGAGAAAAAATATCCAGAGCCGCTAAAGTACCAAATTCAAAATAGCTGAGAGACACATTATGCCTGACGGCTTCTATGCGTTCAAAACTAGCACAAATAAGCTGATCAGAAACGGCGACTCCCTTTATTTTAATACGCTCGTTATACTTAATGATATGAGGTGAAGTGTATGCCCCCACTTTCAAGCCTTGTGCTCGATATATTGCTTCCAGAAAAGCAATGCTAGAGCCTTTTCCATTCGTTCCTGCAACGGTAATAGTGACAGGTTTTGTCTCTTGGTGTCTAAGGCGTTTAAAAACTTTTGCCACTCTTTCCAGGCCAAGGTCTATCGTTTTCGGGTGTAGAGTTTCTTGCCAGTTTAACCAACCTTTTAAGGAGTCAAAGTGCATAATAAAAGGGTTACAGTTAAAGTGGTTTAGTGAAGATTAATTAGGCGTTCAAGGGGGGCGTGCCCATCAGCTAATACAAAACGCATTGATAGACACGAAAAAATAGCAGATTAAATAGGGAAAGGCTAATTTTTATGCCGCACGACTGGCCATAAGAATCGCTAAAATTGAAGCAATTTCTTGACGAATATTGCACCGATCCATGATCATGTCAATTGCGCCATGTTCTAGTAGAAATTCGCTTCGCTGAAAACCTTCGGGTAATTTTTCTCGCACCGTTTGTTCAATCACGCGTGGCCCAGCAAATCCAATTAAAGCGTTAGGTTCGGCAACATTGATATCTCCCAGCATTGCTAAACTAGCCGATACACCACCCATGGTTGGGTCGGTCATAAAGGAGATATAAGGAATTGAGGCGTTAGAAAGTCTGGTTAATGCCGCACTCGTTTTGCTCATTTGAAATAAAGAAAATAATGACTCTTGCATACGTGCGCCACCACTCGCAGTAAAGACTATGAAGGGAGCGCCCGTTTCCAGGCTTTTGTTAACACCGCGTACAAAGCGCTCTCCAACAACGGAGCCCATAGAGCCACCCATGAAGTTAAAGTTAAACGCAGCAGCGACGATGGGTTTGCCTTGCAAAGTACCGGTCATGACAAGTAATGCATCGTTTTCTTTGGTTTTTTTCTGAGCCTGATTAATGCGGTCTTTATATTTTTTACTATCTTTGAATTTTAAGGGGTCGACTGGCTTCAGGTTTGCACCAATTTCTTCACGTCCTTCTGGATCAAGGAATAAATCCAGGCGACGCTTTGCATCAATACGCATATGATGATCACACTTGGGGCAAACATTGAAGTTCTTTTCTAACTCACTGTTATATAAAATGGCATTACAACAAGAGCATTTATTCCATAAGCCTTCGGGTACAGCTGTTTTTTTACTGTCGGAATCTTTTTTAATGGTAGAAGGGACTAATTTTTCAAACCAACTCATACTCTGCTCCGTCTTTAACCTTGATGATCCATTGCTAGGCGCATGGATTTTAATAATTCGATGATTTCGTGTTTAGCTTTCTCGGGAGAATCTAAATTTTCCTCTATTTTACTGATTAATGCACTACCGACAACTACAGCATCGCCTAAACCTGCAATAATTTTTGCCGTCTCCGCATCTTTAATGCCAAAGCCAATGCTAATAGGGAGTTGAGTATTGGCACGGATATCAATCAGTTTGTTTTTTACATCGCTGGTATCCAGATGACCCGCACCTGTGACTCCTTTAACGGATACGTAATACAGAAAACCGCTACCGACTGCATCCATTTTTTTAATTCTTTCGCAACTACTATTCGGTGCAAGTAAAAAAATTTGATCAATATGATGAGTATTGAGTAGGTTGGCGCATTCATGTGCTTCTTCAGGGGGCAGGTCTACCGTTAAAACGCCATCAACGCCCGCATTCTCAGCCGCCAGTGCAAAAGCTTCATACCCCATAGCTTCAACAGGGTTTGCATAGCCCATTAAAACAACTGGCGTTTCTTGATTGCTCTTTCTAAAGTCACTTACAATTTCTAATGTATGACGCAAGCTCATGTTGTGCGCTAAAGCGCGTTCACTGGCGCGCTGAATAACGGGGCCATCTGCCATTGGATCTGAAAACGGTACACCTAACTCAATAATATCCACACCTGCTTCTACCATGGCATGCATCATAGGGACAGTAAAATCAGGATGCGGATCACCGGCAGTAATAAAAGGAATTAAAGCTTTACGACCAGATTTTTTAAATTCGGCAAATTTTATGGCTAAACGGCTCATATTTGAATTCCCTCACGTTCTGCCATAGTATGGATGTCTTTGTCACCGCGTCCTGATAAATTCACAATCAAAATTTCATCTTGTCGCAGGGTCGGGGCTAGTTTTAAGGTATAAGCCATTGCATGGCTGGATTCCAAGGCAGGAATAATACCCTCCATTTTAGTCAAGGCGTGAAAACCTTCTATGGCTTCATCATCCGTAATACTGACATATTCAGCACGACCAATATCTTTTAGCCATGCATGTTCGGGGCCAACGCCTGGGTAATCCAGACCAGCAGAGATAGAATGAGTTTCAATGATTTCACCATCATCATCCTCCATTAGATAAGTACGATTTCCGTGTAAAACGCCTGGGCGACCTGCGCACAATGGTGCGGCATGGCGGCCCGTTTCTATACCATCCCCCGCTGCTTCAACACCAATCATTTTAACGGTTGCATCATTAATAAAAGGATGGAATAAGCCAATGGCATTTGAGCCGCCACCAATACAGGCAACTAAAGCATCAGGAAGCTTTCCTGCCTGTGCCAGGCATTGCTGTTTTGCTTCACGACCAATAATAGATTGAAAATCTCTGACCATTGCAGGGTACGGGGCAGGGCCAGCCGCAGTCCCAATAATGTAAAAAGTATTATCTACATTTGTGACCCAATCACGAATCGCTTCGTTTAAGGCATCTTTCAATGTTTTGGAGCCTGATGTGACAGAAACGACTTTCGCACCTAATAATTGCATACGGTAAACATTGAGTGCCTGTCTGGCAATATCGACTTCCCCCATGTAGACAACACATTCCAGTCCGAGTCGCGCACAGACAGTTGCCGTTGCAACGCCATGCTGTCCGGCACCCGTTTCAGCAATAATGCGTGTCTTGCCCATGCGTTTGGCTAATAAGATCTGACCAATGGTATTATTGATTTTATGCGCACCAGTATGGTTTAAGTCTTCACGTTTCAGGTAAATCTGTGCGCCTCCTAATTCACGCGTCCAACGTTCAGCATGATAAAGTGGAGAAGGGCGCCCTACATAAAACTGGAAATCTTTATCTAGTTCTGCCAGAAACTCCGCATCAGTCATATATTTTTGGTATGCGTGGTTCAGCTCCTCGACAGCCGGAATTAACGTCTCTGCAACAAATATGCCGCCATAGGGGCCGAAATGGCCCCGATCATCTGGCATATTGTATGAATTAGTTGTTTCTGTCACTTTGGTAAACCTCGGTTAAAAATGCTACTATTTTATGATTATCTTTGATGCCTTTTGCCATTTCTACGCCACTGCTGACATCTAAAGCATAAGGTTTAACCCGGCGTATTGCTTCGGCAACGTTGTGTGCACCTAAGCCGCCAGCAAGAATGAGGGGAATGGCACAATCTGCCGGAATCAAATCCCAGTCAAATTGCGTGCCTGTGCCACCTTTTGTCTGCGCATGATAGGCATCCAGTAGTATGCCAGCTGCATCATGAAATTCAGTTGTTAATGCCTGAAGGTTGGTGTCAGTACGCATTCTAATGGCTTTAATATAAGGTTTGGCATAGAGCCTACAGGCGGCCGCAGATTCATCACCATGAAACTGTAACAAGCCTATGGGCACTTGATCTAATACGTTTCTTATGTGCGCTTCTGTTGCATCAACAAAAAGCGCCACAACGGTGGTAAAGGCTGGCAGTGCTGCCACAATTTCCTGTGCTTTATTGATCGAGACTTGTCGGGGACTATCAGGGTAAAAAACCAGGCCGATTGCATCGGCACCAGCCTGAGCAGCGAAAACGGCTTGCTTTACCGATTTAAAACCACATATTTTAACGCGGGTTCGTTTCATTTTAAACACAAGATTTGGCAATTAAGCCGATTAGAATACCATATTGAAACTGTCTCTAGAAGAGAAGAAATCGCTTAAGAGATTTTCCTGATGCCAGTGATATAGTTTGCAAGCCCGAATAAGCGGTCTTTCGCTGTGATATAGAGACTTTAAGAAAAACATAACGGGAGACCATCGCTCAAAGGGAAGTCTCCGTTCTACAAAGACAAGTTATTTATCTGACAAACTATAGCAATATACCCTTTTAATTTCGAGGCTAAAGGCCGCTGCTACGAATTTAATGTGTATGTCCATGCTCACCATGGCTATGCGTATGGGCTGTGCTATCTTCAATTTCAACTGGAATCGCTATATCATATGTGTCAATAGGGGGGGTATCATGACTATGAGAATGTTCAGCTAAGTTATGAGTATGACTGTGTGGGTGTGGAGGTTGCTGCACAATATCAGTTGTCTTTTTTTGCATCACCGGGGCAACAGCTACCCCGTATTGGTAAACCATAAATCCACCTAAATCAGCGCCTAAGGTCAGGAGCAAAACCAATAGTGTAGAAATGGCAAAATGACCGTAGGTTTTAGTTTTTAAAAAGTCATCTGCTGCAAAATATCGGCGTAATGATAAAATGAGTGCTAATACTGTCACCGTGATGCCAAATGCTTGATGGCGTAACATAATGGCATGAGTGGCATCATTATGCGGTGCAGAATAGGCCGCTTGAAACCCCGCCGCAACGGTTAGCAATGAAAAAAATGTTCCTAAATAGAGGGTCGGTGTGGCAAATTTACGCCAGGCAGTTTTTGACAATAGACCCCCCAATGTGTCGGCAATGAAAAAAACGGTCAATAAAACAATAGGAAAATGAACCAGTAACGGGTGGATATTATCCATTGTGCTAATGCCTGGCATGATAGCCGCGAAAATTTCCGCAGGGCTTTTTGTTGTCAGTGACTCTATAAAGGTTAAAAAGGCTTCCAGACCTTTTACTGCTCCAATACCCTGGTGGTCGCCTCCGCCATGAATTTGCGGCAGGACATCAAAAATTAAATCGATCATTTTTCGCTCGTAGGCTATGATTAGTGGGTGAAAAACTGTGTTCTATGCCGCATTATACGGTTATGATGGTTTATTTGCAGATTTATTGTCTGTGATGATGTTTAGTGCTTTATAAACGGCTTGTCGCCGAATTTGCAGTCTATCACCTTTAAAATGCTCTAATGATATAACCGCTGATCGAGTTCTTTTTTGCCAGGCAATATAGACGGTTCCTACTGGTTTTTGAGCTGTACCACCTGTTGGGCCTGCAATTCCAGTGATAGCAATAGCATAATCAGCCCGGCTATTCAGCAGTGCTCCTTGCACCATTTGCCTTGCGACTTCTGCGCTGATAGCACCAAATTTATCCAGCGTTTCACTCTGAACATTCAGCATCTCAGCTTTGGAAAGATTACTATAGCTAATAAAACCACGGTCAAACCAGGCTGAGCTGCCAGCAATAGCCGTAATGCTTTGTGCTAACCATCCTCCTGTGCAGGACTCAGCTGTCACGATGCTTGATTGGGTGTTTTTTAGAAAGTTGCCTAATGTTTGAGCGGCTAGATCAATGTTAATCGGTGTATTCATACTTGCTATTCATGGTAAAGCTTAGGACAATATATTGTTAACATTAAGGCAGTCTTGTTAAAGACGAGGCGCGTTAGTCATTACAGAGCCTGTGAATAATTCATCATGATATGGGAAGTGCTGAAGTATAGTACAGATTGCTTAGCGGTTTCGTTTTAATGATAGTTAGGTAACTCGCAACACCCACCCACCTTGCTAGTCTTTTTATTTGTCTTCTTTTTGATAGAAGCAGGTTCGTAGCCAGCTATGCGCCTATTTCTACTCATGGAAGACAAACAAAAATCCTGCGCAATATGGGGCGTTTATTGATTGCGCGTTACCTCAGTTATAATAACATTATGAATGATGACTGATTAAAGTATAGATTGAGCAAGGAATATAAAAAATAAACACATGACAGATATAGATTGGAACGATTATTCAGCAGAAACTCAAGCGATTAGAGCAGGGCATCAACGCACTCATGAAGGTGAGCATAGTATGCCTGTTTATATGACTTCGAGCTATGTTTTTAAAAGTGCGGAAGAAGCGGCTTTGCGTTTTTCTCGTCAGCAGCCGGGAAATATTTACTCTCGTTTTACCAACCCGACGGTAGAGACCTTTCAGCAGCGCCTAGCGTTAATGGAACAAGGTGATCGCTGTCTTGCCTTTGCGTCCGGTATGGCGGCAATTATGGCAATAGGGATGAGTTTGTTAAAAGCAGGTGATCATGTGGTGTGCTCACGCAGTGTCTTTGGCAACACAGTGCTCACCTTCGAGAATTATTTTGCTAAATTTGGTGTTAAAACAACTTTTGTTGAATTATCTAATCTAGAGGTATGGAGTGCGGCTATACAGCCCAATACCCAATTTTTATTTGTAGAAACACCGTCTAATCCCTTGATGGAACTGGTTGATATTCAGGCTTTGGCAGAAATTGCACACATGAAAGGTTGCTTACTCGTTGTTGATAATGTTTTTTGTACTCCGATTATGCAAAAACCTCTAACCTTAGGTGCTGATATCGTTGTGCATTCTGCAACTAAATATTTAGACGGGCAGGGACGTTGTGTGGGGGGGGCAGTAATTGCGAGTGAAGAGATTATTGAAAATGCAATTTATCCTTATTTACGGACTGGTGGGGCAACGATGAGCGCATTTAATGCATGGGTATTTCTATCTGGACTCGAAACCCTTGCTGTTCGAATGAAAGCGCATTGTGATGCTGCTTTTAAATTAGCGAAGTGGCTGGAAGGGCAAGCTGCTGTTGAAAAAGTCCACTACCCCGGACTTGAATCTCATGCTCAGCATGAACTAGCAAAGCAGCAACAAAGTCATTTTGGTGCGGTCGTCAGTTTTGAATTAAAAGGTGGCAAAGAACAGGCCTGGAAATTGATTGATGCGACTCAGATGTTGTCTATTACTGCGAATTTAGGGGATGTTAAATCTACTATTACCCATCCTGCCAGTACCACTCATGGCCGTTTGTCACCTGAAGTAAGATTACAGGCTGGGATTAAAGAAAATCTGGTACGCGTTTCAGTCGGTCTAGAAAATATTGAGGATATTCAGCGGGATTTATTGCGTGGTTTATAGAGGGAAAGGGGAAACAATATACTGTTGTCAGTATTTGTATAGTCTTTCAGTAAAAAATCCATATATTATCTTGGCACAGGTTTCCATTCGGAAGCGGGGGAGCTTTTGGCCCCACATGACCCCCGTGAGTAGAGTGCTCGCTTCCGAACGCTGGAATATGAATGGTTGAGAATTTATATCTCTCTTTATGAAGCGATAAGGGGGGGTGGGTCAAATCTGTTATTAGGCATGAATGTCTCGTCCAAATTCGACTTTATTA
>CAYZUM010000019.1:0-20181 GCA_964481455.1 uncultured Methylomonas sp. | reverse complement strand
CGAGTGACAGAGATACATTCCCCGCTAGTCGTAGCAAAACGATGGCAGAATCAAGCTTTAAACGGTGTGGAGGGAGATCAATTTCTTGGTAGTCACTCAGGCGTTCATTCAAGCACAGTACCGCTCCGCTGAACCAATCATTTGATAGAGAAAGGATCTTGATATGTTATAGTGCCGTGAAAGTGCTGTTCTTACCATAGACTCCTTCGCAGGATAAGGCGAGTATGACAATATTTAAACGGGTTTGAGTGTCTAGGTTTTTGCGTCTGGTGAATTTGATAAAGTGGGGCTCTTGCTATATTTAAGATTGGCGTGATTCTTGCCGGAATCACACGCGTTTGCAAGAGTTTTTTCCAAGAGTGTCCACTGGAAAAGGAAGGGATCCCAAACACACACATATTAGCAATGTAGGTTATAGGTGAGGCACGAACCCTAAGGCAACTCGCAATAAATAACCGGCAGTGGGTCAAACCTGTGGTTTTAATATTCTCCCTATTACGTTAACCCCTTATATCTCGGACTATTGCATAACTTGTAACTAAACAATAATCACAGGTTTGACCCACTACCAAATAACCCACCCATCTTGCTTGTCTTTTTGTCCATATTCAGTGTTGTAGAAATAGTTACGTAGCCAGCTATGCGCCTATTTCTACGCCTTGAATACGAACAAAAACCCTGCGCAATATGGGTGGTTTATTTATTGCGAGTTACCTAACCTACGCGGAACTATTATTCAACACTTTCTAACCCCGATTTCATGCCATTTCTGGATAACTATATTTTACCATCTCCCTAGAAATGGGGATTTTATAACTTGCACATTTTTGTGTCTTTTTGTCCGTTTTATTTGTTGCGCAAAGAGTTACGTAGCCTGCTATGCGCTTATTTACGCGCATTGAAGACGAACAAAAATCCTACGTTAAATGCACACGTTATTTTATTTCCATTCCCAAATTGTTTTTCTAGCGCGGCTATGGGGTCAAAAGACACGTCAGACTCAGGTGTTATTGAATTCTCGTTCCTATCGTTAGAGTTATATAATTAACTGATACTTTTAAAAAAATATTGGCATTAAAACAATGATTAAACTATGCTTAAACTTTATCAAACGCAATAATAAGGTTATTTAATGAATATAAAAATAAACAAAACTGCACTCAGCATTAGCTTATTACTCGCTGCTGGCTCAGTTTCAGCGGATGCTGTAATTGATATTTGCTCTAATGATGCCTCTAAAATTGGTATACAAACCATTCTCAAAGATTTGTTAATAGATGCGCAAGCTGAAGGCAATGGTGGCTTTGGTTTCCATATGTGGGCAACTGTGGTCAATCGTGCCGGTGAAGTCTGTGCCGTCGCTTTTTCAGGCGATGAAACGGGTGATCAATGGCCAGGCAGTCGTGCTATTTCGGCACAAAAAGCCAATACAGCGAATGCTTTCAGCTTACCAGGATTTGCTCTCTCATCCGCAAACCTTCATCAGGCCACTCAGAATGGCGGAAGTCTTTATGGGCTACAAGAAAGTAACCCAGTTGATGTTGCCGTTGCTTATGGTGGTGACTTCGATGACTACGGTACAACAAGTGACCCAATGGTGGGTCTGAAAATTGGCGGCATCAATGTCTTTGGCGGCGGCCTTGCTTTATACAGTTCTGAAGGCATATTACTCGGTGGACTGGGTGTAAGTGGTGACTCATCTTGTGCCGACCACAATATTGCATGGCGCATCCGTAATGCTTCTGGCTTTGATTTTGTACCAGCTGGCCCAAGTCCTGCAGGTAATGACGCAATTATTTACGCTGGCGAGACAGGTGAAGGTACAGCAGGATTTGAACACCCTGACTGTGGTCATACTGAAAAAGAGGTTGCGGCAACACTTCCTGGTACAAGCACTGTAGGAGGAGAAGAGCCCGAGTAGTCGAGCCAGTATTATCTAAATTCTCAACACAGCATTGAAAAACCTGGCAATCATACGTGTGTATGGTTGCTGGAACTGCCTCGATACCTACGGGTGTAATACAAAATAATCCCGTGTGCATCAAACTTTAAATAATTTGAAACGAGGAGAATATCCCGTCTCGCAAAGGTTTCACACGTTATGTCATGCACTCCCCACTGGTAACAGCAGAGAAAAACCAAGCTACTCTTGCATTATCTTAATAACCCTATGATCAAGACACGATCGCATAAATTGATTCATAGGCTGCTGAATACCAGACTGATAAAAGCTTAGCATAAGTTGATTAAACTCAAGCTGCCGCTTTGCCGGTAAATTTATCGCAGGATAACCTGCATTCAATAAAATTCCATTCATCATAAAACGACCCATGCGTTTATTCACATCATAGAAAAACTGACACCTTGCCATCATCAAAAATGCAAAAATGGCTTGATCGTATATATCTTCCAATGCAATAAGGTCTGTTGCCATATTATTAAATAATGCTATTAGTTTATCTGCTCTAGGCGGCATATATTCAGTCCCTGCAATAGTCACTCCACCCGAACGAAATTGCCCCCATTCTAATGCCTCCTCTTTTGCCGCAATAGCATGTAACTGACAAACAGACTCAACAGTTACCTGAAATGTTCCATGTTTAATTGCAGAAAAAAGAGCTCGCCAGGCTTGACCTTGATTAATAGCAATTTGCTGATCATTCACTTTATGACCCCCGACAGTAATGCCTTCTAGCAGTGTCTGAATTTCTGGCAAAGTAAAGTGGATACCTTCAAGCTTTACAGCATCGTAAACAAATACAGCAATTTCACGTTGCGCTAGCATCAGGGCTTTACCTTTATCTGGATTAATCTGCCATTGCTTATCTGTGATCATCTTCGATACTCAACATTTGTTAAAAAGACTCTAACTTTGATACCTAGTGCCGGAACGAAAAGTCCATTTTTTATTTAAAATAAAAGTAATATAGATTCTCAGATAAATAAATTCCCCTTTAAAAAATTAAATGTCATGTTTTTCAGTCATTTATGAAATAAGGTTTGGAAATTAAATACCTGAAAGTCTATACAATGATACTTTATTTACTTAACTTACTGACATTGACCCTACCCCTCCTATTCAAGTAATTAATACAATCTATAAACCAATACCTTCGCCAAAAACTGAATACACCATGAAGAGCATGAAGAAACTGAAGAAAAACAAATCGTTATCAAGCTCTAAGCGGGCAATCTAAATCACATTACAACCTATTGATTTAAAAGACTTCATGTCCTTCATGGTAAATGATTTTTTAAAATTTGGCGAAGGTATTGATAAACGACAATCACTCTTCCTCTGCAAAAAACGCTTCAACATCCTTAATATCCCTGGTCCTGCGCATCGCTGGCACGCTGTTTAAAAACATATGCCCATAGGATTTTTTTAATAAGCGCGGATCACATAATAACAAAACCCCACGATCATTTACATCCCGAATTAACCGCCCTACCCCCTGCCTTAAAGAAATAACCGCTGTCGGTAATTGATATTCCATAAAAGGTTTTCGTCCTTGTTTTTCCATCGCTTCCAGACGCGCTTTTAACACCGGATCACCTGGTGATGAAAAAGGTAATTTATCAATAATAACGGTGGATAGCGCTTTACCCCGTACATCAATCCCCTCCCAAAAACTAGCCGTACCCAGTAATACCGCATTCCCTTTTTGTTTGAAATCATCCAGCAAAATCGCTTTAGGTTTGTCACCTTGTATTAATAGGGGATATTTTATTCTATTTTCTAATATTTTCGCAGCTGCTCTTAACGCTCTATGACTGGTAAATAAGAAAAACGTACGTCCTTTACTGGCATTGATCACAGGGATAGCGACTTCAACTACCTGCTCTACAAAATCAGGGGAATTCGGTTGAGGTAAACCTTTTGGGTGATAAAACAAGGATTGATTGGGAAAGTCAAAAGGACTTTCCCAGCTATAGCTCTTAGCATTGCTAATCCCTAGATTGCGCGCAAAATAATCAAAATTCTGTGCTACACTCAGCGTTGCCGAAGTAAAGACCCATGAAGCGCTATGCTGCGCCATAAATGCTTGAAATTCAGCGGCCACATCTAGCGGCGTCAAGCTTAAAGTAAAAGATTTTTTATGTGTTTCATACCAACGTACCCATTTGCCACTATTATCCTGCAAGATATTTTTAAACTGCGCCTCTAACTCTTCCGCGCGTTTAAAGCAGGCTTCCAGACCTTTACTGCGCACTGAAGCAAGTTCCAACTGATCTGCTAAAGCGTCCAGATGCTCTTGCAAACGAAGCAAACCGTCCATAATTTTTGGGTTAGCCTCTAATTCCTTCCAGTCGCCTCGTGTCATATCCACACCAAAGGCTAAACGCATATCTTTAATTTCATGTTCCAGGTTTTCACATGCAACCCGCAAATCAGGCATATCCTTAGCATCCTGATGATACTCCATCAAGGCATCATTGGCTAAATCAGCCATTTGTTTTGACCCCAAAGAAAGGCCTAAAAAATTGGATGCAGTATCGGCTAATTGGTGAGCTTCATCAATAATGACCACGTCCGCATTAGGTAGCAATTCACCAAAACCCGTTTCTCTGATAGACCAGTCAGCACACAGCAAATGATGATTGACGACAATCAAGTGTGCATCTTGTGCTTTCTTTCTTGCTTTCATTAAAAAGCATTCAGCATGCTCAGGGCATTCCTGACCTAAACAATTGTCACGAGTCGACGTTGCTTGCGCCCAGACTGGATTAGTTTCCATGACTTCGTGCATATCAGCCGTATCACCACTACGCGTACTTTTAGACCATTTGTGTATTTTTGCTAAAGCCGCCGCATCTTCACGGCTAAAACCGAGGTTAGTGTGTACTGCTAGCTGCAATCTGTAGGTGCATAGATAGTTTGCCCGCCCTTTTAATAATGCAGCTTTAAAGGGCACTGTGATTGCCTGACGTATCAGCGGAACATCTTTATTGAACAATTGATCTTGCAGGTTTTTTGTACCGGTGGAAACAATTACTTTTTTACCGGACAAAATAGCGGGTATCAGATAAGCAAACGTTTTCCCCGTCCCCGTCCCTGCTTCAACAATAACATGTTCTTTGTCTTCGATACTTTGAGCAACGGCTGTTGCCATTTCTACTTGTGCAGCACGCGGTAAATAGCCCGGAATAACTTTTGCCAGTGCACCGTCCGCTGCAAAAAAATCAGAAATTTGTTGTTTACTATCCATTATAGTTGTACTATTTATTCAGTTTATTGTAGATGTTCTCTCGTTCTGCAACCTGTCGAGAATAACATAGTATATTATGGCACTTTCATTTAAGGTAACGCGCAATAAATAAACTACCCATGTTGCGCAGGATTTTTGTTTGTCTTCCATTAGTAGAAATAGGCGCATAGCTGGCTACGAAACTGTTTCTACCACGCAGAAGATGAACAAAAAGACTAGCAAGATGGGTCGGTTATTTATTGCGAGTTACCTAAAGTAACTTGCCAATAATAACCCACTCACTCAAAAAAGGGCAAGCAACTCTTGTTTTCAAGCCTTGTCTGGTAATACATGTTCGGGCAACACTGCTATGAGAGGACTCAGGAAACAAAACATGCTTATATGCATTCGCTAACTAAAGGCAACTTGCAAAAAATAATCCACCTTATCATTTCCACAGCCTCCTTCATTTCCGTTAAACTAAGGGTTTATTAATTTAAAAATCAATAGATTACTCTGTAAGCTGGATTAGATTTTTTTTGCGCAGCAAGAAAATCGTAACCCAGCAAAGCTCCTTCTCTGTACATAATGCTGGGTTACGATTCATCGGTAAACTTGAAATAATTATAAGCCACCGTAGAGGTCACAATAATCTCATATAAAAATTCTAATCATGAAGTTAAAATTAGTAGAATAATTTATTCTTTACCAATGGCTTAGCCTAGATTTATAGTCATGTATCACACTAAACTAAAGCTATCATCCTAGGTAAAAGTTGACTTTTACGTCAAAATCATTAGATTAAGTAAGTTGAAGTGGTTGCAATAACCCGTAGCTCGGGATCAAAATTACAGTCATTTCAATAAAGCTTAAAACTAATATTAGTCTTAACAACAACAAAAACGGATCTATTATTAAATAGAATCTTTGGAGGAATTATATGAAGAATCCATTAAAGAGTTTGCTACTTGCGTCATCAGTAGCGGCTCTACTTGCTGCACCTGCTATTTCAACTGCAAATAGCGGCGTTGAAAAATTAACAAAAGACCCTGCTAACTGGGCGACTGCATTAGGTAACTATGCGGGAACTCGTTATAGTGAATTAGACCAGATTACTGCCAAAAACGTTAAAAATTTGCAGCCTGCATGGTCTTTTTCAACGGGTGTATTACGTGGACATGAGGGTGGTCCCTTAGTGATTGGCGATGTCATCTACATTCACACGCCTTTCCCTAATACGGTTTATGCACTAGACCAAGCGACACAATCAGTCATCTGGGAATACACACCCACTATGGATGCTGATGTCACTATCCCTGTCATGTGTTGTGATACAGTTAACCGTGGCCTAGCATACGGTGATGGAAAAATCTTCCTACAACAATCAGATACTGTTTTAACAGCCTTAGATGCTAAAACCGGCAAACGTATCTGGAGTGTGCAAAACGGTGATCCTAAATTAGGCATGACAAACACTCAAGCACCTTTAGTTGTTAAAGATAAAATCATAACAGGTATTTCAGGCGGAGAATTTGGCGTACGTGGTTTCTTGGCAGCATACGACATGAAAACAGGCCAACTCGCCTGGAAAGGTTATAGTATGGGGCCTGATGGCGATACCATCATCAACCCTAACAAAACCACCACATGGGAAAACGGCAAAGTTACCAAAGTAGGCAAAGATTCAGGCACAAACACTTGGGAAGGCGACCAATGGAAAATTGGTGGTGGTACAACCTGGGGTTGGTTCAGTTATGACCCGGATCTAAACTTAATCTATTACGGCTCAGGTAACCCTTCTACATGGAACCCTGTACAACGTCCTGGTGACAACAAATGGTCTATGTCTTTATGGGCACGTGATGCTGACACAGGTGAAGTTAAATGGGTATACCAGATGACTCCGCATGATGAGTGGGATTTTGATGGTATCAATGAAGTGGTCCTAGTTGATCAAAAAATCGGCGGCAAAACACGTCAAACGATCGTGCATTTTGACCGTAATGGCTTTGGTTACACGTTAGACCGTGTGACGGGTGAACTATTAGTTGCTGAAAAATTTGATAAAACAGTTAACTGGGCAACCCATGTTGATATGCACACAGGTCGTCCTGTTTTAGATCTTAGATACAGTACAGAAGCTAATGGTGAAGATGAGAATACAGTCGGTGCTTGTCCTGCTGCATTAGGCTCAAAAAACCAACAGCCTGTTTCTTACTCGCCACAAACTAAAATGTTCTACATTTCTGCAAATCACCTTTGTATGGATTATGAACCCTTTGAAGTATCTTACACAGCTGGACAGCCTTATGTTGGCGCGACACTGACTATGATGCCTGCAGGTGGCGATGCTATAACAGGCAAAAAAGACGGCTCCACTAACTTAGGTCAGTTCACTGCCTGGGATGCGACTACCGGTAAAATCGTCTGGTCTAACAAAGAAACTTTCTCTGTCTGGTCTGGTTCGGTTGCAACAGCGGGTGGTGTAGTTTTCTACGGGACACTTGAAGGTTACCTAAAAGCGGTTGATGCTAAAACAGGTAAAGAATTGTATAAATTCAAAACACCTTCTGGTATCATCGGTAACATTAACACTTGGTCTTATAAAGGTAAGCAATATGTAGGTGTCCTTTCTGGTATCGGCGGATGGGCTGGTATCGGTATCGCAGCAGGACTTGATTCAGGTGAAGATGATTCCAACTCTGAAGGTCTAGGTGCGGTAGGAGCATACAGAAGCTTAAGCGCTTTCACTAAACTAGGGGGCGTATTTACTGTCTTCGCACTACCTGGTAAATAAATTGATCTAGATTTTTAGATTGACTTAAACAAAGCCCCGACTAATTTTATTAGTCGGGGCTTTGTTGTTTCTGTTGTACGCTCAACAAATTTAGCAATATAATCACATTCCCTTCTAATATGGCCTTTGTAGGTAGGTTAAGAAATTTTATGTATGTTCTTCGGGAAGGCCTAATCAAATAAGCAGTCGTAGATACGAATAAATTCGAACCTGCAAACCTAGTATAAAAAGTTTCACTCGCTATTTCTTGCATAGGAATGGGGATTTAATAACGTGTGCATTTAAACCCCAAGCCATTCAAGCTATTATTTTAATTTTTAGGTTGTGGGTGAGGTACGAACCCCAACAAGGGATAGCGCAAATCGCAAAACCCAGTTGCCTACAACAGAGAGGGTCTTCTTGCATCAGTCATCTAGTTGGCGTCATGTTGGGGTTCGTACCTCACCCGCAACTTACACAGAGATTGTGCATATTTCAAGCTCCGGTAAGTGGACGGCAATCAATTCACATGTTATTAAATTCTCTTTCCATACAACTAAGGTAACGCGCAATAAATAACCTACCCATATTGCGGAGGATTTTTGTTCGTCTTCAAGACATAGAAATAGGCGCATAGCTGGCTACGTCACTATTTCTATAACTCGATGTTCCAGTTTCCAGCTATATCTGGGCTTGAAGGCACCTAGATTTTGTTGCAATAAAAGTTAGTGCATTGATTTTAAAGGTAAACTTAATTTTATCGAAATCAAAAATAGATAATAAAATCAACATACTACAAAAACTGGAACATCGAGTATAACGCAGAAGGCGGACAAAAAGACAAGCAAGATGGGTGGGTGTGTGTTGCGAGTTACCTAAGTAATGTGAAAATATTTTGCTAGAATACAATCGCTTTAGCATTGCAATTTCAAAAATAACGATGCAGGGACATTTCTATCATTCGCCACGACACTATAATCTAGCCCTTGAGGCGCATATTTATCAATCAAAATTAAATAATAAAGGACTTTCAATGAACAAACAATATGCCTCTGCATGGCTACTGATCCCCCTATTAAGCGCTTGCTCAGCACTGCCAGTCGGCCAGATACCAGCGATTGAGTCAGCAAAACCTGTCGCTACATTACCAGAAAAAGCCATTAAAAAAGAACCTTCTCCAGAAATTTCAACTGAAAAAAAGTTTAGAGTCTGTGCTGACCCACTTAACCCGCCTTATTCAAGCAAAAAACAGGATGGCTATGAAAACAAAATCGCTGAGTTATTCGCCAGACAATTAGGACAGGAAGTTGAATATTACTGGTTCCCCCAGCGCATAGGGTTTGTACGTAATACGCTGAAAAAAAAGATAAACGAACAAAGCAAGCAATTTAGATGTGATGTCATTATGGGCGTTCCTACTGGCTTTGACTTTACTGCGACCACAAACTCCTACTACCATTCTACCTATGTACTGTTAATTGCCAAAGGCCGTGGCTGGGATAATATTACGATTCCTGAGCAGCTCAGATCACTTCCGCTCGCCAAACAGGACAGTTTAAAAATAGCTATGTTTGACAGAGGACCGGGAACTGCCTGGCTACAACAAAGTGGATTACTAGAACAAGGCGTTCCCTATCAAACTATGACGGGTGACAATGAAAACAACACGGCGATGATGATAGAAAAGGAATTACAAGCCGGTAATATTGATATGGTAATCTTATGGGGCCCTATGGCAGGCTATATTGTTTCACAAAACCCAGATGCCTATAAAGTGCTACCCATGAAATCCGCTTTGAACATGAAATTTGATTATTCGATGGCGATGGGTGTACGTTATGGCGATAATTTACGCAAGGCGCAACTCAATAAGCTTATTAGCAATAATCAACAGGAAATTAACGACATTTTACAAAGCTACCATATTCCTTTACTGCCCATTCCTGAAAAGAAAGAGCGTAAGGATGATGATTAAGGTAACGCGTAATAAATAACCTACCCACATTGCGCAGTCTTTTTGCTTGCCTTCACGGCGCGGTAACAGGCACATAGCTGGCTACATAACTGTTTCTGCAACACAGCTCTCGGCCAAAATTAGCCGCGAGGAATCCGCATCCGTGACCGCGTGAAGTACAACACAAGATTGTAGGTGCGAATTTATTTCGTGCCACATTCCTTAACACATGTGGCAATCCTGACATGAGTCATATAACGAGCGGTATAATATTAGGGTTCATATGGCTCTATGTGATTAGGTAACTCGCAACACACACCCACCCACCTTACTTGTTTTTTTTGTCCGTTTTCTGCGTTGTAGAAATAGTGACGTAGCCTGCTATGCGCCTATTTCTACTAATGGAAGACAAACAAAAATCTTGCGCAATATGGGTAGTTTATTTATTGCGAGTTACCTTAGGCCTACAATCGCCTTGGAAAGTAGAAGAAATTATCTTTTCAAATGACAACAGTTCAGAGCAAAACGAACTTCATTTGCAGATAGGATTTGAATCCGGAGCACGTTTTACTGATGAATCGGATACTCCCTGTCCAGTGCATGACACTGTCGATCGACAATGGCAACACTTGAGCTTCTTTGAGCACACTTGCTACCTACACTGCGCTGTTCCCCGGATAACAAAAGGAAAAGTTCGTACCGTAGAAGTCTCTTGGGCTCGCCCGGCAGTGGTTTCACTCTGCTATTTGAAGTCATGGCATTGGCACTAATTGAAAGAGAAATGCCCGTCAATCGGGTTGCTGAAATGTTAAAGGTGAATCCACAGCGAATCTGGACGATTTTTAATCACTGGATCGGCAAAGCTAAAATAGCGGATGATGTTTCATCCATTACTCAACTTGGGATAGACGAAACCTCCTCAAAAAAAGGTCACAAATATGTCACTTTAGGTGTCGATTTAGAAGAGTCTCGTGTTATTTTTGTCACTGGGGGGGTAAAGGTAAAGCTACTTTGCATAATCTTCAGGAACACATTGAAAACAAAGGGGTAGAGAAAGAACAAATTGAACAAATAAGTATGGATCTATCGCCATCCTTCATGGCTGTAGCCCCAGAAGCCTTTCCATCAGCAGAGATAACCTTCGATAGGTTTCAGGTTGTCAAATTATTAAATGAAGCAACGAATCAAGTCAGGATTAGTGAGCGTAAAGAGCATGATGCACTCAAAGGACACAAAGATACTTTTTTAAGGAACCGAGAAAACTGAACCAATAAACAAGAAGTTTCATTAGCTGAAATGATTGACCTATATCCTACGTTAGGGGAGGCATACCGCTTGAAAGAGCTTTTTAATGACTTATGCTCAATGCCCGATAAAGTATCGGCTGAAGCCTTTCTAAAGCAGTGGTGCGAAGAAGTGGAAAAATCTAAAATCTCCGCATTTATAAAGTTTGTAAAGACCGTTCGGAGCCATTGGTCTGGCATTATTCATTTTGTTGAAACGAAGATAACAAATGGAATTCTTGAGGGAATTAATAGCAAGGCCCAACTGGCCAAACGACGAGCAAGAGGGTATCACAACATTAATAATTTTATCAATATGATTTACTTTCTTTGTGGTAAGTTAAAATTCGACTACCCACTGTATTTCACACATAGATATTCAGGTATTTAATTTCCAAACCTTGTTTTATAAGATGCTGAAAATAAAGCTACTTATTTTTTAAAAATGGAAACTTTTTCTACGCCTTTATTAGCAATTATATAACAGTAAAAAATATTTTTGCATCATTTTCGGTGTGCAACTGTAGAAAGCTTTTAATCTTACTTTTGCGCATATTAAGCGTGCGTATGAATTCGTATTTTTATACCACCGCCACACCCTGCAAATAAATTCGCACCTGCATTGCTAACTTAATTTACGGCTTTTAACAATGACAATAAACTACCTTGATATATTAAACACGGCTAAAACAGGACACTGGGACCAGGCACACAAACAAATTCAATCCCATTCAGCCCCATTGGCGTGTATGATTCATGGCTACTTGCATCGTATAGAAGGCGACCTTGGCAACGCACAATACTGGTATGACCAAGCCAAACAAAATATGCCGGATAACTCTCTGGAAAATGAATGGGAACGGCTATCTATTCTGGCTGGACAACATGCCACTATCCCCCAGTAACTGCTCACCTTCCCCACTAGAAAACATGGGTTGAGCAGAGCTGTTCTCATAAAACCTCCCCCTAACCTCTCCTTTCCAAGGAGAGGGACTGGGTTATATCCTACAAGGTTAAACATTCATGAACTCAAAAAACGTACTTATTACCGGCAATAGTAGCGGCTTAGGCAAAGGCTTAAGCGAAACATTCCTCGCAGAAGGTTACTGCGTGTACGGCTGTAGTCGGAGAGGTAGCCAGTTAACGGGCAATATTAAAGATGTTCAATGTGATTTAACTCGCTTCAATGAAATTTCTGACGCGCTAGATCAATTGCTAAGCGAGGTTAACACTTTAGAATTAGTCATTCTAAATGCTGGCATTCTGGGTGAATTCAAAAACATGAGCGACACCTCACTGGATGATCTGCAAACGATAATGAATATTAATGTCTGGTCCAATAAAATTATTCTGGATTGGTTATTGCAGGCTAATATTGCCGTTAAACAAATTCTACTGATGTCATCCGGCGCAGCTGTTTTAGGCAATAAAGGCTGGGGGGGGTATGCTTTATCCAAATCAGCACTCAATATGCTCGCTCGTCTTTATGCGCATGAATTTCCTGAGACACATATTATCTCTATCGCACCCGGTATCGTTGACTCAAAAATGATGGACTATTTATGTAATGAATGCGACAGTGATAAGTTTCCGGCCTTGAAACGTATCCAGCAGGCAAGACATGATGGCAAGATACTTTCTCCTTCTGATGCTGCAACGAGAATATTAACAGCCCTTCCGCATCTAAAGGATTATGAAAGTGGCAGCTTTATCGACTTACGTCAAATTCTGGCACCTGAAGAATATGCAGAACTGATGCAAGCCAGAAATACACCGGGACAATAATCAAGGATGCTTTACATTTCCTTTTGCTAAGGTAACTCGCAATCAATAAACTACCCATATTGCGCAGGGTTTTTGTTCGTATTCAAGGCGTAGAAATAGGCGCATAGCAGGCTACGTAACTATTTCTACAACACTGAATATGGACAAAAAGACAAGCAAGATGGGTGGGTTATTTATTGCGAGTTGCCTAAGGTAACGCGCAATCAATAAACTCCCCATATTGCGCAGGACTTTTGTTTGTCTTCCATTGGTAGAAATAGGCACATAGCTGGCTACGAAACTGTTTCTACAACGCAGAAGACGAACAAAAAGACTAGCAATATGGTATTGCGCGTTACCTTAGGAACAAGCGGTGCTAGCCATTTTGTGTTAGTCGGTGTTATTATTTGCGAGTTACCTGCATCCATTAGGTGAAAGTTTCAATATCACATGAAAACAATGATGTGACTAAAAACGGCTCCTAGCACTGACTATATACTGACTTGCCCATAATAGATGATCAGTCCATCTGATAAAAAACATTGAGAATTTTATATGCCTGATAATGACTCAGACAAAGAAGACGTTATTTGCACCTGCACAGGTACAACCAAAGCTAAAATTGAACAATTGAGAGAGAAAGGTCTTGATACACTCGACAAGATTTCATCTGCTACTGGAGCAAATACAGGCTGTGGTTCATGTGATGTGTTAATTATAGAATTACTTGAAAAGTAGCGTTACAAACTAAAGTGGGAGACTAAATGAACTCGTAGGACGTGGTTTTATTATGTCTCCTGTCAAAAGCGTAGCCCTCCTCCACAAAAAATAGGTCATAAAATGTTAGCCATTACCTCAAACCAGAAGTGGATTATAGTGATCGTCTTTATGACGGCCTTTCTCAGTATTTTGTTTTTGTCTGCTCCCATCCCGCAAGACCCTGGCTATCACCTTCTTACTGATAATCGGTACAAGTTTGGCATCCCTAATTTTGCTGATATCATCAGTAACTTACCCTTTGCAATAGTAGGGTTAGCTGGTTTATTTTTATATTTAAACGAGCCTCATAAGATCTCTCTATCTTGGCTAACATTTTTTATAGGACTCATTTTTGTTGCGTTTGGTTCTTGCTATTATCACCTAAACCCAAATAACCAAACCCTGGTCTGGGACCGGCTGCCCATGATGATCGCCTTTATGGGATTATTTGTTGCTTTACTCACTGAAAACATCCCTGATTTCGAAGAAATACCTGCTCTGCCTATTGCTGTCATATTAGGCTTATCCAGTGTCATTTATTGGCATTACAGTAATGATTTACGCCCTTATGGCTTGATGCAACTAACGCCATTAGCCGCTATACCGATCATACTTTACCGGTATAAAGGTCAATACACGCATCGGTATTATCTGCTCTATGCACTGCTGTTTTATATACTTGCCAAAGTATTTGAAGTGACTGACCGCTTTATCTTTGAACTCACAGGCCAATTGTTCAGTGGTCATACTATTAAGCACTTGCTAGCAGGTGCGGCAACTTATTGTATTTACCTGATGCTAAAAGAACGCCACCTTAGGTAACGCGCAATCAAGAAACGACCCAAAATCATCAGAATAGACTGAAAGGCGGGCAATAATATTGAGGGTTCCGTTGTTAATCAAACATCCGTGGAATACCTTGTCGGATTACGCTATCGCTCATCCAACCTGCATCCATCTTACGCGTTGTTGCTATTCGCCCGGTCTTAATAGACGTGGCCAGGAAGATACCCCGCCATTAACCTCGAAGTAACAGTCAGTAACGATTACTTATTTCCGGGGGTCAATGTGGACAAAACAACCCGAAAACCAATATTGTTGTTACGGTTGTCTAGCCTGTTGTTATTACGAACGGCGCACCGAACGTTGTTCGGGTTGTTGTTGAACGCCCCGCCGCGCCACACGCAAACGGCTCACTGTTTCGGGTACTCCCTACAACGGTTAGCAAACCATTGTGCTTAATCAGCTGGCTTTAAGCCAGCCTCCTAATAATTTCCCTACCTCAGATAATAACGGAGCAACATGTGCGTACTGCCCCTTGGATAGCCAGTTCATTTTAGCAGCGAGACGAATATATAAGCGTAATTTTGCCAATGCTTCATCTGCTAACCTCAAGCTTTCACGCCGTGCTGCCGCACGGCGAAGATTAGCTTCTTCCAACCTTTCCCTTAAATCAAACATGGCATCCAGTAGGCGCTTGGTAAAATCATGTCGATGCTGTTTGGGGAAATGCCGTGTAACATGTAAAAGCCACTCCATTAAATCATAAGTCCGACTAAAAATCGGCATCTGTGTGTTTATTTGAGCCATTTCAGAGGTCCATCGTTCAGAGTATTCAAAGGTCAGAGTAATGGGGACAAAACAACACGAAAACCAATATTGCGGCTACGGCGGGCAAGCCTGTCGTAGTAACGAACGGCGCACCGAACGTGGTGCGGGGCGCGGTTGAACGCCCCGCCGCGCAACACGCAAACGGCTTCCTCGCTTTTATCCAATTTTCTGCGTTGTTTCCATGCGACTGTGTTTACTTCAGGATAAGGGTAGTCTCCACGCTCACTTCTTGTCCATTCCCAGACATTTCCAGCCATATCCTGACATGCATAAGGGCTGGCACCTAAAGGATAGATATTGGCAGTGGTGATAGATCCAATCTTCATAGCATAATTCAATGTTTCAACCTCAATCTCGTTCCTCTCCCAAGGATAGCGTCGCTGTGGTACAGGGTTTTCTATTAGTGCGTCCACTTTGACAAAGCCAACTTTTGCTTTTTCGACTGTCCTTATGATCGCTTGTTTTGGTATTTGCAAGCCTCCCCGGGCTGCTTTTTCCCACTCTGCTTCATCTGGCAAGCTAACACACCAGTTTTTAGGCAACCACTCCATCTGATGCCAACGCTGAGTCAACCAATCACAAAATGCCATCACATCCAGCCAGCTTACAGTCACTATCGGACAATTTGCGACACCCTGTAACCTAAGATTATAGTCTGTTTCCTCCACAAATGTGGCAAACTGTTGCAGAGTCACGGGGTTCTGTGCGAGCCAGTAATCATAGCTTAGGTCATATTCACCTGCTGGTGTTTCAATACCTAGTGACCCTTCTCCCTTGTCAAATTCACCCTGCCCCATATAAAAGCGACCTGCCGGTACCAGGCTAAATAGCATATGATCAACCGAATTAACGTCTGCTCTGGGGTCTCCAATTTGTGATAAATAGTTGCCTACACTGGCACGTTCTTTGGCTGGTAAAGATTGAGTGGGCAGTATATCAGGCAGCGCCGTTTGTATGTTTTCAAAAATACGCTGTTGTTTACGATTCAGGTCTTTATGTTTGAGGTTTTCTGCCAGTATTTCAACGGCCAGGCGCAAGCCCCATGCCTGCTCTTGATCAGGTTCTTCGCCGTTTTGGCTTAATGCTTTAATTAAATCCCAGACAGGGCCAGGTTCTTTTTGCGATTTAATCCCGCCGAGCAACACGATTATTTCACGCCACCGGTCAGGATCAGTTCTGCCCAGGTGAGCGGCTAGCTCTTGCCATGTGTCATCTTCCAGTTCGATATTCTGATCAGCGAAACAGTCAAACAGTGCTTCTTCTTCACGCCTAAAATAGGCAGCTGCCAGATATTCTTGAAAGCTTCGGTGGGGAAAGGTATACACAGCATCTTCTTCATTTTTACCGCCACGCTGGCAGAGGATACCAACACGATCGCGTAGGTATTCATAAAGCTGCCCTAATTTGACCTCCTTACCATTGGCACGAGCGGCACAATATAACTGATGCGTTAGGTCTTTTGATGAGATATCAGCCGTTTTAGTGTCATTTTTAATAGCCTGATTGGCATGTGCCTGAAAAGCCAGACGCTCCAGTACCAAGCGAATCGTATCTTGCCCAATATCCAAAAATTCCGCCAGCGAATATTGCTGGATGCCTCTGGCTGAATCTGCATCTACACTTTTAAAACGGGCTTTTTCCCACTCATCAATCAGTAACTCCAACAGGCGTTCATATAAATCGGCTCTGCGCTCTGGCAGTTGATGACGTTTACCGTGTAAATAAGCAATCAAACTTAATAATAAAGGACGTTCTGCTAAATCAATTAAAGCGTGTCTTTTAAAAATTGTCTGTCTCAGTTTCTCTGAGCGTGTTTGTGCTTTTTCTGCATCGAATTCAGGGGACTTTAAATACCATTGTCGAATAAATCGGATAATTTGCCCTTTGTGGAATTTTCTCAATTTGCTTTCGCTAAATCCGTCAAGTTGCCATTGCGTGTCCTGATAGGCATAAGGGCGGCAGGTCACAAGAATACGACAATCTGAATAGCTTTTACTAAACCCTTCGATACAGGCTTTCAGCTGTTTACGTTTGTTTCCAGCTTGTGGCACTTCATTCAGACCATCAAACATAACCAGGGCTTTACCTAAGCGCAATCGGGCTTTAAGGATATCAAAATAGTCTATACTTGCTTTTTTTAGATCAGACTGGATAAAGTCCATCATCTGGCAGGCATCAGCATGAGCATTATCATCGGGAAAATAGCTTGAAGCTGCAAAATCACGCAGGATAATACGCAAAGGAATCAAGTCAATATGATCCCAGACTTGTCTGATTTCTTTTTGTTCTGGTTTATCCTGCCCTTCACTTTCGATTTCTTGAGATTGTGGTTCGCCATCTCTATCGGGTAGTGGTTCCGTTAATGCCTGCAGGTTGACATGTTCATTGCCTAATAATTCACCTGACAGGCACAAAGACAGGTAATTGACCAGGGCGCTTTTACCACTGCCCGGGTCACCTGTGATAACAAGTCTGGATTGCTTATTCAGCACATCTAAAGCGGAAAGGCACTCCTCACGCTTTTCCCTTAAGCGTAACTCACCCTCCTGCGCTGCCAAAGTATCTGTCAGTAAGGCGGTGTAAATGGAGTCTAACCCGATAGCGGGTATATCGCTACCTTCTTTGCCCATTAGGTTCAACCATTCCAGCCCTTTGCAATCTCCCATCACGCGTCCAAGATATTGCTGCTCGCGTTGTTGCACTTCTTTTTCGGTTATTGAATTTCCATTTCCATTAACAATCTGGATCACACTGTTATAAATGAGTCCGGCTGAAACTGCGCCCATTTCGGCCTGTATGCCTAGTTTATCAATCATTTGAAGGTGTTTGTTATTTTAACTTCACCACCGCTAATAACGCCTGCTGCCACGCTACCTTTCTCTGCTTTAATATCACCCTGTACCTGTACGGAAGTTTGTTGCTGAAAGGTGGGATGTTGCTCTAATGCTTTCTGGAGTACTTCTTCTAGTTGAGACTTAAGTTGAATATCCATGAAATTTTGCTGATAGGCTTCCACAGCTTGATTGACTGGTGGCTGACCGGTCAAATCTTCCATGAGATCGAAAAGCTTTACGGCACCGTTTACCGTGATGCCTTTAATAAGGTTTATGGCCGCATCACCTCCGCCCAACGTAAAAAAAGTGATTAATGTACTCACTACGACCGGAATATCAACAAGATTTGTCATTTTAATGCGCCTCTCTATTACTCGATGTTCCAGTTTTCAGCTATAACTGGGCTTGAAGGACCTCGTATTTTGTTGAAATAAAAGTTAAAGTATTGATCTTAAAGGAAAACATAATTTAATCGAAATTAAAAATAGATAATAAAATCAACGCACTACAAAAACTGGAACATCGAGTATTAAGGAATGGGAATCAAATAACGTGTGCATTCTGACGTGTCTTTTTGTTCGCCTTCTGCGTTGCGGAAA
The DNA here is from genome assembly GCA_964481455.1 of uncultured Methylomonas sp. Taxonomy (GTDB): domain Bacteria; phylum Pseudomonadota; class Gammaproteobacteria; order Methylococcales; family Methylomonadaceae; genus Methyloprofundus. The sequence continues at coordinate 1,412 of CAYZUM010000019.1, read as the reverse complement.
CAGTTACGTAGCTAGCTATGCGCCTGTTACCGCGCCTTGAAGGCAAACAAAAATACTGCGTCATAATGCACAACTTATTCAATTCCCATTCCTATACAACTAAATGCCGCATATCTGCCATTTTTTCTCCTGCGGCTGCTCGCTGTTTATCATTCAAAATAGCTTGTGCATGGGGTGAAAAATCTTCATCTTCACGGGTTAAATGCTCACGCAATAGTTTTTCAAATTTAATGGTTGAGTTTTGTAGTGCTGCAAAATTAGTAATCACCTCGGGTTGCTTTAATTGATCCGCTATTAACTTCCAGGCATCTTCAATTTCTTCATGATCCATCATTAAGCGCTCAATCATTCCATCAATCAGGGCAGAACTTCCCAGCAGCAATGGAAATAAACTCTGCTCTTCATCCTGATGATGTAAATGCGTTGCATGAGAATAATGACAATAGGCCTCCATACATTGGTTAGCATAACCCTCATTCATTCCGTGCTTATTAAGATTGGCAACAAGCTGTAATAATTGCTCACCGCGCTCTAGAAAATCTTCATGGTATGTTTTTAAAACGACCAGGCCATCACGAAAACCTGCAACGGGTTCTTTATATTTAAATTCCACTTATTATCCTAATTATTTTTCTTGTTTTAATGACCAGTTGCTACCCTTAAACAGCACAACCGTGACGTGAATATGTTTTATTTGATATACCCAACCTTCAGGATCAAGAATTAAAAAATATACGAACGTTATAGGATGTGTTGGGAGCACGAAGCACATCCTATAGACTGTAGTTTCGGGTATTATTAAATCCGAACTCCAAAGCTAAAAGCATGAAACTTAATAGCAAAGGGATGGGAATCAAATAACGTGTGCATTCTGACGTGTCTTTTTGTTCGCCTTCTGCGTTGCGGAAACAGTTACGTAGCTAGCTATGCGTCTGTTACCGCGCCTTGAAGGCAAACAAAAATACTGCGTCATAATTGCACAACGTATTCAATTCCCATTCCTAAATACCCCATTTTCATCAATTAACTGGTTGTATTCTTTAATTGCTATGCGGTTTTCTTGTCTCCATAGTTCGTGTTGTTTTACATTCACTATTTCAATCAAGGCAGATTCAAACGTGGCTGATAAATCTATTTTAAGTTGCTTGGCTTTTAATAGTAAATCACTATTTATACTCACATTTGTCGCTTTTTTTAACACCTGGGTATCAAAAACATGGCTCACAAACAGGACTCCTTTAGGGGCTAATTATGCGTACATTGTATGCGTATTATTCATGCTCGGCAAGCAATGACTCTTTAACCAGTACTAGTTATGCTAGACGGGGTATAAGTACCCAAGCATAATTAATTTAACATTTTAGGCTACCAACTTAATACGGGACAACTCCTTTACAAAATAAGTAGGGTGG
>CAYZUM010000018.1:0-20404 GCA_964481455.1 uncultured Methylomonas sp. | reverse complement strand
CATTCGCTGCGTAGGTGAGTGAATGAAGGTGACAGGAGTCCCTGAATTTCACGAGGTAGCATGACCCGCCTGAATCTTGCTTATCTTTTTATCCTCCTTCTGTGTTGTAGAAATAGTTACGTAGCTCTGTTATGCGCCTATTTCTACATCTTGGTCAGCAGCTCTGGCGTGCTGGCCTTGAAGACAAACAAAAATCCTGCGCAATATGGGTGGTTTATTTATTGCGTGTTGCCTTAAGTACTCAGGCATTATTATTTTAACTAAAATTACGAGGGCAGAAATTTATCATTTTCAATAAAAATTCCTATTTTTTTGTAAAAATATATTCAAATTCTCAAAAATCATACTAAAAACTGGAGATTTTATCTTTTTTCAAAAAAGTTAAATCAATTTTGCATGAGTACTTATATAAGAACAATACTTTATATACTTACATTTCCCCTTACATTGCATCCCTTCAATTTTCATGAATAACATTGATACTCTCAGCTTAATAAACCTTGCTGTATCCTTAATTCCGGCATTGCTGGTTTTATTGATTATTTCACGCTGGTCTCTTAATGTGACACATTCAGTTTATGCTTTATTGCGTATGCTGGCTCAATTAGCCTTAGTTGGTTATGCTTTAACCTTTATCTTTGACTCACAAAATAGCCATTTAATCCTGCTGATTTTGTTTATTATGTGCTTTGCATCAAGTTGGATTGCATTAGGCGTTATCAAAGAGAAGCGCCTTTCACTGTATAAATATGCTTTTCTAGCAACAATTCTCGGAGGTGGAATTACGTTACTATTAATTACGCAAGGCACGCTATCTATCACTCCTTGGTACGCGCCGCACACGGTTATTCCCATTGCAGGAATGATCTTTGCCAATGCCATGAATAGTGTTAGCCTTGCTGCTGATCGATTTGATGCTGAATTACGCGATAAAGGCTGCTATGTTCAAGCGCGCAATACGGCTTTTCAGACCGCAATGATTCCGGTTATCAACTCACTGTTTGCTGTGGGGCTTGTTTCTTTACCCGGCATGATGACAGGACAAATACTATCGGGTGTCTCTCCGTTTATTGCGGCACGTTATCAAGTGATGGTCATGGCAATGATATTTGGTTCATCGGGCTTATCGGCTGCTCTCTATCTAAGTTTTATTAAATCTTATTATGTCAGGCTTAATACATGAGTTTTAAAAGTGCATTTTCTTTTTCCAACACTGCCGCAGTCCAGTATCATATTGCGAGGCATCAAAAAATTCTTGGTATTATTTTATCGGTTAGCCCAATGCCAATTCAGCCACATATAAAAGATTGCGTTATTAATCATAACAAACTATTGATTTATGTAGATTCTGCAGCTTGGGCGACGCAACTACGTTTTTTTCATTCCCAGATAAAAGAGGCTGTTAATAGTCAGAGTAGTGAGAAAGTGAACCATATTCGCATCAGAATATTTTCACCTGCCCCCTATCAATCGGAAAAGAAAGAAAAAAAGTTAATTCCCTCTCCCGAAAATATTGACCTGATTCGTCATAATGCCGCGACTATTGCTGAGGGAAAATTAAAAAGTGCTTTATTAAATCTGAGTAAGACTTTGCAACAACATTCTCAAAAAGAAAAATAGTCGCCAATATGTGAAAGTATGAATTTTGTTTGCATAACATCGGAGCACCTGATTTCGGCGCTATAAAATCAAACCCTTACAAAGGCATGGGAATCAAATAAGTTGTGCATTCTGGCTTGTCTTTTTGCTCGCCTTCTGCCTTGCGGCAATTTTACGTAGCCTACTATGCGCCTATTGCCATGCCCTGAAGGCAAACAAAAATACTGTGCCATAATTGCACAACTTATTCAATGCTCATTCCAAAGCTTTCCAAGATATTGAGATGAGACCAAAATCGTAGGCTGGGTTAGATTTTTGAACGTAGCGAGAAAACGTAACCCAGCATTCATGGCATTTTTGAACTAAAAAACATCAGTTGAGCATGGATTTTGTGGAAAACCTGGGCGTGCAAAACAAAGAATCGCTCGAAGAGAACGGTCGCCCCTTGTCGAGAGCAATTCTGCAGTATTTCGCATTTAGATTTCTTCACAAAACCATGAAGCGGCCTCTCACCCAGTGAGTGAGCAGGTGTTTGAGCTTAAAAGTTACACATTCATAAACTTATTTGAGTATCTAGCGTTCAACTGATATTTTTAGGTTGAACGTTAATTGAATTTCGCATCGCTCAACATCAGGGCATTATATTTATTTTCAATACCTTCGCCAAAAACAGAATACACCATGAAGAGCATGAAGAAACTGAAGAAAAAAAACCGTTACCAAACTCTAAGTGAACAACCAAAATAACATCGCAACCTATTGATTAAAAAAGACTTAACGCCCTTCATGGTAAATAATTTTTTTAAACTTGGCGAAGGTGTTGATTTTAGTATCACATTATTATCCAAGAAATCAAGTTGTCTGAACAGACGTTTCTATACAAAAATCAGTCCATTAAAGGCAATAACAAAAGTGCTTAGGTAACGCGCAATAAATAAACTACCCATATTGCGCAGGATTTTTGTTTGTCTTCAAGACGTAAAAATAGACGCATAGCAGGCTACGTAACTATTTCTACAACGCAGAAGACGGACAAAAAGACAAGCAAGATGGGTGGGTTATTTATGGCGAGTTGCCTTAGGTAACTCGCACTAAATAAACTACCCATATTGCGCAGGATTTTTGTTCGTCTTCAAGGCGTAGAAATAGGCGCATAGCAGGCTACGTAACTATTTCTACAACGCAGAAGACGGACAAAAAAACAAGCAAGGTGGGTAGTTTATTTAGTGCGAGTTACCTTACCTCTAATCACCTGCCCGACTTTCGGCAGAGCGCATAAAGGGGATAGGCGCATCCTCGTCATTTTCGAAAGTGACCGTCTCCCAGGCATCAGCATTAGCCATCAGTGCTCTTAATAACTGGTTATTTAATCCGTGTCCCGATTTGTATCCTTGGTATTCACCTATTAAGCTGTGCCCTAATAGATATAAATCACCAATTGCATCGAGCATTTTATGCTTAACGAATTCATCAGCATATCGAAGCCCACCTTCATTGAGTATTTTGTTATCGTCAATCACAATGGCATTATCAAGACTCCCGCCCAGAGCTAGATTGTTTTCTCTTAAAAACTCTATATCTTTCATAAAACCAAAAGTACGTGCACGGCTGACTTCTCTGACAAAGGTTGTTGATGAAAAATCCATCGTTGCAGTCTTGACATTTTCATCAAATGCTGGATGTTCAAAGTCAATGGTAAACGTTACCTTAAAGCCATTCATAGGGAGAAAGGCCGCCCATTTATCGCCATCGTGAACTTTTACTTCCTCTTTAATCTTAATATATTTTTTCGGCGCATCTTGCTCCAGCACGCCTGCCGATTGAATCAAAAAAACGAAAGGGCCAGCACTACCATCCATAATAGGAACTTCTGCTGCCGTCACATCAATCAACGCATTATCGATCCCTAAGCCAGCCATAGCGGATAATAAATGCTCAATAGTCGATATTTTCACACCATCCTTTACTAATGTCGTCGATAAATTTGTTTCCCCCACATTATGGGGGATAGCATCTATTGTCACTGGCTCTGCTAAATCTATACGCCTAAATTTAATACCTGTGTTAACGTCGGCTGGACGCAAAGTTAAATAAATTTTGTCTCCTGTATGCAGACCGACTCCTGTTGCTCTAATCGTGTTTTTTAATGTTCGTTGTTTAATCATTCATCGTGCCTAATGTCAGCTTGGCATTTGTAAAATATGCCGAAATAATGTGTATCCACATCTAGTTTTCATGTGCATGCTATGAGATTAGTTGATTATACTCTGTTGCACTTATGCAAATATAGGATGCTATACCCCATCCAGTTAGAAACTCGTCATTTTTTGATTTTCAAAAACTCTGGACATTTAATATTGTAATTTCCTATCATTATCTGGAACTGCTGTTCAGATTTTTGAAGAAAAATAGAGTTCTATTGAAATGACGAATTTCAAAATAGTCGGGGGTTATCAAACAAAGGCAAAAAAACCGGCATACTCATTTAATCGGCCTGACGTCGAAGAAATGCGGGGATATCCAGATAATCCATATCGGCATTATTTTTTGGCTGCACACCGAAACGTGTCTCTTTATTATCAGCATTTTTTCTGATCACAGCTGGCGTCTCTAGCCCAGCATAATCAGTCGATGCCGCGCTAGTCGCAGCAACTTTTATGGGTGTGCTCACTGATTTTTGCACACCTCCCATGCCCGTTGCAACAACGGTCACTTTGATTTCATCGCCTAGGCTTTCATCGACAGCCGTACCAATCTTGATGACCGCATCATCTGATGCAAAGTCATGTACTATATTACCGACCTCATCAAATTCAGCTATACCCATATCAGAGGCTGATATATTCACTAATATACCGCGTGCGCCTTGTAAATCTATATCTTCTAATAAAGGACATGCGATGGCTTTTTCGGCAGCTTCTCTTGCCCTGTTTTCTCCCGTTGCAACCCCTGTTCCCATTATTGCAGCCCCCATGCGTGACATCACTGTTTTAACATCAGCAAAGTCAACGTTAATTATGCCAGGACTCGTAATCAATTCGGTAATACCTTGCACTGCGTCCAATAAAACATCATTTGCAGCACCAAATGCCTTCTTCATAGACACATTAGCACCTAGCACAGGTAATAGTTTTTGATTTGGAATGATAATCAGTGAGTCTACATGTTTTTCGAGTTCAGCAAGCCCCGCTTCAGCGACCATTTTTTTCTGATTACCTTCAAAATCAAAAGGTTTGGTCACCACAGCGACGGTTAATATATTTAATTCTCTGGCAATTTCAGCAATCACAGGGATAGCACCTGTGCCTGTTCCACCGCCCATTCCTGCTGTTAAAAATAGCATATTGACACCCTCAAGCACTTCACGTATCAAATCTTTATTTTCTTCTGCTGCTTCTTTACCTACCTCTGGGTTAGTCCCAGCTCCTAGCCCTCTGGTTAATTCAGCACCTAGCTGTATCACTGTCTTGACATCTAGCCTATGTAATGCCTGTGCGTCAGTATTAGCACACACAAATTCCACGCCTTCAATATGGCTACTGACCATATGATTGACAGCATTACCACCACCACCGCCAATCCCAATGACCTTGATCACAGCATTTTCCATACCTAAATCCATTAACTCATATTTCATCATTTCTACTCCGTTTAATTCAAAACCCATTTTCTTAAAAATTACTTTGAAACCAAGCTTTTATTCTTGCAAAAAAACCTTCTCCAGACTCCGATAAATGCTCAGTACTTATCAAATGGTCTCTCCCATATAACAACAACCCCACCCCTGTTGAGTGCGCTGGATTTTCTACTACATCGGTTAATCCCGATACATGCTGAGGCAAACCCAAGCGCACCGGCATATGAAAAATTTCTTCTGCGAGCTCAATAAGGCCTTCAACTTTCGAGCTACCACCTGTCAGAATAATACCTGCCGCGATTAATCCTTCATAGCCGCTTCGCCGTAGTTCAGCCTGAACTAAAAGCATTAATTCTTCATATCGCGGCTCAATAATTTCTGCAAGATTCTGTTTTGATATACTTCTTGGCGGCCGATCTCCAATACTTGAGACCTCAATCATTTCATCTGCACTTGCTAGTTGCGTTAATGCACAGGCATAAACCCGTTTTATGTGTTCAGCACTTTGTGTCGGTGTACGCAATGCAACTGCCACATCATTGGTGACCTGATCACCTGCTATCGGAATCACGGCAGTGTGTTTAATTGCCCCTTGTGAAAAAACGGCAATATCAGTCGTTCCTCCCCCAATGTCAATCAGACAAACACCTAGCTCTTTTTCATCCTCCGTTAACACTGAGGCACAAGATGCTAATTGCTCTAAGACGATGTCATCCACATCTAATTCACAGCGCCGTATACATTTAATGATATTCTGTGCGGCACTAACACTCCCCGTCACCATATGTACTTTGGCTTCTAATCGTATACCAGACATTCCTATGGGTTCTTTAATCCCCTCTTGCATATCAATCACAAACTCCTGAGGTAAAATATGCAGTATTTTCTGATCAGCTGGAATAGCAACAGCGCGTGCTGAATCTATGACACGACCTATATCATATTGAGACACTTCCTTATTTTTAATAGCGACAATACCATGCGAGTTTAAACTCTTGATATGACTACCCGCGATCCCTGCATAGACTGAGGTAATTTCACACCCTGCCATTAATTCAGCTTCTTCAATGGCTCGCTGAATTGAATTCACCGTTGATTCAAGATTTATCACAACGCCTTTCTTTAAGCCACGTGAGGGCGTACTGCCAATACCAATAACTTCAACCTCACCACTTTCATTAACTTCCCCGACGATTGCGGCAACTTTAGATGTTCCAATATCTAAACCTACAATTAAATTACGCTCTCTTTGTTTTGCCATTTTTTTGCCTTCTACACTACTTTTTTAGACTGCTTAATACAGACTTTTTTTATTATTTCCAGATTATCTGTTCGTTTCCACGCCAGCGAACAGCATAGCCATTCGGGTATCGCATATCAATATAGGCCATTTTTTCTACAAGTTCACTACCGACTATCATTAAGGCCTGCATTAACAAGCTGAACTTATGCAAAGGCTGGAATCTACCCAACTGAATAACCATTCCGTTTTCCATCGCTAGCAACCATGACTGCCTATCACTGACTCTAAACTCTGTTAAATATAAGCCTAAATCCATTAAACTTAGTTGCACACCCTCCATCACTCGCAATAACCGATGTCGCTGCCCAAGAGGTGCATATAATACGGGTAAAGACTGGAATCTTTCTATGCTACCCGGCGTAAAAACATCCCCTCTTATATTTAATAAACTATCTGACAACCAGCGTACAACTGGCTGTTGTTCATAAATTCTTAGCTTGAGCCTATCTGGCCATATTCGCTGTACCTGCACTTTTTCGACCCAGGGTAAACCCATAACCGAATATTGTATCATCTGTAAATCAACCGAAAAATATCCTGATTGAACGAGAGGACTTATAGTATTTTGTATATCCTTTTTATCTAAGTACTGAAAAGCACCTTCAACCTGTACATAGCGTATGGGTATCTCTTGTGCAACCTTCTTTGACAATATCGGCCTGATTAACAGGATAATGATCACCATAAAAATCATACCTGCCACATGCACCTGAGTTCGCGTTATTATCATTTAAAACTCGTTTCAAGGATACGCCATACTAATTCATCAAAGTTTAACCCTGCTCGTTTAGCTGCCATAGGGACTAAGCTATGACTTGTCATTCCTGGAACGGTATTGACCTCGATTAGCTGAAGCTGCTGCTGATCATCCACAAACAAATCAACGCGCCCCCAACCTGTCACTCCAAGTATTTTACAGGCTTCTAGAGATAATTCGGTTAATGCAACTTCAACATCAGGTGCTAAACCTGACGGGCAATAGTATTGAGTGGTATCTGCTCGATACTTGGCATCAAAATCATAAAATGTATTAGGTGTCTCAAGACGAATAATAGGCAATGCTTCACCACCCAATATTCCCACTGTATATTCTTTACCCTGTACCCATGCCTCTGCATACACTGCACATTGATATTGTGCAGCCTCCTGCCATGCAACAAGTAGCTCTTCTTTATTCTCGGCACGGTTCATTCCCAGACTCGACCCTTCCAGTGCAGGTTTAACCATCACCGGAAAACCCAATTCAGTGATACAGTTGTCTATATCACGCTCATCTTGAAGCAAAAACCATTGAGGTGTCACTAAGCTCGCCCCCTGCCAACATAACTTAGTACGTAACTTATCCATACTTAAAGAAGAAGCAAGAACCCCACTCCCTGTATAGGGCACTTCCAATGTATCCAATAGAGCCTGTAAAACACCATCCTCTCCACCACGACCATGAATCATGTTAAACACACGATCAAAATGAGTATTCTGCAATACTTCTAGAGCTGTTTTTGTGACATCAATGGCTACCGCATCAACTTTGCTGTGTAACAATGACTGATAGACAGCTTGCCCACTATTTAAGGAAATTTCGCGCTCGGCGGCAGCTCCTCCCATTAAGACCGCTACACGACCAAAGTCTTTTGCCTGTTTTATAACCGTTGGTTTCATGCTAAATTTTCTCCAACGATACACACTTCTGTGTGTAACTTGACACCCTGTTGTTTAGCCACTTCCCTTTGCACATATTTAATGAGCTGTTCGATATCTTTAGCCCTGGCCCCACCGGTATTAATAATAAAATTTGCATGTTTTTCAGAGACCTCTGCACCCCCGACGGAGTATCCTTTTAAGCCACTAGCCTCAATCAAGCGTGCCGCAAAATCATTTGCCGGGTTTCTAAAGACCGAACCACAACTCGGTAAGTTAGTTGGTTGTGTGGTAGCTCGCCGCGCTAAAAACTTTTTAACTCGCTTCTGCCCCGTTTGATTTGGGTCCTTAGTTAACTGTAAAACCGCTGATAAAAAACAAGCATTACCTGCTCCTTTTACAACTCGATAAGCCACATCAAACTGCTCAGCGTTACACTGCACAACCTCTCCGCCTACAGGTATCATTTCAACACTTTCCACTAAATCCCATGTTTCTGCTCCAAAAGCGCCCGCATTCATTTTTAATGCTCCGCCCATTGTCCCTGGTATACCCGCAAAAAATTCAGCGCCAGATAAACCTTGCTCTGAGCAAAAACGCGCAATATGAGCACAAGGCACACCACACTCAACATAAACTCTTGCATTATCCAGCAAGCTCACCTTCTTAACCTTTCCCCGGACAGTAATGACAGTCCCACGTATTCCACCGTCTCTGATTAAGATATTACTCCCTAGTCCTAACCAAAAGACCTGCTCTTCTGTCGATAAGCCAGTAATAAATTGTTGTAAATCCTGTTTATCCTCTGGTATATACATGCGGTCAGCTACCCCACCGACTCGCCAACTAGTGTACTTTGCTAGTAATTCATGCTCTAGCAACTGTCCGCGTACAGCCCCCTTTATCTGATTCATTTAATAAGCTCGACTAGCTGGTGAGGCAGTTGTGTTGCTATCTGTCCAACATTGCCTGCCCCCATGGTTAATAAGACATCATCAGGCTGAATAATACCCATTAATATCTGTGCAAGATCATCTATATATTCGACAAATACAGGGTCTACCTGCCCACGTACTCTTATTGCACGACTTAATGCGCGCCCATCTGCCCCGTTAATAGGTTCTTCGCCCGCAGGATACACTTCTAATAAAATCAGCACATCGACTTTAGACAATGCATTGACAAAATCTTCAAATAAATCTCGCGTTCTGGTATAACGATGCGGCTGAAAAACAACGACCGAACGCTTCAACGGCCAGGCCTGCTTTAATGCTTCTAAAGTAGCCTCTATTTCCCGAGGGTGATGCCCATAGTCATCGACTAAAGTCAAAGTTCCCTTTTGGAATTCAAGCTCCCCATTTAATTGAAAACGACGCCCTACCCCTTTAAACTCAGCGAGGCTTTTAATAATCGCGGCATCACCGACATCTAACTCTGTGGCAATTGTGATAGCAGCCAGGGCATTTAACATATTGTGTAATCCTGGCATATTCAGGGTAACATGAACATCTTTGTGCTCACCCCAGCGTTTCACCAAAAAGGAAGTAAGCATGCCCTGCTGATTGATATCTACAGCCCTGACATCCGCTTCTTCACTGACACCATAAGTTCTGATCGGTTTGGATAATTGTGGCATAATTTCCCGTACTCCTGGGTCATCAATACACATCACAGCTAAACCATAAAACGGAACGTGATATAAAAACTCAATAAAAGTATCTTTTAAGCGCCCAAAATTTCCTTCATACGTTTCCATATGATCTTGATCAATGTTCGTGACAACAGCCATGATGGGTTGTAAGTGTAAAAACGATGCATCACTTTCATCCGCTTCTGCCACTAAGTACTGTCCTTGGCCTAACTTGGCATTTGTACCCGCGCTATTGAGCCGTCCGCCAATCACAAAAGTAGGGTCTAAACCTGCTTCAGCCAGGATGCTAGCCGCGAGACTCGTTGTTGTCGTCTTACCATGTGTTCCGGCAACAGCAATACCAAAGCGAAAACGCATTAATTCCGCAAGCATTTCAGCACGAGGAATGACAGGAATGCGGTTCTGATAAGCATACTTCACTTCTATATTGCTTTTATTGACGGCTGTTGAGGCAACAACGACATCAACGTCAGCCAGATTTTTCTCATCATGGCCAATATAAACCTTAACGCCAGCCTTCCTAAGGCGTTCAGTCACAGGACTTTCTTTAATATCAGACCCTGATACCTGACACCCCTGATTAGACAAGACTTCAGCAATACCACTCATGCCTGTCCCACCAACCCCAACAAAATGAATATTCTGCATATTCTTCAGGCGTTGCCTAATAATCTGGTTGATTGAGTCTTTCATGCCGCCTCCAACATACACTGTTTAGCAACAGTGTATGTTGCATTTAGTTGCGCACTTTGTTTTGCAGCCTTAGACATATCATCGAGTTTCTCTAAATTTGTGATAATCAGTGCTGCCAGCAACGATGCCGTTAATTGCTGCTGAGGCAATAAAATACCAGCCTCTGCATCCACCAGATATTGCGCATTGACCGTCTGGTGGTCATCAATCGCATAAGGATAGGGAATCAAAATACTGGGAAGCCCCATTGCTGCCACCTCGCTGACCGTCATTGCACCTGCACGACAAATAATCAGGTCCGCCCACGCATAAGCGTCAATCACATCATCAATAAAGGCCATCACACTTGCATTGATAGACCTTTGTTGATAATCCTCAGTTACCTGCTGTAGCATGGCAGTACCGGTCTGGTGTTTAACGTCTACATTATCCAACAAAGCAAGTGCCTCAGGTATCACTTCATTTAATTTCTGCGCCCCTAAACTGCCTCCCATCACTAAAACACGTAAAACACCTGCCTTCGGTTTTACTCGCATTGTTGCTTTCTTTACAAATTCCTTACGCAATGGGTTTCCGGTACTAATGGCATTCTTTGCGCTGGAAAAACTACCTGGAAATGCTTGTAAAACTTTATTTGCCATATTCGCTAATAAGCGGTTAGTCGTTCCTGGAACCCGGTTTTGTTCATGGATGACTAACGGGATACCCATCCATTTGGCCATTAAACCACCCGGACCAGCAACAAAGCCCCCCATTCCTAACACCACATCAGGTTTTCTTTGTTGTAGGATTCTCTTGGCTTCCAAGCAGGCTTTTAATAGCATCCACGGCATTTTAAACAATGCTGGAAAACCTTTACCTTTTAGCCCAGTGACACTCAGCCAATCTATTTCAATATTATTTTCTGGAATCACACGACTTTCCATCCCCTTATGTGTTCCTATCCAGCTTACTTGCCACTGTTGTTCAATTAAATAGAGGGCAACCGCAAGTGCGGGAAACACATGTCCCCCAGTACCACCTGCCATAATCACAATACGCTTACTCATGTTTATGTTCCTCTGCCATCTTAAGGCTTAGCATTTCACTATTCACCCTATACAATATTGCCATTGCACAGCACATAACGACCATACTACCACCTCCATAACTCATAAAAGGCAGTGTTAAACCTTTAGTAGGCAACAGCCCCATATTGACCCCCATATTGACAAAAGACTGGAAGGCAAACCAGATTCCCAGCCCATAAGCGATATAAGCACAGAATTTTTGCTTTAACTGCTCCGCCATCATACCAATAACAAAAGCACGCCAGACGATGATGGCAAATAAAATAATGACACTGAGTACGCCAATAAACCCTAGTTCTTCGCCAATAACAGAAAATAAAAAATCCGTATGCGCCTCTGGCAAATAAAACAGTTTTTGCACGCCACTCCCTAGCCCTACTCCTAGCCATTCACCTCGACCGAACGAAATCAGCGCTTGCACTAATTGAAATCCATTTCCAAAAGGGTCTTCCCACGGATGCAGAAAACTGGTGACACGTGCAGTCCGGTAATCAGAAGCAACAATGGCTAGAGTTCCGGCTGCAACGGCAACACCAAGTAATAAAATCAATTGTTGAATTCGCGCGCCACTGAGAAAAAAAATACCCATTGCAATGACCATAATCACAACAGCTGATCCCATATCCGGCTCTAATAATAATAAGCCACAAGCAGTAAACAATAAGAGTAAGGGTTTAACTAATCCGTAAGCGGACTCTTTAACCAGGTCATGGTGTCGTGTCACAAAACTTGCCATATAAATAACAACAATAAGCTTTACCACTTCTGAAACTTGTATTCTAAACCCAGCCAGTGATAACCAGCGGAGGCTACCGTTAACTTTTACGCCTAAACCAGGAATAAAGATCAGCAATAATAAAAGTAAACCCGCAAAAAAAAGGCCTTGACTTGTTTTATCCCAAAACTCCATCGGCACTCTATAGATCAACATACCAGCAACAATCCCTATCATAATATGAATCAATTGCCTGAGCGGGTAATGAAAAAGATTCCCCGTAAGGCTAACCCCTAGATGCAATGACGCAGATGACACCATAAGATAGCCCATAATAATCAGCGTAATACACGCCGCAACTAGGGGTTTATCAAAAGACAGGTTCACTTCACTCATGTCCCTAAACCTAGAAACCGCAGTAGGGCACGGATTTTGTGAAAAATATGAGCACGAAAGACAAGGCACAGATCGCAGGCAATGGCCGTAGCCCTTGGCAAGATCTGTAACGCAGTATTTCACGCTCATATTTATTCACAAGGCCATGAAGCGAGGTATACTCACCCAACAGGTGGCAAGTATTTATTATTTTTATATTTATCATTCAGTCACTTCTAGTATTTTATAGCGATCATCTGCGGTTTCTAGGTTATAGCTCGCACACTATCATTTTTCCAGCCTGATGACTTCGTCAGCATAAACCTTGCCTCGCTCCTTGTAATCAATAAACTGATCCAGACTCGCACAGGCAGGAGATAACAGTACTGTATCTCCTGATTTGGCAATTTTGGCTGCCTTTTTAACTGCTTTTTTGACGGTAGCAACTTCAAAAACTGAAATACAATCATTTACCGCTTGTTTAATCAAAGCTCCATCTTTACCAATTAATAATAGCGTTTTAACCTTCTCTTTTAACATGGGCACAAGGTCGCTCATATCCGCTCCTTTTGCATCACCCCCTGCTATGAGCACAACACTGGCATCCTTGAATCCTTGCAGAGCAGCAATACATGCTCCTACGTTAGTTGCTTTAGAGTCATTAACCCAACTGACACCCTGAATATTTGCCACAAGCTCTACTCTGTGTTTTAAACCTTTGTAGTGACGCAAAGCATGACACATAGCTGCTTCCGGCAACCCGATAACACGCCCTAAAGCTAAAGCGGCTAATGCATTAGCCTGATTATGTACACCGGCAACTAACAATTCACTCACAGCTAAGATCACTTGCCCATGAAATGCCAGACTCTCCCCTGCTGCAGTGTCTATCACAGTATAATCTGCATTTTCCTGAAAACCGAAAGTGACTACTTCTCTACCAGCTCTCTGCATTGCCGCTCCATAAGCACAATCAATATTCACCAGCATCACTCCATTACCATCGTATACTTTTCGTTTTTGCTCAACATAGGTATCCAGATTAGCATAACGATCCATATGATCAGCTGAAATATTCAATACTGTCGCTGCCACAGCGTTTAACTGGCTGGTACGCTCAAGTTGAAAACTGGATAATTCTAATAGATAGACTTCGGCTTGCTGATCCAGCAAATCCAATGCAGGCGTTCCCAGGTTCCCCCCCACAGCAGCACGTTGACCAGCGGCTTTGACCATGTCACCCAGCATCGTTGTGACAGTACTTTTACCATTTGAACCCGTAATTGCCACGATAGGTTCAGTCACAGAGCAAGCAAATAAATCAATATCGCTTAAAGGCTGAACACCCTGTGCAATGGCTTGCTGAATCATCGGCTCATCCATGGGAACGCCGGGGCTAACAATAATATGCGTCGCCACAGCAAAGGCAGCTTGATCAAAGCCACCTGTAAACACGGCGATATCTGGCATTTCCGCCAATAACTCATCGTTAAAGGGCGGTTTTTTCCGGCTATCAACAATGGCAAATTGCAGTCCTAATCGACGTAAATAATAGGCAAGCGATAAACCTGTTTTCCCTAAGCCGACCACTAAAATTTTAGAGTTTTCCCTCGTTAGGGAAAACTGCTTATCCAGCGTCTCTAATATTACGTCAATATTCATCTGCTATCTCAACTTCAATGTTGCCAAACCGACTAAAACCAGAATAAAGGTAATGATCCAGAATCTAACAATTACCCGCGGCTCTGGCCAACCTTTTAGCTCAAAATGATGATGGATGGGAGCCATTCTAAAGATACGTTTTCCCGTTAATTTGAATGAGATAACTTGTATGATCACCGAAACTGTTTCCATCACAAATATGCCTCCCATAATCACCAGAACAATCTCTTGCCTGACCAGCACAGCAACAATACCTAGTGCAGCCCCTAATGCCAAAGCCCCTACATCTCCCATAAAGACCATAGCTGGATAGGCATTAAACCATAAAAATCCCAGACCAGCCCCGACTAAAGCAGCACAAAAAACAACCAGCTCGCCCGCCTTAGGGATAGAGGGTATAGCCAAATATTCAGCGAACGTCACATGCCCACTTAGATAGGCAAATATGGCGAGTGCTCCTGCCACCATAACTGTCGGCAATATCGCTAAGCCATCAAGTCCATCGGTTAAATTCACAGCATTGGATGTCCCCACAATAACAAAATACGTGAGTAGCACATAAGTCCAGCCCATATCAATAATGACTTCTTTAAAAAATGGAACGATAAATTGAGTTTCTGCGGGCACTTCTGCCGTTTTAAATAAGAATAATGCGGCCACAAAAGCAATCACTGATTGCCAAAAATATTTGGCACTTGCAGATAAGCCATCACTATTGCCTAACATTACTTTTTTGTAATCATCCACAAAACCGACTATGCCATAGGTCAAAGTGACTAATAATGCGACCCATACATAGCTATTTTCCAGATTTGCCCAAAGTAAAGTGCTGACAGTAATGCCCACCAAAATCAATGTACCTCCCATTGTCGGTGTACCCGCTTTCTCATAGTGACTCTCTGGACCATCCTCGCGTACACTCTGACCTATATTCTTATTACTTAGGCGCCGAATCATACTGGGTCCCACTAAAAAAGAAATTAATAATGCCGTTAATGCCCCTAAAATCGCGCGGAGTGTTAAATACTGAAACACATTGAAACCAGAGTCAAATTGTGCCAGATAATCGAATAAATACAATAACATGCGTCATCTCTTCTCATTTAATAGCGCGTTAACCACAAGTTCCATTTTTTGAGTTCTCGAACCTTTTACTAAAAGTACTACCTCTTTTGTGATTGCTTTTTGTAAAGCTGCAATCAAATCATCTTGCCGCAAGAAATACACAGCACCTTTCCCAAAGGCTTGCACAGTACTTTCCGCCATTGCCCCACCACAAAGAGACGCGTCACTCCAGCCTGTTTAATCTGTTATGCCATAGCGCTATGTCGTTGCGCGCTCTCATCGCCGAGTTCGCCAAAAGCAAGCCATACTTCTCCAGCACAATTTTTCAATACCTGTAATGCAACGTCTAGTGATGCAGGATTAGCATTATAGCTATCATTAATAATCTTTACGCCCGCTGCCGTTTCAAATAATTGCAAGCGACCTTTAACAGGCCTGACTTGCTGCAAGCCCTTTTGAATTTGCTGATAATCAACCCCTAAAGCGAGACATGCCGCACTGGCAGCTAATGCATTTAAACATTATGCACGCCAGCCAAAGCCAGACTAACGTGCACATGGAGATCATCTACAACGAGATCAAACTGCGTCATAAACTGTAGTCCCTCTCGTTGTGTCACAATATTTTTTGCTCTTACATCAGCTGTATGTTCTAAAGCAAACGAAATAATTCTACGCTGCCCTGCAATTGCTTGCCACTGAGTAAAAAAACATCATCAGCATTCAGTACTGCTATACCCTTATTAGAGAGAGATTGAATGATTTCTGCTTTCGTTTGTGCCACACCCTCAATACTACCAAAACCTTCTATATGAGCAGCCCCCACATTAGTGATAATTGCGACATATGGCCTGGCATAAGAACTGGAGTAAGCAATTTCACCCTTATGATTAGCCCCCATTTCAACGACAGCAAATTGATGTTGTTTATTGAGTTGTAATAACGTCAGTGGGACACCAATATCGTTATTAAAATTACCGAGTGTAAACAGTACCTGATACTTAACAGCTAAAATAGCAGCGACCATTTCTTTAACAGTTGTTTTGCCATTACTACCGGTGATCGCGCAGACCTTGATCTGAAGTTTATCTCTTACTGCTCCCGCCAGTTCAGCCATGCAGTTCGGGTATCTGCAACAATGATCTGTGGTAACTGTGTAATAGCCTCTTTTGCCACGACTAAAGCAACTGCTCCCTTTTCTTCGGCCTGACTTATATATTCATGTCCGTCAAACTGCTCACCCTTGATAGCAATATAAAGGTCGCCAGCGGATAGTGTCCGTGTATCAATACTGACACCCGCAATATTCTTATCTGTGCCAGTAACCTTTCCACCTACAATATCCGCTATTTCTGCGAGCTGCATCATTATCATGCTAATAGTTCCTGCACACAGCCACGATCACTAAAAGGGTACTGGACACCTTTTATGTCTTGATAGTCTTCATGCCCCTTGCCAGAAATTAACACCACATCCTGCTCCTGACTATTTCGTATTGCGTGCTCAATTGCACTTTTTCTGTCATTAATAACGTTTAACTTACCAGTTTTAAGTCCTACCACAATATCATTAATAATTGCCTGACTACTTTCGAAACGCGGGTTATCGTCCGTCACAATAATGGCGTCTGCAAATTGTTCAGCAATTTCCCCCATTTCACTTCGCTTACCTGTATCTCTATCTCCACCACACCCAAAGACAACAGTTAATTTACTTTGGCAATGTCGCCTTAATGTTGTTAACACCTTGCTCAGTGCATCTGGCGTATGTGCGTAATCAACAACGACTAAAGGCCTATCCATTCCACCGTGAAAACATTCCATCCGTCCTATCACAGATTTAATAGATTTCATGGCATGTAAACACTCTGCAAATGGCTTACCCATTGCTAACAGTACGACTAAAACAGCCAATACATTTTGCAAATTAAAATCACCTAACAAACTCACCTGCAATCGAGCTTGCTGTTCTTGCCAGAACACATCACATTCAATACCGGCCAAGGTATATTGAATATTCCTGACATAAAGACTTGAATGCTTGACATACACTTTATGCCCTAAACTGTACGTTAATCTTCGTACATCCTGTGGTATTGCATTTAAGACACGCTCAGCATAAGCATCATCCAGATTTACCACCACATACTTCAAGCCTGGCCACTGAACTAACTGCAATTTTGCCTGAAAATAAGCCTCCATATTAAGGTGATAATCCAAATGATCACGGCTCAGATTATTAAAAATAACGCCTTGAAAATTGATGGAATTCACTCTTCCCTGCACCAAGCCATGCGACGAAACTTCCATCGCAACATTTTTCACACCAAGATCAAGCAAGTGAGCCAACATCTTTTGAAGGTTAAATGCATCAGGTGTCGTATTTCTGGTTCTCTGCAATTCTGTATACTTACCCCATCCCAACGTACCTATCACCGCACTTACGTCCATTGCCTGTGCTAAAAAGTGGCTGCATGATGTTTTGCCATTCGTCCCGGTAATGCCAATGACATTTAGTTCAGACGAAGGGTTTTCATAAAATCGTGCCGCTATTTCACCTAGTTTTTCAACTAAACTTTCGACCGCAATCACTGGCAGGGAGTTTATTTTTTTAGCTCGCTCCAGAGCTCCTTTTAGAGGATCATAAACAATTGCAACGGCCCCCTGTTGCTGAACCTGTTCAGAAAATTGCAGACCGTGTTGCTGGTTACCAGCAAGTGCAAAAAAAACACCACCTTTTGAAATTTCCCGACTATCCAATGCAATATGAGTCATTTCAACATCATCTTCCACATTGGCAAAGCCTGTTAATAGTTCAGTTAATTTCATCTGCTATTTCGTTAATAACACAGCCATACTCTGCTCTTGGTCCGGCGCTATCTTCAAGACACGTAACGCTCCTGCCATCACTCTGGAAAAAATTGGGGCGGCCACTAAGCCACCGTAATATTGCCCTGCTTTCGGTGAGTCAACCATCACTGCAATAATCAATTTTGGGTCACTAGCAGGTGCCATACCAACGAATACAGATAAATAATCATCACTATATCCACCGACTCCCGCTTTTTTGACTGTTCCTGTTTTACCTGCAACCCGATAACCACTCACTTTAGCCTTATAGGCAGTACCATCTTTTTTAACCACTTGCTCAAGCATTGTGCGTACTTTAACGGCCGTTTCAGCAGATAAAACCTGGGTTGCATATTCATCTGTATCGCGTTGACGCAAACTCACAGAATGCAATATTCCATCGTCAGCCAATACTGTATAAGCACGAGCTAACTGCAAAACTGACATCGAAATTCGATAACCAAAGGATAGTGTTGCCTGTTCGAACTTACTCCAGTGAAAATATTCAGGCAAAAAACCATTCGCCTCACCCGGAAAACCAACACCTGCCGAGCGACCAAAACCAACTGAATGATAAAAGCGCCAGAAATATTCAGGAGGCATAGATAAGGCTATTTTACTAGCGGCAACATTACTAGATTTTTTCAAAACATTACTTAAACTTAAAGTACCATAATGATGACCATCTCTAACCCATTTCCCCTTAATTTTTATAGGGTCAGTGGTAAATAATTGCTCCTCTGTTACATATCCTCCTTCCAAAGCCGCCGCGACGACCAAGGGTTTCATCGTCGACCCAGGTTCAAAGACATCCGTTATTGCTCTATTACGATAGCTTGATACCTTTAAATTTTTACGCGAATTAGGGTTAAAAGAAGGTTGATTAACCACGGCCAATATATTACCTGTTTCAACCTCTAATATAACCAGTGATGCCGCGTCCGCCTGATGCTTAACAAGCCCTGCTTTTAATTCCCGGTATGCCAGATACTGTAATCTTTCATCAATTGTCAACGTCAAATCCTGCCCAGCGACTGGATCCTTAATACTTTCTACATCATGCTCTTCTATGATTCGTCTTGCACCATCACGAATGACACGTTTACTACCTGCGGTACCCGTCAGACTTGAGTTATACATTAACTCCAGACCTTCCTGGCCTATATCATCAATATTAGTAAAACCCAATACATGAGCTGTCGCTTCCCCGGCAGGATAAAACCGTTTAAACTCTCGAATAAACCCAACCCCTGGTAAGCCGAGTAATTTAACCTTTTCAGCTAATAAGGGTTCAACTCGCCTTTTTAAATAGACAAACTGTTTCTGACTTGATAAATCAAATATTTTTTCTAGCTTTTCAATAGGTAGCCCTAATAAATTAGCCGCCAGTTCAAGTTTATTTCTGCTGAGTTCAGTACAGGCTTGCTTAGATTTTTTACCCACCTTAACCACACAATATTGAGGGTTAACCCAAATTGTCTCAACGGGCGCACTCACTGCAAGGCTCTCACCACTACGATCTTTAATTTGCCCTCTATACGCTGCAATTTTAACGGTCCCTACGTGCCGACTGCGAGCCTGATCCTGTAAAAACTGCGTATCCAAAACCTGCAACTGCACGGCTTTTACAATAAGGACTAAAAAAGCAACGATCATAAAGAAAAAAACCAGTTTCCTTCTGCCCGAAAAATCATCAGTCTTTCTGTGGGCGTATTTTTTATTCGGTTTAAACATCTTTACAACTGTATGTACACAATGTCCTTTCTATCTAAATCAATCAAGCCCATACTCTTTCTCGCTTTTTTCTCCACACGATTATGTTCGGACAACATTTTTTCTTCTAATGTCAGTCTTTCCCAACTCACTTCGAGCTGATCAAGTGCCTGCTCAGCCTTTTGAATATTTATAAACACTACCCTGGAATGATGTTTTGTAAAAATGACGGCCAAACCAGAAGCTGTCAATATCAACACCAGTACAAAAGCCAAAATTCGCTGTATATTATCTTCCCCTAAAGACCAGGTCATTTGCTTTACCATACAGAGCATGAAGTGATTGAAAAAACACAATTCTTCATGCACTTCATGGTAATAAGGAATGGGAATCAAATAACGTGTGCATTCTGACGTGTCTTTTTGTTCACCTTCT
>CAYZUM010000017.1:0-21282 GCA_964481455.1 uncultured Methylomonas sp. | reverse complement strand
TTTACCATGAGCTATCTGAGAAGCTGGCAATCAAAATGAGCGAACGGTGAGTAATACTACTCGAAACGACAACCTATTGAATATGCTGAAGCACGAAGCGCAACCTATAACTTTCGAATATTATTTAACTCTTGTTCCAGAGGTGTTTTATGCACCACTTGCCCACATGAAAGCTTTTTACTCGATGTTCCAGTTTTTGTAGTGCGTTGATTTTATTATCTATTTTTAATTTCGATTAAATTATGTTTTCCTTTAAGATCAATACTTTAACTTTTATTTCAACAAAATACGAGGTCCTTCAAGCCCAGTTATAGCTGAAAACTGGAACATCGAGTTTTATACTTATAACGCCTATTTATTAAAATGATCAGGACTAGCCCTATGCCGACCATTACCCAACTATCCCTGTTAGACCCTGATAAAACCTATAGCTACGCGGACTATATCACCTGGCAACTTAACGACGCAATAGAACTCATCAAAGGTAAAATCACTTTGATGTCGCCCGTACCGAATGTAAGGCATCAAGATATTTCCATGAATTTAAGCGTTTTGTTACACCTGCATTTCAAACATAATAAATGTCGCGTCTACGCTGCCCCCTTTGATGTAAGACTTTATAACCGCCAAAAATCTACTTTAACAAACAAAGATATTCACACCGTTGTTCAACCTGATCTATGCGTGATATGTCAAACGGAACGGCTAGATGAACAAGGCTGTAATGGCGCCCCTGACTGGATAATACAGATTTTATCTAAAGGCAACTCTAAAAAAGAGTTAAAAACAAAATATGAACTTTATCAAGAAAGTGGTGTTAAAGAATATTGGCTGGTTTACCCCTATGAACAAACAATACATCAATTTGTATTATCTGAAGACAGGCTCTATCAACTAAAAAAAATGTATACCACTCGATGTTCCAGTTTCCAGCTATATCTGGGCTTGAAGGCACCTAGATTTTGTTGCAATAAAAGTTAGTGCATTGATTTTAAAGGTAAACTTAATTTTATCGAAATCAAAAATAGATAATAAAATCAACATACTACAAAAACTGGAACATCGAGTACCAGAGAAGACACCGTTATTCCTTGTCTTTTTCCTGATTTAGCCATTAACTTAGCAGATGTATTTGAGTGCCACTTTTTAAAATTACCGGGCAATCTAGTAAGGTAAGGCGCAATAAATACACTCCCCATATTGCGCAGAATTTTTGTTTGTCTTCCATGAGTAGAAATAGGCGCATAGCTGGCGACGAAACTGTTTCTACAACGCTGAAGACGAACAAAAAGACTAGTAAGATGGGTGGGGTATTTGTTGCGAGTTACCTAAAGATAGGATAAAAGGCTTTAAAACATGCAACAGGCATGCTATTGCTATTTCAGAATGCAACGTGATAATGTACTCCTCTACTTCATCCTCCATTACTTATAACTCGATGTTCCAGTTTTTGTAGTATATTGATTTTATTGTCTTTTTCTAATTTCGATGACATAAATTTACTTTTAAAATCAATGCATTAATATTTATTGCAACAAAACCCAGATGCCTTCAAGCCCAGTTATAGCAGAAAACTGGAACATCGAGTATAAGGCATTCTATGTAGGGTGCATTCCATTACCCAAGCCCCACCCCAACGCAATAATTTAATCAACCATACGCATATCCATATACCAGGAATTTTTCGTTTTCAAACAATGGGGATTGTTTGAGCTTTTTGATGCACGGAGTGCACCCTACCAAGTTTTCTTAATTGTTCTGCACTACAATATTAGGAAACTTACTACTATAATCCTTACTTTTCAATGCTAACTTCGCCGACATTTTCCGCGCAATTTCCTTATAAATTTCTGCTGCCCTGCCATCAGGGTCAGCTATCACTGTTGGTCTACCACTATCCGCATTTTGGCGGATATGAATATCCAGAGGCAAAGAGCCCAACAACTCTATATTATTTTTCTCTGCCATTGCCATACCACCGCCTGAGCCAAAAATAGCTTCTTCATGACCACATTCACTGCAGATATGCATGCTCATATTTTCTACGATCCCTAACACCGGTACATTAACCTTTTCAAACATACCCAGCCCACGCTGTGCATCTATCAGAGCAATATCTTGTGGAGTGGTCACGATAACGGCTCCACTGACAGGAATTTGTTGTGATAAGGTAAGCTGAATATCCCCGGTACCTGGTGGCAAATCGACAATCAAATAATCAATATCTGACCAGTTAGTATCATTTAATAGCTGTTGCAAGGCATTTGTTACCATTGGGCCACGCCAGATCATTGGCTGGTCTGGTTCTATTAAATAACCTATCGAAATTGTTTGTATGCCATAAGAAACTTTAGGCATCATCGTCTTGTTATCCTGACTTTCAGGGTAGCCTGACAAACCCAACATAGTTGGAATACTCGGGCCATAAATATCAGCATCCAGAATACCTACGGCGGCCCCTTCCGCTGCTAAAGCCAAAGCCAGGTTGGCTGAGGTAGTTGATTTCCCTACGCCACCTTTACCGGATGCAATCGCAATAATATTTTTAATATTGTTAATCGGCTTGAGCGAATTCTGCACACCGTGCGCAACGATATTAACGCCAATATTAACAGTCACCGCACTCACACCATCCAGCATTAAAATCTTATCTGTTATTTGTTGCTTAAAGCCTTCAATAAAACTTTTTGCAGGATAGCCCAGTTCTAAATTCACTGTGACACTCCCTTCCTCAACATTGATTGACTTGACTGAGCGCGCACTGACTAAATCAGTTTCAACATTGGGGTCTATAATATTCTTTAATTGGTTCTCTATATCTACTTTTTCAATAGTGGGCATTGCAATTATTCCATAAAACGTAAGTGTAAAATCTAGCTAATAACCAAGTATATTACTAGGTTATTATTCAGTATTCTAGTTTTCCCAAAATATCAACTGTATTCAGTTAAAATATTAAACTATTTTATGCCATAATAACGGCATATTTTAGCCTTAATCCTTCAAGTTTAGCCGCCTCTTTATGTCAGATAGAAAAATCCTTATTACCAGCGCACTACCCTATGCCAATGGTCCTATTCATTTAGGTCACCTCGTCGAATATATACAAACTGACATCTGGTCCCGGTTTCAGAAGCAACGTGGCAACCAGTGCTATTACATTTGTGCTGATGATACGCATGGTACTCCCATAATGCTTAAGGCTGACCGTGAAGGCATTACACCCGAAGCCTTAATTGCTCAGGTGGGCCAGGAGCATTTAAGTGATTTCACTGACTTTGGTATCCACTTTGATAATTACCACAGCACTCATTCAGAAGAAAATAAATATTTTTCCAGTTTAATCTATGAGCGTTTACGCGATGACGGCCATATCAGCTCGCGGAGCATTACTCAGGCCTATGACCCCGTTAAAGAAATGTTTTTACCTGACCGTTTTATTAAAGGCGATTGTCCAAAGTGCGATGCTAAAGATCAATACGGTGATAACTGTGAAGTCTGTGGCGCGACCTATTCACCCACCGAGTTAAAAAATGCAATTTCTGCAGTATCAGGCGAAAAACCGATAGAAAAAGATTCGGTGCATTATTTTTTCAAACTCGCTAATTTTAATACTATGCTTAAAGCTTGGACGACTGAGGACGGTCATTTACAGGCGGAGATGCGTAATAAATTAGCTGAATGGCTAGATGATGGCTTGCAAGAGTGGGATATCTCACGTGATTCTCCTTATTTTGGTTTTGAAATCCCGGATGCACCCGGAAAATATTTTTATGTTTGGCTAGATGCTCCCGTAGGTTATATGGCGAGTTTTAAAAACCTATGCACTAAACAGAATCTGGATTTTGATGAGTTCTGGGCTAAAGATAGCGAAACAGAGCTGTATCATTTTATTGGTAAAGATATCATTTATTTCCACGCTCTGTTTTGGCCAGCCATGTTAGCTGGTGCTAACTTTAGAACACCTACCGCAGTCTTTGCTCATGGTTTTTTAACCGTTAACGGCGAAAAAATGTCTAAATCGCGTGGTACTTTTATCAAAGCCCGCACCTATTTAGAGCATTTAAACCCAGAGTATTTACGCTATTATTTTGCCGCTAAACTCAGTGCCGGAATTGATGATATAGACTTAAGTTTTGAAGATTTCACACAAAGGGTGAACTCTGACTTAGTCGGCAAAGTTGTGAATATCGCTAGTCGCTGCAGTGGGTTTATTAAAAAACGGTTTGACGGAAAATTATCCGCTCATTGCTCAGAACCTGAATTATTTCAGCAATTCATTCTCGCAAATGAAGCCATAGCCGCTTTATATGAATCGCGCGAATACGGAAAAGCAATGCGCGAGATTATGGCACTTGCTGATAAAGCCAATCAATATATTGATGAAAAAAAACCGTGGCTGCTTGCCAAAGAAGAAGGTAAAGATCAGGAGCTACAGGATATTTGCTCTATGGGTATTAACCTCTTCCGAGTATTAGTCTCCTATTTAAAACCTGTCATACCAAAACTAGCGAGTGAAAGTGAAAGCTTCTTGAATATTCCTGAACAAACATGGCCGAGTACAGCAGCGCCATTGCTTGATCATGAAATCAAGTCATTTAAAGCGCTGATGACCCGTGTAGATGAAGCCAGTATCACTGCTATTATTGATGAATCTAAAGAAAATCTGGAAAAAATAGCTGCGCCAGTCGCTAAAAAGTTTGAGCCTATTGCTAGCGAAATCGAATTCGATGACTTTGCTAAAATTGACTTACGTATTGCTAAAATTATTAAAGCAGAGCATGTTAAAGGTGCTAATAAATTATTACAATTAACCGTTGATATAGGAGACGAAACACGTAATGTCTTTGCCGGTATTAAATCAGCCTATCATCCAGAAGACCTAGAAGGTAAGTTAACAGTCGTGGTGGCGAATTTAAAACCACGAAAAATGAAATTTGGCATGTCGGAGGGGATGGTACTTGCCGCCGGCCCCGGGGGCGAAGAGTTATGGGTATTACAGCCTGATGAAGGTGCAGTTGCGGGTATGCGGGTTAAATAGTGATTGCATAGGGACACTTTCATATGGCCATACTGATAGGTAACCGCGAGGTAAAGACAGTGCAAACCACGCCTTCCTTACCGTTCAGTCACGTACACCATCTTGTCTGAGCAACTTTTGAAAGCCAGGATTTCTCGTTTGACTCGATTGGTCATATCGTGCCAATGAATTCGCCCCTACTTTGCCTATTCTATTTCGTGAATAGCCCTATAAAGCCTTGTTGTCATTAAAATAATGATGCTACATAAAATGGGTATACACCATGTCAATTTCAACAACTCCCCAAAAAAAATATACATTCAACAGTTTAAATAAATTTTGTCTGCTCACTTCTATATTTTTTTACTTAGTCAGCAACATTACTTTGGCAGAAACCAGAATAGCTATTCTAGAGTTTGAGTTGATGGATTTAACATTAGCGCCTCGTATTCCTGCAGAAATAAAAAGAACCGCCTCTATAAAACCATTATTAGAGGGTGCACTCAAAACAGCGAATTACACGATTATAAGTATTGACCCTGAAAGTCAGGCATATGCAAATGGTGGCATTGGGTATTTATTTGACCATCATGATGTTGCCGCCCAACTCGGCAAAAAGTTTAATGCTGACTATATTCTGGTTGGCAGGCTGCATAAACCTAGTTTTTTGTTTGCCTATTTAATGGGACACTTAATAAGCGTAAAAGATGCTAAATTAATAGGTAATTTTATTTCGGAAGCCAAAGGACCCAATACAAAGCTAACAATCAAAACAGTTGAAAGCCTTGCGGTAAAAATAGATAAAGTTCTTGATAACCGCTACACTCCACCGTCAAAGACAAGTACTACTATCAAATAATACTTGATCAGATCAAGTATTTGGGTCATATGGTTTCATTTTACCAAATAGTATTTCGTTAACGAGACATTGCAGGCGTAAAAAATCTTTAGTTTTTTCAGTACTCAGGAATGAGAATGTTGTTGTGTACATTTGACGTAGGTTTTTTGTTCGCCTTCAAGGCGCGCAGCAGGCTACGTAACTATTTATACACTCAAGAAGACAGGCAAAAAAAAGGCTCATTGCTTGATTAGCAATGAGCCTAAATTCATCAATTAGGTAATTTAGAGAAAATTACCATTAACTTCAATTGCTTAGAAATCGTGATATTGCGTTCTCACTTTCTTGAATCTATCAACCGTCTGCGCCATTAACTCTTCAGCTTTTGCATGTTGATCTTTTTTATAAGCCGAACGCGCTTTTTTTAGCTTTCCAAGAGCTCTATCACGATTAGCTAATACAACAGCGCTTTGAATAGATTTACCCGCCTGCTTAGTCTTCTTCAGTAAAGCCATCACTGTGTCTTTATCAACGCCACTTTTCATTGCTGCTAACGTTTCTTCTGCAGCAACAACTGTATCATCAAACGATTGTGCAGCCTGTTCCTGACTCTGGTTCTGAATCTTTCCTAAAGGTTTTGCCATCGCAGTAGGAGCGACTGCTAGCATTGCAAAGCTAACAAAAAAAGCCATTACTAATTTTTTAAATAAACTCATCTTAGATTTCACCTATTTTATAAATAATTATTTTAGTGTTGATGCATAATTTTAACGATACGCATAGCACAGGATTATACCATAAAAACAGCAAGAATATTTTGATTATTAATAACTTATATTAACCATCGCATTCTTTAACACAAAACACAACCTGCTGCTTTCAAAAGAAAATATGAGCAATTACTCAGGAATTAACCCTTCTCCGACTGTCACCACTTTAAGCGCATTGGTACCGCCTTCCTGCCCCGTCAGATCTCCTTTAGTGATAATAAAAGTATCTCCCTTCTCTGCATAGTTGAATTTCTGTAGTATGCGGATAATATCTCTATTCAGTTCCTCATGGTCATGATTTTTTAGCTCAAAATGAATGGGTATCACACCTCGATATAAAGTCACTTTACCTAAAGTTGCTTCCTGCCCACTAAAGGCAAAAATGGGTAAGCACGATCTAATTCGCGACATCCATAACGGTGTCGCACCTGACTCAGTTAGAGTAACCAGCCCCTTAATATCAGTGTGATTAGCCATATACATAGCTGCCATCGCAATCGCTTCATCAACACGCTCAAAACGCGTATTGACTCTATGCTTGGACACACTAGCGGCATGCTGCTTATCTGTTTCAAGACAGATCCGCACCATTGCTTCAACCGTTTTCACGGGGAATTTACCGGCCGCCGTTTCTGCTGAGAGCATAATAGCATCCGTTCCATCAAGTACGGCATTTGCCACATCAAAAACCTCAGCACGCGTCGGAATCGGGTTTTCGATCATGGATTCCATCATTTGCGTTGCTGTAATCACTGCCCGATCCAGTTGTCGCGAGCGCTTTATAAGTCGTTTTTGTGCTGCAGGCAAATTGGCATCACCAATCTCTACACCCAAATCTCCACGCGCAACCATGATGACATCAGAGGCAAGAATAATTTCATCCATGGTAACTTCCTCCATGGCCTCAGCTCGTTCAACTTTTGCGACGATACCTGCATGACAATCCACATCAGCCAGTAATTTTCGAGCTAAATGCAAATCATCCGCACAACGTGGAAAAGAAACCGCGACAAAATCTGCCTGAATTTCACCGATAGTAATAATGTCAGCCTTGTCCTTATCTGTCAAAGCCGCAGCTGATAAGCCCCCCCCTAAGAGGTTAATACCTTTATTATTGGATAAATACCCCCCCACGGCAACGGTACAATTAATCCGCCCATTAACGACATTAACGACATCTAAAACCACTCGGCCATCATCTAATAAGATGCGACTGCCTTCTTTCACCTCATTTGCTAATGTTTCATAGGTAATTCCCACATGAACATTGTTTCCGGCATCTTCTGCCAGATTGATATCTAAAGCAAAGTCCTGACCCTCATCTAACCAGACTTTATCATCAGCAAAACGAGCGATACGAATTTTAGGCCCTTGTAAGTCAGCCAGAATTCCAACTTTGCGACCCGTTTTTTTTGACAAGGCACGCACGGCACTTGCACGATCAATATGATCTTGTGCACTACCGTGAGAGAAATTTAGGCGTACAACATCAACCCCAGCATAAAACAGTTCTTCTAAAACGCCAGGCCTATCTGTCGCCGGTCCAAGGGTTGCTACAATTTTCGTTCTTCTAATTTCAGGCATAAATAAGGGATTAGCTATTAAGTTATCTAAACAACATAGGATTCAATTATATAAATAATTGAATCATTGACCAGTAAAAGCTGGATAAAATTCGCAAATGCAAGCGGAACACTATAATTGGCGAACCGAAGTCCGCTCTACAGTGCCCCACCCTTTTAAGACTTATTTTGCGTTCATCAAGGCAATCGTTGTATCTATCATACGGTTTGAAAAACCCCACTCATTATCGTACCACGCCAGTACTTTAACTAATGTTCCTCCCGTTACCTTGGTTAAACTTGCTTCATAAATTGATGATGCAGGATCATGATTAAAATCCATTGATACTAAAGGTTTATGATTAATATTCAGCACACCTTTTAACGACCCTTCCGATGCCGCAACCAATAACTGATCGACTTCTTCTTTTGTTGTGGCTCTTGCAGCAACAAAGGTTAAATCAACAACCGAAACATTGATTGTTGGCACGCGCATTGCAAAACCATCCAGCTTACCCGCCATTTCAGGAAGTACTAGCCCTACCGCTGTAGCTGCACCCGTCTTTGTAGGAATCATTGATTGCGTTGCTGAGCGCGCACGACGTAAATCAGGGTGGTATACATCGGTTAATACCTGATCATTCGTATAGGAGTGAATAGTCGTCATTAAACCACTTTCAATCCCAATCCCATCAATCAATGGCTTAACTAAGGGCGCAAGACAGTTTGTCGTACACGATGCATTAGAAATAACAGTATCAGACGCTTTTAAAATATCATGATTCACACCATAAACAATCGTAGCATCGACATCTTTTCCGCCCGGTGCAGAAATAATGACTTTTTTTGCACCAGCAGCCAAATGTGCTGACGCTTTTTCTTTCGTTGCAAAAAAACCGGTACACTCATGTACAACATCAACCCCTAATTCAGTCCATGGAAGTTTTGATGGGTCTCTTTCCGCCAAGACCCTGATTTTATCGCCATTAATAACAATATAATCACCTTCTACACTCACTTCAAAAGGAAACCTTCCGTGCACAGTGTCATATTGTGTTAAATGTGCATTTGTTTCTGCATCGCCTAAATCATTGATTGCAACAATTTCAACTTCCCCTGTACGGTTTGCTTCATATATAGCACGTACAACATTACGACCAATTCGACCATAACCATTAATTGCAACTTTAATCGCCATCCAGTTTTCTCCTAAAGATAAATATTATTTAAGGTTTATCCATACAATAAACAGTATGGAAATCTTGAGACTATAACAAATTACTAGGGGATACGTCTATTAAAATCATGCAATATCAAATAAAAAAACGGGTTTAAGGTAACTTGCAAATAACACCCTATCCACTAAGGGAGATGGAAACAAATAATCATCCAAGATTGCGGGTCTTTTTGTCCGTATTCAAAGTCTCTCTGCTTCGAAATACACGGGCGAACAGCTCTGCTGTGAGGGGTTTCGGTAAGCAGAGCTTACTTTCTCCATGCATTCCCAAACAGAGTTTTGGAACGAGAGTTGTTACAATCTATGCTTATCCTTTTGGGTGATTTATTTATTGCGCCTTACCTAAATCCGTACCTACCAGCATTACTGAAAAACACAGTGCGACAAACGGCTTCACTCTATTGTTATGCTATACTTCTACTGATAATTCAGCCTAATACTGTCGCGATTTAAGTTAGCTGCTTTATGACACGGAACGCACCTGAAATATATATTTCACCACCGCCTAAATTACGGGAATATAATCTGAAAGCCCACTCTATCACTCTTTACACGAGCACATGCTAATGTCAGTATCACTAAAAACGCTTGAAACTATCGTCCGCGAAGCTGGCGATATTGCTTTAAACCAATTCAATGACTTACAAAATTTAGAAGTGACACACAAAAAACCACGTGACTTTGTGACAGCCGCCGATGTTGCTGTTGAAAAATTTTTAAAGCAGGCGCTTGCTCAACATTACCCAGAATACGGCTTTTGGGGTGAAGAAAGCGGACAAAGTGAAAGCCAAGCTCAGCGCTGGATTGTTGACCCTATTGATGGTACTCATTCTTTTGCTAAGGGTCAGTATTTCTGGTCTATCAGTGTCGCATTAGAAATTAATAGTGAGCTGATTATCGGGGTCGTTTACGCACCTGCCCTCAAGGATTATTACTGCGCCCAAAAAGACCATGGTGCCTTTAAAAATGGCCAGAAAATCAGTGTTTCTGACGAAACTGATTTAGGCAATTCCATGATTGCCACTGGATTTGCCTGTTTACGTTCTTATCTGGAAAACAATAACCTTGAACGCTTTTGCAGAATTGCACAGCAAACGACAGGTCAGCGACGCTTTGGCTCAGCTGCTATGGATTTATGCCTTGTTGCCGATGGTCAGGTAGATGCCTTCTGGGAGCAGGAATTGAATTTATATGATGTGGCCGCAGGTGCACTCATTGTGCTTGAGGCTGGTGGCACGGTGACAGATTTCCAAGGAAATACCGGCGTGTTTCCTAAGAATATTCTAGCCAGTAACGGAACGATTTTAAAAGCGCTTTTAGCATTGATGTAAGCAATACTTCAACTGGGTGAGATATTTTTCTCCCATAACGCTAAGCGCTACGCTATTCCACCCTACCTATCTTGATATCAACCTTAACTTGATAAAATTGGCAGCAACAACACTCAAACAAGACTGAGTCTTAAAAATGTAATTCTTCGATTCCCCCCCGCGTTTTCTGCTCAAACTGCTCAGAAAACCTTTCCCACACTCCCGCTTCACGCGCAAGCTGTTTAAAGTTTTCTGATCGATTAGTCATTTCAGCAGCCACTAATATTAACTCTAATTCTAGTGGCGGTAATGATTTCATTAAGGATTTAACTAATCCACGGTGCACTCCGTTACAACCGAAATCACCTAATGACAAAGCCCTGGAAAAGCTATAAAACTGTAGCATACGATTTTCACATAATGCAGCATAACGTGCGCTTTTATTAGAATTCTTTAAGGACTCCATAATTGCCAGAGTAGAAACAGCTGCATTATAAAATGCATTTTGCACACCATGCGAAAAAATAGGGTCTACAAAACCAGCGGCATCACCGATGCAATAATAATTTTCACGACAAGACTGAGTTGTAAAATAAGAATAGTCTGGACGATATTGTAAAGAATTTTCAATCAACTCAGCATCCCTTAACAAATCTTTTAGATAAGGTATCTGCGTACAACTTTGCTTAAAATAGACCTCACGCTGAACCTTGTTCATGCCCGCTAACTTATCAGTATGGACAATCAAGCCAACACTCGTTTTCTCACGCAAAATAATATGCCACAGCCAGCCATTATCATGTGACATAACAAAGGTAACGGGTTTCATTGCTTTTAGCTCAGTCCCTGCGTGACTTTGCCTATCCGCCCCGACAAAACGCGAATTTTTAAAATAGCCCCAAAGGGACAAAAAATTCATTTCCGAGCTAATGGTTTGCCGTGTTTCTAACTGGTGCGCTAATAAAGAGCTATGACCACTGGCATCAATAACATACTGACATTCTATTTTCCTTTGCTCGTTTGAGGTGCCGCGCGTATCAGTATAAGAAACAACTGGCTTGATATTAGATAGATCAACTTTTTTAACGACCTGCTGATTAAAAACCTGGGCTCCCTGCTCTGCTGAAAAATCAAGTAAGAGCTGATCAAAAATATCTCTTTCTATATGCAAGCCTGGTCGCGCATAGCCATATTCAGAAAATAATATCTGATGAATTTTATCATTCCAAACAGTAATCCCCCCTGCTTTACTGATAAAGCCTTGCTGCTGAATTTTTTCTGAAACTCCTAGCTGGTCAGTAAATTTCCAGAAGTGAGGAATCAAACTTTCACCGACCTGATTGCGAGGAAATTTTGCGCGCTCAAGCAACACAACATCAACACCTTCTTTTGCCAAATGTGTTGCGGCACTACTTCCTGCTGGCCCTCCACCAATAACCAGAACAGTACATTTTTTTGGAATAGATGGCATTATTTTTTGGAATTTTTTTTCGACATCAGAATAAAGGTATCCTCTATAGCTTTATGGGTAAATTGGCTACGAGTTTAAGGCGGGACAATAACGATTCAAAGTGCTATGCAGGAGTGCAAGAGCTTTAGCTATTGCTGCTTCGGAAGCCGCTAAAGCTCTTCCACTCCTATCCGATGTCCTGTCTTAAACTCGTCGCCCGAAATTATATGAGCAAAGTAGGGTGGGCAAAAGTCTTTTTCGTGCCCATCTTTATATAGCACAACTGCTAGCCTATCTAGGAGGCTGTCCAAGAATAAAAAATCTACTGCGAAAAAGCCCTTTTGGTCAACTTTCCCGATCACAACGTTAAAGAGCACACACTTCGCCTCAAATGACCGAAAAATCTGACTCAAATGGCGCTCCCCCGCGACGGTTTCTATTCTTGGACAGCTTCCTAGCATGACTTGGTGGGCACGCTATCGCTTTGCCCATCCTGAAGATTTGTAAATCACTAAGTTATTTCATGCACATTCCTGTCGATAACCGAACATCAAACTGTCCAAGAACACCCTCTTATCAATCCTGAATCCGGCTAACTTGTCCATTGCTAAAATGAACAATAAAAGTATTAAAACGGTTTTTCCAGTAAACCCATTCATCCGCTTCAATAGTGGGTGTTCTCGTAATCGGCGGATAACCAATCGCCACGAGCACTGCCGCCTTTTTCATGCCTTTCACTGCTTTTCCTAGACCAATATTCTTACGCTCCAGGCTACTAAATTTATTTAGATTGACTTGCTTTTTAGAGAATAGCTTAGTAAAGGATTGATAAATATCATCTCCGGTATACTTTACGCCATTCACTACCACTAGCTCTTTTTCTTGTTTAATCAGCATGACCGTAATAGACTTTGCAGTTACCTCTAATAGCCTTACTTCAGTATTCACTGGCACTAAAATCCCCTTCCGGTAATTAGTCGTACGGAACTTACCTTTTTCATACTGCATCGTCACCTGAGTGTAATATTTATCTTCAAGCTGTATTCCCTCAGGCAACACGATTGGTTCTTTTTGTAAAAATTGACATGCTGTCAAATTGAACAGCATCAACAGCATCATAACGGGTAACAAACGTTGCATAATATTCTCCTAATTGTCTTTATAAAAACTTTTCGCGCCACCAAATGACGTATATTTCTTTCTTGCCTCAAGCGATTGAGACTTTAATCAATAATATTACTTCTGCCCAGTAACAATCCCTGTTGAAAGCCATTTTCCTGCTGCCATAAATCGCCTGCTAAAATAGCGGCTATATCCTTTTTAATGCCTTCATGTCTATCCTGCTCAAAAAAAAGATTCTCTACCAGATTAGTGCCATAAAACCGCTCTATCAATAAGTACATAGTCTTAAAACCTTTTTGATAGGATTCATCACTCTCCTGCTGCAAGAGAGGGTCAGCTTCCGTCTGCGCTACCAAGCCCTGATGCAGTTGATCAGCAATCAATTCAGCCGTTTTAACGGCAAAGAAAAAACCCGATGAAAAAACGGGATCCAAAAAACCTGCAGCATCACCACAACAAGCAAATCGCTGGCCATAACGCTGTTTATTTAAATAACTAAAATCAGCCTCAAGTTGCAAATCTGATAAAGCTTCCGCACCTTCGAGTAACTCACTCATTCGAGAAGAGGCTGTAACATATCGCTCGAATAAAGCATCTTGTTTTAATTTCTCAGAAACCGCTTTCTGTACAACCAATCCAACACTCAAGCACTCATTAACCATAGGTATACACCAGATCCAGCCAATCTCCGTGAGCAAGATCTGCACATTACCATGTGCAAAAAGTGCTTCAGATGCAACAGAAGGAAGCAGCCGATAATGTTTATATAAAGCAAATTTACCTAGATTTTTAATTTTATTAAGACTACTTAACTTCTTTCCCATTAAAGCATTACGTCCAGTCGCATCTATAAAATAACGCCCTGAATATTCCGCTTTATCAGTCTTAACGTGTACTTCTTCTTCCGAGCAGCATACCTTTATGACTTGCTCTTGCTGGTGCGCTTCAACCCCATGCTTAACAGCGTTATCAAAAAGTTTTTTATCAAAGACGGAACGCTCTATTTGAAAGGTACGGTAAATGCCTGCAAATGAAAAAAATGTACGCCTACCAGACGCCTCATCTATAAACTCAGCACCTCCTTTACGTAAATTTCCGACACTCCAGTCTATACCCAACCTATCCATAATAGGCTCAATCATGGGTAACATTGATTCACCAATATGGAAGCGTGGGTGAATATCTCGCTCAATCAATAAGACGCGATGCCCATATTGCGCTAGCAAGGTTGCTGCTGTCGTTCCCGCTGGACCACCTCCGGCAATGAT
Organism: uncultured Methylomonas sp.; assembly: GCA_964481455.1. Classification (GTDB taxonomy): domain Bacteria; phylum Pseudomonadota; class Gammaproteobacteria; order Methylococcales; family Methylomonadaceae; genus Methyloprofundus. The sequence continues at coordinate 6,705 of CAYZUM010000017.1, read as the reverse complement.
GACATCATATTTCTTTTCGTCCACTATCAGTCTCTCTTAACGCTATTTTTATTGAGCTATTATGCTTTAATTAAAAAGGATATTAAGCAGAATCACTGTCGTCCTCACAAGCATATTGGGAGCCAAAGAGCTATACCAATAACTCGCTCGACCAAATAGGTGATTTAATATTTAAGGGGATCACGCCAGATACCTTTTGCGCCACCGCCACCAACAAAGGAATCACTGCTGCAGCGGGTGCTGATTGCGTCAACTGAACCCATTCTGACTGAAAATCGTGTTCATTATAATGCAATATCTGCGGCAATGAAATCGCGCCTATTGATTGCTTAGCCTCTGTACTCAATACAAATGCACAGGCAAATGCTGTTTGCCCAATCGGTGGTGCTAAATACTGCGGCCAAAGTTCATCATAACAGACTAATAAGCGCTCACCACTACTCTGCTGTAATTGCGTCCACACCTCAATTAGACCCATTGCAAAAGTGTCATCAGCGGCTGCAATTGCGGTCGCTGGTGCCTGACACTTATTTAATATACTCCAGTACCCAGCCGTTGTATTATGCACTGAATTATGAAACTGAGTCGGTGAAAGCAGCTCATTGTCATCCGGCAATAAGCGACAAAGCGCATCCGTCACCTGTATTTCTCCACCTAATGAGGCAAAAACCGATGCAAGCTTCTCCGCCTCCTGATTTGCTTGAGCACAAGCAAGAGTCGCGGCTGTAATTGCCATACGTGTTGTCAAACTTGTCCGTCTTCGCATGCCAGCCGGAATAAGGCTTTTATCGATATCGCTACCAGATAAATTAAAACGGGCTAAAACGTCACTATCCGGGCAGCACATGGTTGCAGATTTAATATATAAAGAGTTCATCATAACGCTACGATTACGCTTGCATTATTGCCACCAAAACCAAAGGAATTACTCATGGCAATTTGAATTCCTTTTGAAATCACCGGTTCTCGAACAACCTGACACTGACAGTCCGCATCTAATTCTTGCAAACCACGAGTCCCCGGTATCAATTGCTGCTGTAATGCAGTTAAGGTTATGATAGGTTCTAAAGCTCCCGCCGCACCGAGAGTATGGCCCGTAATACCTTTAGTGCCACTACAGGGCACACGATCAGCAAAAACGTCAAAAACGGCTCTACTTTCGACTGCATCATTTATTTTGGTTGCCGTGGCATGTAAATTCAAATAATCAATATCGCTAGTTTGCAAACCCGCCAATTGTAAAGCATTACTCATTGCCAAGGCTGCTCCCCTTCCTTCTGGGTGGGGAGTACTCATATGATGAGCATCAGAAGACTCACCGACAGCAAGTACCTTCATAGCACTTGCATTATCGGCATGGCATTTTTCCAGTAACATTAAACCAGCAGCTTCACCGATACTAATACCCTGACGCTGTTTATCCATTGGTGTACAGGGTTGATCTGCAATCAGTTCCAGACTACGAAAACCACGCAAAGTTAAGCGACATAAAGTATCTACACCGCCTACAATAACGGCATCACACACTCCTGCATTAATCAGTCTCTGCCCAGATGCTATCGCTTTTGTCCCTGATGAACAGGCTGTTGATATAGCATAACAAACACTCGTCAAACCTAATTCCAGCTGTAAAAATCGTGCGGTTGCCTGATACGCATGCTCGGTTACAAAATGAAAATCATTCGGCATTTTACCTTCTTCTAGCAAGACACCGTAAGCGGCCTCTGTTTCATAAAGTCCTGAGGTACTCGTACCAATAATGACTCCGATTCGTTGTGGGCCATACTTTGCTTTTGCAGCTTCGACTGCATTACGGACACCGCCTTCTTCATCATTTAAAGCGGTTAATGCGACTCTAGCGTTGCGACAATTGTATTCGGCTAAGTGCTCACTAATGCCTAGTAATGGCTGTTTAATTTCTCCGACATAGGCACAAAAAGGAATATGAAATAGTGATAATGGTGCCAGTTGGCATTTGTTTTCAGAGAGCGACTGATATAAAGCATGATTACCCAGACCACAGGCACTTAAAGATGAAAACGCTGTTATTGCAACGGGATTATTATGCATAGATTTTAATAAAATATACTCATTCTTTTCTTTTTACCTCTTCGTGGAGGAAGCTAGGAATATCGGTCACAATTTTACGCTGGTGATGACAGGAATGGGAATTGAATACGTTGTGCAATTATGGCGCAGTCTTTTTGCTTGCCTTCAAGGTGCGATAACAGACGCATAGCTGGCTACGCAACTGTTTTCACAACGCAGAAGGCGAGCAAAAAGACACGTCAGAATGCACACGTTATTTCATTCCCATTCCTGTTGTTTTTTTAGGTATAATCAGCACAGGGCATAATAAAAACCCCAAAATAACACCACCGCTAACCACTTTAGCCAGAGTCTGTAACATCGATGTTTGCGCAAAAATCAAACAACCAAAGACCAAAGCACTGGTCAGCATAGAAGCCGCCATCGCCTGGTAAGTTAACGCTAAATGACCACTGCGGTTTTCCTGATAAAAAATACCGTAATCAACACAAATGGCTACTGCGAGTAGAAAACCAACTAAATGTAAAAAACTAATCGCCTCACCTGTCCAGGCCCAAAAAGCCAGAATCAATAACGCGGATAAAAAAGCGGGCGAGAGCGTTTGTAAGGTCACCAGAATACTTTTATAACGCATCATCAGCAACACTGTAATGAGAGCGAGTCCTGATAATAAGGTGATTTCAGCGCGGTACTGATAATCAACAGCCATACGGTTAAGCATATCGCGCTGACTAAAATATTGTACATGCTCTAAATCAGCCAGTGCTTGCTGTACCGCTTCCGGTTTATGCTTGCTGAGCCAGATTATTAATAAAGCTCGATTCTCTGTTAAAACAATCTGGTTACTGATTAGCTTGGCAATAGGAGACTCTAAAACCTGTTGTAAGGTTAAAGCATTACTTTGTGTATAGTCAAGATTGCCTAATCGAGAGACTGATAACCCTTGAGCTTTCAAGGCACTGCGCCAAAACTCACGCTGTTCTGAATTTAATGCGGCGAGTAATAACTGTTGGTTCCTTAACTGCTGATGCTCTGATAAAAGCCAGGGGTATAGTCCAAAATAACCCTCCAATTCGCCTGCCTGTTTTACTGTCTCTAAGTGCTGATAAACCTGTTCGGCACTTTGTAAAGCTTGCTCAACGGTCTCACCACTCACCAGTATAAACCGCCCTGGCTCCATGCTAATCATCCGTTGACGAATTTTTTTATCCGTTTCCTTTAAATAATCCAGCTCCGGGGTTAACTGCTGTAAGTCCTGCATCCATTGCAATCGTTCTAATTGCACAGCACCCACGATTGATAAGATAATAACGACACTTAGCAAAATCCAGCGATAGCGCTGACAAAACACTGGCCAATAAATGATAAAGGCAAAGGGTGTAATACTTTTTGCACGCCCACTCATCAGTCGTGGAAATAAATAGCGGGTTAATAATAAAGAAACAACAATACCGGTCGCGGTGTACACAGCGACTTGTTGAAAACCCGGGTAACCGGATAAGCCCAGCGCAACATAACCAATAAGAGTTGTTACCGCTCCCATTAACAGGCTAGGGAAAATCCTTTTTATCACGCTTAAGCGTTGTTTTTGTGGAAGGCCTTGAGCATGTACAATCGCGTGAATAGGATAATCAATGCAAATCCCTATTAAGGTAGAACCAATTGCGATCGTCATCCCATGTACAGAGCCAAAGATAAAATTAGTGACTAATACAGCCATCGTCATCACCATGATCAACAACGAAAATACCCAGAACAATACGCGAAATGAGCGAAAAATAAGCAAAAATAACAACATTAATGCTAGCGAAGAGAACAGGCTAATGACTTTAATGTCTTCTTCTATCATCGTTTGTGTTGCCACTGCAAACAAAGGGACACCCGTCATCTCTAGCTGGTATTGATTGCCTGATGAGCTAAGGCTAGTAAAAGAATCTTTGATTTGTTGCTGAATCAATAATTGCGCAGGCACATCCATACCTGACATGTCTGTTTCTAAAATAAAATTTGCATATTGAGTCGATTTTGTCTTTTGATTTTCAAACTGTTTAGCAATGTTTTTAAAACCATAAAGGGATAATAACAGAGGATCTTGCACCGCCACCTTTTTAATAAAGCGCCCTTGAGGGGAAAGTAACGCTTGCTTTAATCCTGCTGCCCGCCCAGCCAGTGCCGATTCATTTAGGATCAGAGTAAGTGCCTGTTTGGGATTTTGACTATATAGGTGAGCACCGTGCTGAGCATATAAACGAGACAGCACACCGACAGCTTCTTGTTGCTCATCAGTCACCCAGACATCTACGACACCTGTAATAGACTTTAACTGCTTTAGCCAAGCTTGAATAAAAGCGGGAGAAACCTGATGCTTCTCTCTTGCATCTACCGACAAGATATAGCGGCGGGATAACGTGCCTGACTGGATTTCACTGGCCAATAAAATTTCTTCTGCATTATCTCCTGCAATCACAAACGCCGATATATTTGTTTTAAACTGCGTGGTATAAGCCGCGAGAGCGACCAGCAACGGCAAACACAAAAAGAAAACCAGAGAAGGAAGAGAAAAACGCACCACTAATGACCTTTAAGTGACTGCAATAAAACCTCTAGTGTCTGTTGAATCTCTGAGCCTCGCTGTGGCTGACTCAAGACATAAGCACTTCGGTCACCATCAGGCAAAACCACTGCCATTTGATTTGCTGGCTGCCCGCTGAGACCTTGCATCACTATTTTTAGAGGCACCTCATCCGATTCAAATTCTTTAGCGGTCATTTCTAACGTCCACGAGGATTCCAGAACGCTAAATTTTAGCTCATATACCTGCCGCAAATAAAGCAGATTACCGCTTAACATCGCTTTAAATGCGGCAAGACTTGCCATCATCGGGTTGCTTTCATCTAACTGTGCATGGTGAAAAGTCTGAGTGGCTGGCTTATGATAAAGGAGCTGACGGCCCTCAGCAGCCATTATTTCAATATCCGGTTTTAACTGTTGCTTTAACATCACCTCAGGAATTGCGACATACAAATAACCACTCCCTTGCCAGTCGTCATCAAACAAGCCCATATAACGCGTTTCCTGATACGCAATTTGTATAACACCTTCTGGCTTCATGCGCCCCATCACACTCTCTAAAGTGTCCTGCATAGTGATATTCTGCGCGAGACACACTTCAGTAATACCCAGCAAAAAAATAACTGAAACGTTGCTTAAGAGTGGAAATGAAACTTTGTCTGCCTTTAGTACAGAGTTTTTGGCCGCCTTAAAGGCGCATAGCAAAATAGGTAATTTTTGTCGCAACAGGAAAGAGGAACAAAGAGACAAGAAAATTGTATAAGCTATAAAATTTACATATCTGAGCATCAGTTTTTAACTCTCGTGTGTACGTCCTGCCAGATTTTTCGACCATGGATCACCATATTTCTGACTGATTCCCTAGCACCCGGAATAAGTTCAACAGGTATGTTTATTCTACGGAAAAGAAAAAACCGCCAGATATATTCAGCAATCATTAATACCCCAGTGATTACAAAAATCAGTACACCGGTAAAAATTGCCCACCACTCTACCGGTGCAAACAACGCTAACCCGATACATGCGACAACATTAAAAGCGAAAAAACAGGTCCAGATAATGGTCAAATGGCGACAATATCGACTCAGAACTGGGGGAACACCAGGAAAATCAATACTTGCAAAGCGTTCAACCAGTGATGGCCCCTTTCCTTTTAATAAGGTTTTGCCAAAAAAGAACATTAAACTCAGCTGAATAATGATCGGCACTAACTTGGCAATCGTATCTGGAAAATATATCGTTCCCAATACTAAACATAATACGATAACTATTTTTTGCAGGCGTACAGAAGCTTTCTGTGCCTTAAACGCTTGATAACAATAAACACTGGTAATCACCAAGGGAGCAAACCACACCACTCCTCCTTGCACTCCCCTATAGACAAGATAGGGATAGGCTAAAAAAACAAGACTACTAATAATGACCCGCAAGACCTTTTGCATATAAAGCTATTGGGTTCTATTGTCTGTCACAAACTGCGCCAATGAATTTAATGAAGCAAATATTTCCTGGTTGCGATCATCTTCCGAGGTAATTTTAACGCCATATTTTCGATCCAGTAACACGGCCATTTCTAACGCATCAATTGAATCCAACCCCAATCCTTCACCAAATAAGGGTTCATCAGGAATAATCTCCTCTGTTGTAACATCTTCTAAATGCAAACCCTCTATTAACAAAACTTTTAATTCTGCTACTAATTCTTGAGACATACTACCTTTTCCAAACTAACATTAAATTTTAGGTATTTTACCTTATTTCTTCCATAGACAGACAATGAAATCACTTTGCTAAACTGAAATAATTAATGGCAACTACGCTTATGCAGGCCAAAACTCAATAAGAAATGTACATCTGTCTTTTACGACCTATAGATTTTCAGGTATTTAATTTCCAAACCTTATTTCATAAATGACTGAAAAAAATGACCTTTAATTTTTAAAAAAAGGACATTATTTATCTGAGAATCTATACATTAAAAGCAATACTAAGGTAACTCGCAATAAATAAACTACCCATATTGCGCAGGGTTTTTGTTTGTCTTCAAGGCGTAGAAATAGGCGCATAGCTGGCTACGTAACTATT
>CAYZUM010000016.1:0-21285 GCA_964481455.1 uncultured Methylomonas sp. | reverse complement strand
CAACGCAGAAGGCGAACAAAAAGACACGTCAGAATGCACACGTTATTTGATTTCCGTTCCTAAGGGATCTGGAAATAAATAATCATCCAGTATTGGGCAGGATTTTTGTTCGTATTCAAGGCGTAGTAACAGGCGCATAGCAGGTTACGTAACGGTTACGACAACGTAGAGGACGGACTAAAAGGCCAGCAATCTTGGATTATTATTTGCTTCCACCTCCCCCAAAAAGCCGAGTAGAGAAAATTTTAAGACGCTTTTCTGTCGAGACTATTTGCCCTAGCGGACTGAAGTCCGCTCTACGCGGCAACAGACAGCTGAATTTTTTAAAATCTATCGTTCATTGACAGCGTTCATTTTAAGTATGATCCGTACTCATTGATTGTATAACAAGAGTTCGCACAAAGCATCATAAATTCGTACTCTATTGATTAATAACGAATTTAAATACTGGCACACCTCTTGCTTTAATGATTATGTACCACTCACAACAAAGGGAAAAACAATGAACAACTTAAAACGCATCTTCGTCAGTCTTAAAGGTCAAATTGACCATGTGGCTGATCAGTTCGAAAATCACGAAGCACTCGCAGGCGTTGCCATAGAAGACCTGCAATCAATAGCAAGCAAAACACGCTTACATTTACACCGTGTCAGTAAAATGTCTGAACAGTATCAACAACAGTTATCAGAACAACAAGCAGAAGCAAAATCATGGTCTAAACGCGCCATTAACGTCAGGCAAGAAGACGAACAAAAAGCCTTGCAATGTGTTAAACGCTTACGTCAGGTACAACAACAAATCAAATCAATTGAGCGACAATGCCAGGAAAGCAGCGCCCAGGAAGAAAAAATACGTGCTGATCTAGAGCTTATTCAGGATCAATTACAATCTTTAAAAAATAAAAAAGAAATTCTCGCTGCAAGGCAAAACCGCGCCAGTCTGCAGGAAGTTATGGGTGATAATCATAGCGGCTCTCTCCACGAAGTACAAAATGTTTTCCAACGCTGGGAAGGTTCGGTCGTTAGTTCCGAGTTTTCAGCGCCTGAACCTAAGGTCGATATCGATAATTTTGCCCAACCCTTTGAGCAGGAAGAGGATGATCTTGCCTTAAAAATGATGCTAGATGAATTGACAGAACAAAGCAGCCCTGCAGAAAATAATAACTAGGAGAAAATTATGTACGCAACCAATATTCAAGGGTTTAAGGCTCAACCAGAAACTCAGATAGATGATGTCCAGGCAAGCGAGCATCAAAAGGGAAACACTCTAACCTCTAAAATAACGACTTATCTCCGCTGGATAGGCTCAATTTTGATTATCCTGTCTGCCATTAGTTTTATGTTGCAAGGGCATGATGAAATATCACCAGCCTATCGCTACTGGATTGGCTTAGGGTTAACCTTATTATTGTGTGGTGGCGGTTTAGTCTGCGCCTATTTATTTCATGAAACCAAAGGCGCAAGAATATTTTTTGGCTTAGGCGCCGCTTTTTTGCCCGTTCAGGTGTCACAGGTTGCTGCGATGACTTATGCCTACTGGCATGGCAATAGTGCCTTACAACCTGATTATACCTGGCTACAATTTATGCAAGTCAGCCCTATGGTCATTATGATCGACTTTATGATGACAGGATTATTATTATTTATAGTCAGTTATGCCAGCTATTCCATTTTAGCGCGTAAATACCTTAAACCACTTTTATGGGCCTCTGTCATTGGCAATGCTTTGTTAATACTTCCCGTTCGAGACGAAACACTTGTCCCTATTATCATCGCTGCATTATTTATTTTTATTAGAAAAACAGAATGCTTTTTACATAATGACATCTGCATGCGCTTACCCGAAGGTATGGCTGCCAGAGCGTTAATCAGCTTGCCTTTATGGATTATGGTCGGACGTAGTTTATTACACCCCGCCTCTTTCCTATTAGCAATCGTCGTTTCTGCTATGCTTGTTACTTATTGCATCTGTGATATTAAACGCTACACAAAATCAAGTACGATTATTTATATTGCTCAGTGGGTGGGTACTTTTTCTGCTATCGCAATCTGGGGCGCTGTATTAAGTGAATTTACCATAACAAAATATAATGATTTAAGCAGTTTACTACCTATTGCCATTATTTTATTTGCCTTGTCTGCTAAAGTGGATTATCACGCACGCCTTTATCGTTTTATCAGTTCCGTCATCACCATGGGGTTAAGCTTTGGTGCGATGTTAAACGAGCAAACCATGGCCCCTGTTTTTGCCATTGCCGCAGGTATCCTTTTAACAGTGGCGGGCATCAAATATCGTGAGAAAATGTCATTTATCAGTGGTAATATATGTGTTACGGGCGGGTTTCTATTTTACGGGGAATATGCGATGAATTTATACTCAAGTGCCCCTTGGATTAGTTCAATAGCATTAGGCTTATCAGTTATTTTATTAGCATCTTATATAGAGAACAGAGAAAAACAGATTATGGCTAAATCACGTCATTATTTTAAAGAATTAAAAAGCTGGAATTAAACTATGCTATCTCACCATCTACTATTCTTAACCGTCTTGACACTACTCAACTTATTAACTTACAGTGTTTTGGCGGATGGTCTGGATAATTTTAGTAGTGATGGCTGTTCACAATTTCCAGATGGTACGTTTACTCAGGAAAATCTATGGTGCGACTGCTGTATTACTCATGATATCGCCTATTGGCAAGGTGGCAATCGCAAACAAAAAAATCAGGCAGATCAAGCATTAAGAGTCTGTGTTTTCAATAAAACAGGTAGCCTTCTTCTCGCTGATACCATGTATTATGGTGTCACTTTTGGAGGTTCACCAGTCTTTCCAACCTGGTATCGCTGGGGCTATGGCTGGCGATATGGGCGGGGGTTTCAATCCTTAAATATTTATGAAATGGAACAGGTCGAAGATAAGCTACAGCGTTATTTTGTTGCGATACCGCAAAGCTTTTGTGATTTTGAACACCCGATTAAATTAAAGTTCAAGAAAGAACTGCAACGATTTTTGAACAAGGACTTCGCCCCTTAAATAGACACTAAAAAAAGCTTCCTGTTTGTTTTTATTAAAATATATCTGAACACTGCGAATGAATAGCAACAATCGCCAACCAGGGTTGTTCATGTTTCGGTTTACCCAAAGGCCGGTAATAATGATCAATCACTTCAAAGCCCGCCTCCTGCAGAAAGAGCTTGCTGGTATCAAATTGCATATAATGACCATACCTTTGCCCTGACCAACCTTCATCATGACCACGAGGGTTAGATAAAAACAAAACACCCCCTGGCCTTAAGGCAGCGTGCAAGTCATCAAGGACACGAGGCAGCTCTTGGCTAGGAACATGGAACAGGGAGGCATTAGCGAACACGCCGTCAAAAGCATGTCTGGGTAATTCCAGGCTCAGAAAGTTTTGCTGAAGAATCTGACAACGTGTGTACTGGCGAGCCATATTGCAAAACGCTTCACTTCCATCCAGGCCAACAGCCCTATGCCCCAATGATTTGAAATAGCGAACATCTCGTCCGGGCCCGCAACCAAAATCTAAAATATCCAGCGTCTTGTCCTTAGGAAACGGTGCTAAAAATGCCTGATAATTTTGCGCGACATCGTGGCCTTTAGTGCCCGCCCAAAACGCGTCAGCATTCTGATTATAATGATCCAGAGTAACCGCTTCAATCTTATTCAGTTCTTCAGTTCTTTGTGCCATATTTTGCCTTCTTAATTTTTCTAAATTACAGTGTTTGGCTACGAACTTAGGAACGCGCACGAAATAAGTTGAACAACTGGCGTAGTATTTTTATTGCATGTTACCTAAGGTAAGGCGCCATAAATAAACGACCCATATTGCGCAGGATTTTTGTTTGTCTTCCATGAGTAGAAATAGGCGCATAGCTGGCGACGAAACTTTTTCTACAACGCTGAAGACGAACAAAAAGACTAGCAAGATGGGTGGGTGTGTGTTGCGAGTTACCTTAGCTATTTTTCCAACCTTTATTCACTCGGTCATGGTATAACTCATGGAGGTTAACTTAGGAGTGTGACACTATTACTTGCACATTTGACTTGTCTTTTTGTCCATCTTCTTTGTGACGGAAACCGTTATGTAGCCAGCGATGCGCCTATTTCCGCGCCACGAAGAAGAACAAAAATCCTGCGTCAAATGCACACGTTATTTCATTCCCATTCCAGAGTGACTTTTTCCCATGCGAAAATCACTTCCCTTCATGCCAACTAAAAGTGTAAACACCAAGTGCCATAATACTCCTCATCTTAATTTAATTTATTGTTAATACACAATATAAAAATCAGGTTAAGCGCTTTTTAGTATAAAATATAGCACAATAGCAAGTGCCCGCTTTATACCTAAAAACCTTTATAGACCAATGGTGTCAGGGATTGAAACATTTGGTATCCAGCAAGAGATATTTTATGAATCTATATAAACTATTTGGCAAAAAATCTTTTCCGCACGGCATACACCCCGGTGCCTATAAAGAAGAAACCAGTGCCAAAATGACACGCCGCCTACCCTTTGCCCCGGAAATCATAGTACCTCTCGCACAAAGCATAGGCAGACCCGCCAAAGCCATTGTTTTTAGAGGCCAACATGTTGCCCGCGGGGAAGTAATTGCCGAAGCGGATGGTTTTATGTCGGTCCCTATCCATGCGCCCGTGACGGGAACGGTAAAGGAAATTGGTCTCGCCCCTACAGCAAAGGGAGGCAAGCAACCGGCCATTTTTATTAGCACCTCTTTAAGCTCAGGCCAGCAGGTTCATAACTCTGGAGGGCGTAATGATTATCGACAGATGTCACGAGAGGAATTGGTTAAAGCGGTACAAAATACGGGACTAGTCGGCTTAGGGGGCGCAGCATTCCCGACTCATGTGAAAATGGCTATCCCACCTGATCGACATATTCATACGGTACTGGTTAATGGTTGCGAATGCGAGCCTTTCCTAACCACTGATCACCGGGTGATGCTGGAAAAAATCGACAATTTACTGCTCGGTATTCGCATTGCCATGAAAGCGGTTGATGCCTCAAAGGCCGTCATTGGCATAGAAGATAATAAACTCAATGTTTTAGAGGCGATCAAGCCCTCTTTACCTGATGATGGTAGTATGACTATTGAGGCCGTCGAAACTAAGTACCCGCAAGGCGCGGAAAAAATGCTGGCTTTTTCTTTATTAGAGATAGAAATCCCTTCAGGCGGCCTGCCTTCTGAAGTCGGTCTGGCTATTTTTAATGTGACGACGCTGGCTGAACTGGGCGCATTGCTACCCACTAAACAGGGTTTAATTGAGCGCATTATTACCATTACTGGCGATGGCGTTAAAAAGCCTGGCAACTATTTAGCCCCGATAGGGACACCAGTAAGATTTTTACTAGAATTTGCTGAATTTATGGGGGTTGGGGCAGAGCTTATTCTGGGTGGGCCTATGATGGGTATGCCTACCCGGTCATTAGATGTCCCGATTACCAAAGGCACCGGTGCATTACTGGTCTTAGATAAGCGCGCGACGAAGCGTAGCGATATTTTACCTTGCATTAAATGCTCGCAGTGTCTGCAGGCCTGTCCAATTAATTTAAATCCTTCGGAACTGGGTTTATTGGCCACTAAGCGGCAATACGATGTTATGGAGGCGCAATACCACCTCAATGATTGCTTTGAATGTGGCTGCTGCAGCTATGTTTGCCCTTCCAATATTCCGCTGGTGCAGTATTTTAGAATAGCAAAAATGCTAAACAGAGAGAGGCATTTACAAAACAGCTAAGGAATGGGAATTGAATAAGTTGTGCATTATGACGCAGTATTTTTGTTTGCCTTCAAGGCGCGGTAACAGGCGCATAGCTAGCTACGTAACTGTTTCCGCAACGCAGAAGGCGAACAAAAAGACACGTCAGAATACACACGTTATTTGATTCCCATTCCTAAGGTAAGGCGCAATAAATAAACGACCCATATTGCGCAGGATTTTTGTTTGTCTTCCATTAGTAGAAATAGGCGCATAGCTGGCGACGAAACTTTTTCTACAACGCTGAAGACGAACAAAAAGACTAGCAAGATGGGTGGGTGTGTGTTGCGAGTTACCTAAGAACATAGCAGGAACACACTTGGGAATTCATCAAGCTGTAGGATGTGCAAAGCGATAGTGTGCCCATCAGGCGATTGAACATGCACGAAATAACGTGAGAAACTTTTTAAAGTTTGGCCTGCAGATTCGAAGTAATTCGCACCTACCGTTGCTCTATTTATTTCATATACCTTACTTGAGGCTATGAACTTCAGACGGGACAGCGTTCTTGCATAGGAATGAGAATCAAATAACGTGTGCATTCTGACGTGTCTTTTTGCTGCGTTGTGGAAACCGTTACGTCGCCAGCTATGCGCCTGTTACCGTGCCTTGAAGGCAAGCAAAAAGACTGCGCCATCATTGTACAACTTAATTCAATTAACATTCCTAAGCAGCGTGATTTAGTTGTAAGTTCTGATTTAGTACACATTATATAGATAACATTGTTATTTCATGCACAATATACACAAGCAATAATCCAACCGTTAAAAATTAAAAGGGAATTTATGAACTTATCAAAATTTTTTAGGAAAAAAACCTTTCCTCGCGGTATTCATCTTGAGGAACATAAAGATGAAACAAACGCCAAGCCGACACGCCGCCTACCTTTTGCACCGGAAATTATTGTGCCTTTAGCACAACATGTCGGCAAACCAGCAAAAGTGATTGTCTTTAAAGGCCAGCAGGTGACACGTGGGGAATTGATTGCCGAAGCAGATGGTTTTATGTCTGTGCCCATTCACGCGCCAGTGACCGGCACTATTAAAGAGATTGGCCTTGCTAAAACAGCACAGGGGGGTAAGCAAGAGGCGATTATTATTACCACCTCATTAAGCTCTGGGCAACAACTCATAGACACTGACAATCATTATGATTATCAGCAAATGTCTCGCGAGGAACTTATCCAGGCAGTACAAAATACGGGTGTCGTAGGCCTGGGGGGTGCCGCTTTTCCAACGCATGTAAAAATGCAAACCCCCGCTGATTGCTCAATTCATACCGTGCTGGTAAATGGTTGTGAATGTGAGCCTTTTCTAACCACTGATCACCGGCTTATGCTAGAAAGAATAGAGCATTTAATGCATGGTATTCGCATCAGTATGAAATGCGTGGACGCACCGAAAGCGATTATTGGTATTGAGGACAATAAGATGGACGTATTGCACGCCATCAAACCCTACTTGCCTGATGATAACAGCATTACGATCAAGGCTATTGCGACTAAATACCCTCAGGGTGCCCAAAAAATGCTTGCCTATTCCTTGCTAGGCATAGAAATTCCATCAGGAAGCCGCTCTTCGGAAGCGGGGTTAGCTATTTTTAATGTCGCTACGTTAGCTAAAATTGGCGCTTTACTGCCGAAAGGGCACGGGCTGATAGAACGAACCATTACCATTACAGGTGATAATTTAGAAAGCCCAGGGAATTATTTAGCACCGATTGGCACGCCATTACGCTATATTCTGGACCATGCGGGGTTTAAAGGTGACGAAGCTGGGCTTATTCTCGGCGGCCCGATGATGGGCACAGCTGTACGCTCTCTGGATGTCCCTATTACCAAAGGAACAGGCGGTGTATTGGTACTGGATGAACGAGCAACCAAGCGAGATGATATATTACCTTGCATTAAGTGTTCTAAATGCTTACAAGCCTGTCCTATTAACCTGAACCCATCGGAACTCGGTTTATTAGCCGCTAAACGCCAATATGATGTCATGGAAGAAAAATATCATCTGAATGACTGTTTTGAGTGTGGTTGCTGCAGTTATGTCTGCCCTTCTAATATTCCACTGGTGCAATACTTTAGAATTGCAAAAACGTTAAACCGTGAAAGGCATTTACAAGATGGCTAAATCAGATTTAAAAATTGATATACGTACTTCGCCGTATATCCGCAAGGCTCCGACTGTTGCGCAAATTATGCGCAATGTTGTGTATGCCCTGATACCTCTGGTCATTTATTCTGTTTATCATTTTGGAATCAGTGCGTTGGCGTTGATACTGATCACGACAGTTTCCTGTATTGCAACAGAGCATTTCTTTTGCAAGATGTCGCATAAAAAAACCACCATTCTGGATGCCAGTGCGGCCGTGAGTGGACTGTTATTATCTATGACCTTACCCCCTGGTTTTCCTTTATGGATGGGAGCAATTGCGGGTTTTACTGCCATCGCTATGGGTAAAACCTTATTTGGCGGCTTAGGCTTTAATATATTTAACCCTGCTTTGGTCGGACGCGCCTTTATACAAGCCGCATTCCCTGTCTCCATTACGACCTGGACACCGGCGTTAGCAACTGACCGCTTTGTCGAGTTTATACCCTCGACTCTGGCCTTGCCTTTTATGAAGCCTTTGCCTACCGCAGAGTGGTCTATACTAGTCGCTACCGATGGGTTTACCGGCGCAACCCCTTTAGCTTTAATGAAATTTCAGGGCATCATGACCGATTCATATGATCTGTTTATAGGGAATATTGCGGGTTCGACTGGCGAAACCTCAACACTCTTAATTTTAGTCTGTGGTGCTTATTTAGTGTCTAAAAAAATGCTCGACTGGCGTATTCCGGCGGCTGTTATTATCGGTACTAGCGTATCTGCAGAGTTGTTTTATTTAATAGACCCCAGTAAATACCCATCCCCTGCCTTTACGCTTTTATCGGGAGGTTTAATGTTTGCAGCGGTCTTTATGGCAAGTGATATGGTCGCCTCCCCAGTCACACCATTGGGAATCTTCGTATTTGGCTGTCTGGTGGGGTTTTTAACGGTCATTATCCGCTTATTTGGCGGGCTGACAGAGGCTGTCATGTATGCTATTTTATTCGGCAATGCGGCGACACCTATCATTGAAACTTATACTCAGCCACGCATTTATGGGGCGCGAAAAAAACCGAAGAATAAATCATGAGCATCCCAGAAAATAAGATTCCTGAACTTCCTTCAAGTACTAAGCTGATTGTGACCTTAGCGACCGTTGCCATGATTTCAGGTTTATTGGTCGTGCTGGTCTATGAATTTACCAAGCCAATTATTGCTGAAAATCAACGGTTGGCAACGGAACGTGCTATTTTTAAGGTTTTGCCTACGGCTAAAAGTAGCTTAACCTTTATGATTGAACAAGGTAAGCTAGCGCAAGCGGGTGATAAAGCGGTTGGTGAGCTGATTTATGCGGGTTATGATAGTAATAATAAGCTAGTAGGCGTTGCTATCAATGCCGCTGGCCAGGGTTATCAGGATATCATTAAGATACTCTACGGATATAACTCGAATAGTGCTTGCATAACGGGGTTTGATGTATTAAAAAGTACAGAAACACCAGGCTTTGGTACTAAAATCACGACGGATAAAGGTTTTTTAGCCAATTTCAAGTGTTTAGGTGCTCAATTGAATACTGCAGACACAGGACTTGCTAATAGCATTAAAACGGTGCGCCATGGCACTAAGCAGCATGCCTGGGAAATAGATGCGATTTCAGGCTCTACCATTACCTCTAATGCCATTGGACGCATGTTAGATAAAAGCGCACAAGCGCTACTTCCAGTGGTTAGCAAAAACTTAAGTATCATAAAACAGGGAAAACAATAAATAAGGTATTCATGAAGCCTAGGTAACACAATAAATAACACCCCATATTGCGCAGGATTTTTGTTTGTCTTCCATTAGTAGAAATAGGCGCATAGCGGGCTACGAACTATTTATACAACGCAGAAGACGGGCAAAAAGACAAGCAAGATGGGGGGCAATACAAAAAGGTTATTGTATTGACGATACATATTTAACGATAGATTTTCATAGATATAACCTCTGTGAGACAGAGTATTCCCCCGTTTCAAAAGATTATAAAAATGAGACAATTTAATAATATGTACATTGATTAGAATGACAAATATTCACAAGCTCTGCGTAGGTTGTGGGTGAGGTACGAACCCCAACATTTTGCTACCCCTTGTTGGGGTTCGTGCCTCACCCGCAACCTACATTGATCAGAGTTTTACACGTCAGCTGCGGGATGAATATCTCGCTCACTAAGTGTTACTATTTTGTATTGCACCCAGATGGGTGGGTTATTTATGGCGAGTTGCTCTGAACATATATTGAGTTATGAAAACAGACCACGACCACTCCTATAAATTGCTCTTTTCAGAGCCTGAAATAATCATTGATTTATTGCAGGGCTTTGTGCATAAAGAGTGGGGCACTGAGCTTGATTTCAGTATACTGGAAAAAGTGTCTGGTAGTTATGTTTCTGCTGGTCTGCGAGTGCGTGAAGATGATGTTGTTTGGCGGGTCAAATACCAGAAAAGCTGGATATATATCTATTTGCTAATTGAATTCCAATCGACCATAGACAAATACATGTCTGTTAGACTCATGATATATATGTAGGTTTTCTGTATCAGGACTTGATTAAAACCCGACAGCTACCGCCAGATAAACGTCTACCACCTATTTTCCCCATTGTATTATACAATGGCAAAAAACGCTGGAATGCCGCGACTGAATTAAAAGATTTGATTGTCAATTTACCCAGTGGACTGGAGCAATACCTTCCATCGCTAAAATATCTGGTTCTGGATGAAGGCTCTTATAAGCTAGATGAATTAAGTCCGTTAAAGAATTTGGTAGCCGCTATTTTGCGGCTAGAAAACTCAAATACGGATGATGATATTTTCGAAGTCATTACTAACCTGATAGAATGGCTGTCAACACCCGAACAATCCCGTTTAAGGCATCGTTTTAGTCTCTGGATAAATCGGGTTTTATGACGACCTGCAGGCGAGTTAGACCAAAAAATTCCGGAAAACGCTAGCGCTATTCTACCAAAAGCGCGCAACACAATAGATTCGAAAAGTAGGCCGTTATCCCACTTTAAACTGATAGCCGAAAGTATAATAACAAGACAAAGCAGTAAATATGATTAGCAGTACGCTGTTTATGTTCTAGCTAAACCATGAGGTGAATAATGACTCAAACCACAAAAAAAGAAACACCCTTAACACTTGATGTCTTTACAGCAGGTATCTGGAAGGAAAACCCGGTCTTCGTGATGATGCTCGGACTATGCCCCGTACTGGCAGTGACTAACTCAGTACTGAACTCTCTGGCTATGGGGCTCGCAAGTATTTTTGTACTGGTATGCTCCAATGCTTTAGTTTCTGCCTTACGTAACTTTATTCCCAAGCAAGTACGCATTACGACTTATATTATTATCATCGCCACATTCGTCACTTTAGTTGATTATATTATCCAGGCAGTTAGTCTGGATTTATATAATAAGCTAGGTGCTTTTATTCAATTAATCGTGGTGAATTGTTTAATTTTAGGCCGCGCTGAAGCCTACGCTTCAAAAAACTCATTTACTAAATCGGTGGTAAGTGCATTAGGTATGGGGCTAGGTTTTACGCTGGCACTCGTCATGCTCGGTGGCGTAAGAGAGCTATTAGGTGCAGGGCAGTTGCTGGGTTATCAGATTTTTAGTACTAATTTTGAACCTTGGGTCGTCATGATTTTACCGCCAGGTGGGTTTATTGTCTTAGGTTCCTGGTTACTGCTAATTAACTATATGCAACAACGTAAAACAAACAAATTGATCGCTAACGATGCGGCATCACACTGTAACGTAAATTCAGGAAGCTTTGGTTAACGTATCAGGATATTCTTGCGCTATGCTTGACACCTGAAAAATAAAGGATAAATAGCTCGGTATCCTTCAATTATCCGTTTTCATTTCGGCAGGAGTCCAATTGCTTTAGCGATTGCTGAGGACAGAAAAAACTACAGCTTTTATACGCCTTCACTTCACTAGCGCCCGTCTACGTAGGAATGGGAATTGAATAAGTTGTGCCATTATGACGCAGTATTTTTGTTTGCCTTCAAGGCGCGGTAACAGGCGCATAGCAGGCTACGTAACTGTTGCCGCAACGCAGAAAGCGAATAAAAAGACACGTCAGAATGCACACGTTATTTGATTCCCATTCCTTAAGTGCTTTTATCGGCAGTCTTTGTATAGGTAAAGTTCCTGCTAAGCGTACAGAAATGACGATGCTCACACAAAAAAAAGTATAAACACTTTTAACTCTATATAAAGGATGCCAAATATCTTTTTCTCTGCACAAAGACGTACCAATTTATGTCTCATTATCATAGCAGCCATCATTTGGTTTTCGCTATTAGGTTATCGCGACCTTATTGATCCCGATGAAGGTCGTTATGCCAATGTAGCAAGTGAAATGCTGAATTCAGGTGACTGGGTAACACCCCGTGTTAATGGTTATAAATTTTTTGATAAACCGCCGATACATTACTGGGGTTCAGCCATTAGCATGGCAATTCTGGGTGAAACCAATACCGCTGCGAGATTGTGGTGTGCAATCTTGGGATTTCTCGGCGCACTGTGGATGTGGTTTTTAGGGTATAAATTATATGGGGAATTAGCGAGGCGTTACACTTTTCTTATTTTGCTCAGCTCAGTTCTGTATGTCGTCATGGGCCATGCTAATATTCTGGATATAGGAGTCAGTACCTTTTTGGCACTCACTCTGGGTGCTTTTGCGCTCGCTCAATCAGAGAGAGACAGCAAGCAAAGGGCAAGGCTGGATGCTATTGATCTGGGCAGGGCTAGCGGGTGCCGTATTAAGGTAACTCGCAATAAATAAACTACCCATATTGCGCAGGGTTTTTGTTCGTATTCAAGGCGTAGAAATAGGCGCATAGCAGGCTACGTAACTATTTCTACAACACTGAATATGGACAAAAAGATAAGCAAGATGGGTGGGTTATTTATTGCGAGCTGCCTAAGTAAAGGGCTGATTGGTATCGTATTTTCTGGCGCAGAAATTGTTTTGTATCGCTTATGGCAGAGAGACTGGAGTCTATGGAAGCACCTCTTTATTATCAAAGGCCTGAGCCTGTTTTTAATATTGGTAATGCCATGGTTTGTGCTAGTCAGTCAGGCCAATGAACAATTCCTGCATTACTTTTTTATTCATGAACATTTCGAACGTTTTACCTCTAATGTACATTCGCGCAATCAACCGTGGTGGTATTTTATAGCCGTTTTATGCGTGGGCTTTTTGCCTTCGCTAGTACAGGTAATGAGTGCAATTTTCAAACCCGAGTTTAGTTGGCAAGTAAAAAAACCAGGAACATTTGAAGCATCACGTTTGTTTTGGGTATACTCTGCCTTTATCTTCCTGTTTTTTTCATACTCGCATTCTAAATTAGCACCTTATATCTTACCTATTTTTCCTTTTTTAGCCTTATTAGCAGGCCAAAAACAAACAGGTTTTTAGTATGACCCTCATCACTGGTATATTTGCGATTGCAGTTGCCATTGTCGCATGGAAAATAGTAGAATTAGCACGACTCCATAAACCTCTATCCATTTTCCTGACATTTAGGCCTTGGTTAATTGCTGCATCGCTTAGCCTAGCGGTGGCGAGTATTATGTCATTTTTGTATCGCAAACAACACGCTATCGCCATTCCAGTGATTGCCTTATGTTCGTTGCTTGCTTTTAAAATGGGCTCTTGGGGTTACCAAAGTCATAGCTCAATACGCTCCGCTAAAAAGATGGCTGATGCGATCCGTTCATATACAGGGCAAGACACTGTACAAACTTACTCCATTGACCCATTTGAATATTTCCTGCCTTATTATTTACAACGCAATATTACAGTGGTTAAATTTAAGGGAAATATGGAATTTGGCATTAGCCGTGAACCAAGAGACTGGGTCGCCAGCGAAAATGAATTTATGCCTGTTTGGGCAGAGCCTTTTCAAGCTTTAGCGGTACTTTCCTTGCAAAAATATGAAAAATGGCTGAGCCAGAAAATTCCCATGAAAATTGTTTATCAGGACCCGCGCCGAATTGTGGTCGCAAACTATTAATATGAAATCAATAGAACGTTTATCCATCATCATTCCTTTTCATAATGAACAAGAAGTGATAGCCGAATGCCAGCAACGTATATCAGCTGCCGTCGCAGCAATTGATATGCAAGTCGAAATGCTCTACGTCAATGATGGCAGCAAAGATGAATCGCTGAACATTCTTATGACCCTGATGCAACAAGATCAGCGCATTAAAATCATTGATTTAAGTCGAAATTTTGGTAAAGAAATCGCCATGACTGCCGGTTTAGATGCTGCACTAGGCGATGCCATTGTGGTGATCGACGCTGACCTACAAGACCCGCCAGAGCTAATTGACAAAATGGTCAAGAGCTGGCGCGAAGGCTACGATGTCGTTTATGCTAAGCGTGTTGAACGTAAAGGCGAAAGCTTTCTTAAAAAATTTACCGCACACCTATTTTATAAGCTAATCAATAAAATCAGTGACCACGAAATACCGGAAAATGTGGGTGACTTTCGCCTAATGAGTCGCCAGGCGGTAGACGCACTTAATCAGGTGCGCGAGCGCAAGCGTTTTATGAAGGGCTTATTTACCTGGATAGGCTTCAACCAGACAGCCATAGAATATAGTCGAGACCCTCGGTTAGCGGGTGAAACCAACTGGAATTACAGAAAACTGATAAAATTTGCCATTGAGGGAATCTCCTCGTTTACCCAAGAACCTTTGAGACTAGCAACTTATGCGGGCTTTATTACCGCCTTTGGAGCCTTTGCATTAGGCCTTTACTTTATCATTAAGACCTTTTTATTCGGTGAAGTCATACAAGGTTTCCCGACCTTGATTACTGTTATATTATTTTTCTCAGGTGTACAGTTACTGTCTATCGGAATCTTAGGTGAATATATCGGCCATATGTTTATCGAATCCAAACAAAGACCCCTGTATTTTATTAAAAAAACCTATACAACCCAAACAGATGACTAAAACATTCAGTAAATTTTCCTTAGCCATTATTGGTATTGCTGTTTTAGCACGCCTTTTTGGCATTATTGAATACCCACTACACGACCCTACCGAAGCTCGCTATGCCGAAATTCCACGCCTCATTATTGAGACTGGCAACTGGATAATGCCCCCCTTTGATTACGGAGTCCCCTTTTGGGGTAAGCCACCACTCACATTCTGGTTGACCGCGATATCTTTTAAGCTTTTCGGTTATTCTGAAGTTGCAGCACGCCTACCTGTCTTTATCATAGCCGGGGTAGTGTTATGGCTGAGTTACCACTTCGCCAAAGTATTACAAGGCGCTGAAAAAGCAGCCTTTAGCCGTATCGTATTAATCAGCACAGCACTGTTTTTTATTGCCAGTGGTGCCGTAATGACCGACATGGCCTTATGTCTATGTATCAGTTTATCGATGATTAGCTTTTGGCACGCGTTACATAACCCTATTGCCCTGCAGGCAAAAAAATGGAGTTATTTATTTTTTGTAGGCTTTGGCTTCGGCTTGTTAGTGAAAGGGCCCATTGTTGGCGTACTCGTGTTATTGCCTCTGGTAGCCTGGGTTGCGATAGAAAAGCAATGGCTAGCTGCCTGGCAAAAGATTCCCTGGTTTAAGGGGTCTGCACTGATGTTATTAATCGCAGCTCCCTGGTATATTATTGCAGAAATAGACAGCCCAGGGTTTATCAATTATTTTCTGGTAGGTGAACATTTTAAACGCTTTGTCGATCCAGGCTGGCATGGCGATTTATATGGTGTTGCTCATAAACACCCGCATGGTAAAATCTGGCTACTGTGGTTATTTGCCAGTTTCCCTTGGTCTTTTATATTTCTTGGCAGTCTCTTCAGCTGGCCGGTAAGAAAAAACAAGACCATTACCTTTAAAAATGCCTGTCAGGGTAGCTGGCATAGCTATCTTTTATTATGGGCGATTGCTCCGATGGTTTTTTTCACCCTATCGGGCAATATCCTGTATACCTATGTCTTACCAGGGCTCCCTGCCTTTGCGATGTTGGTCACAGAAGTTCTGTGTCATCGCTTTGATATCAAATCGGTTATGCAAAGCAAATGGCTGTATGCAGGGTTTATCATCCCGGTTGTTGGATTGCTGTTTATGGTATTAGTCTGGACAGTGCCCGAAAAATTAAAATTTGAAAAGAGTCAAAAACATTTAGTCGAAATTTTTCAAAATGACAGACAATCAGATAGCAGCCAGCTTTCTTACGAAGGAGACCGTTTATTTTCGATTGATTTTCATACCCAGGGAAAGGCTAATCGTATTGGTCTAGAGGCAAGCTCTATCAATGCATTAAGCAATAATCAAATTGAAGATTATTTAATGATAGAAAAACACCACCTAAACAGGCTCCCAAGTGAACACTTCAAAAACTTTGCAGTGCTAGCAGAATATCGTAAACACGCTCTTTTAAAAGAGAAATAAGGATCTATGAGCACCCACAGTTTTTTTAAAACCTTTATACGTTATACTATTTCAGGAGGACTGGCCACCTCCGTGCAGTTTATCGTATTAATACTATTCATTGAATATCAGCTAACCACGCCTTTACAGGCGAGTATGATAGGCGCAGGATGTGGCTTTATAGTCAATTACAATATCCAGTTTCACTGGACATTTAAAGTCAATGGCCCCCATAAACGTTTTTTCATCCGTTATTTCATCGTCAGTGCAACCATGTTTGGGCTTAATGCTGCAATCTTTTGGTTAAGCACCATCCCGGAAATACTTGCATTATTACAAAGTATTCCTTATCCTGAACCGTTACCGTTTGCTCAGCCTAAAAATCTTGCCTATTGGTATGCACAAATTATAGCAAGTACCTTTGTTTTTTTAGGTAATTTCCTAGTCAACCGCTATTACACCTTTAAACACACAGAACAAACGCTACCTGTCTAATGACTATAAAGCGTATCAACAAGGAAGGTAATCCCCTATGAACCCAGAATCTCTCAGCTATATATTTCTCAGTGCGTTTCTGATTAACAACTTTGTACTGGCTATGTTTTTAGGCTTATGCCCGTTTGTCGGCGTATCGGCCAAACGTGATACCGCTTTTAATATGAGCCTGGCGACAACCTTTGTCATGTTTGTTAGTTCAACCTGTGCTTATGGTATTAATCTAGTGCTCACAGCATTTGACCTAGAATTTCTACGCCTGATCAGCTACATAGCCATCATTGCCTCATCCGTACAACTGGTGGAGATGGTATTAAAGAAATTTAGCCCCGCTCTTTTTAGAGCACTGGGGATATTTCTGCCATTAATCACCACCAACTGTGCAATCCTGGGTGTTGCCCTGTTTCAAACCTCACGAGGCTATGACTTTTTACAATCGGTATCATTCAGCCTAGGAGGAGGGGCTGGCTTTGGCTTGGCAATCATCTTAATGGCAGGCATCAGAGAGAAACTAGAGCTGTCTAATTTACCTAACATCACCCAGGCCGCCGCATTAAGCATGATGCTAGCAGGTATTTTATCCTTAACGTTTATGGGTTTTGCCGGCCTTGGCGGAACAACAGCATAAAGTAAAATACACTGTAGAGCGGACTTCAGTCCGCAACTACTCGACATAACCAACACGGAGAAACCCACCATGCTAAACTTTATGATTGCAATGGGAATCATTTTTGGTCTTATGATAGCCTGGATTTATATCCAGCAAGCCGCTAGAAACTATGCAGCCAAACATCCTGAATTTGGCGCGATGAAAGAAGAAGGCTTAGGCTGTGGTAAAAACTGCGGCTGTAAAGGCGGAGTTTGCGAAAAGTAAACAAAAATAGGTTGGATGAGCGCAGCGTAATCCGACCGATATAATACAGCGCCCTATTCAATACAAAAACATTGTCGCCACAATGACGGAATGTGCTGCGTTTTTCTATCCTACGGTCTAAACCGGATATATTTCCGATAAGGTGAACCCAATTTCCAGGTAAACGCTTCCGTGTAATAATGCATCAACGAAAAATATCCAATCAACCCAACCGTAATCGCTTGTCTAATTTGCATATCAAAGAAGAACTCAGTCAACATATCAAACCACTGATCACCATATTCTTGTAATAAAAAGGTCAACCCAAAAGAAAGCAAAGGTAACACGATAAAAACATTCAGCTTGATTTTTGCAGCCCAGCGATACAAAAAATTCTGTGGATGACCCGCATGCTTATTAACGTCGTGTGTCACATAAAAAATATAAGCGGTCGCATCATGTACTATCCTCGGAACTAATATGGCGAGAAAATAGTATTGCTGTAGATAAAAATAAAAACTGGCAATAATTAACAAAGAATTTGCCCACATAAAGACCACCCCGAAACGGGTTCCTACATAACGCTGGCACCAGGCCGTACTTAATACCAGGCAGATAATAAAGCCCCCCGCAGCCTGCTTCACCCACTCTGCCTGCTGTACCGTTAAAGTGTTTTTTAGAAAAATCCCCATATACACGCTAATACCTGCCGCGATACTCAACCACAACAATAAGTAAAATGCCCAGTCAGGTAATTTATAGATCCCTCTTCCTACGCCATGCTGCTGTTTTAAAACGTGATAAACCGTCCATGAGGCCACCATAATATAAAGTATATAATAGGAAAGCAACTGAGTCGCCACAGCAAAAAAAACCATAATCACCAGTGTCATAATGATGATTTTCTTCTGATAAAAGTTAAAATAGTCTTTATTACTTGTTAATAGCACAGCACTGGCGAGAATATGGGGCGTACCAAATAACAGTTGAAATATTAAAAAGTGACCTGGGCTACTGGGCAAAAAGTTCAATACAGCGCCATGCAACACAGTACTATCGGCCAACTGCAAAATCAGGCAGAAAGGGATAACTGCATATAAGGCCAGCAGCACTTTAAAAGAAACAGCAAGAGGTGTGTTACCCTGAACCGGGTTAGTCTGTAATGAAGTCATAAAGCATTTATTATTGTTATTGTATTATGGACTATAAATTGGTAGGAGCGGCCTTTAGCCGCGAAATAGAAAAGGCTTATGTCATTCTATTCCACGATAAAAGACGGCTCCTATCCTTAAATTCATAGCCGTTTTATGCTAACGTTACACTGTTTTGTCATAATAATTCAAGTCCTATACTACTTTTATGCCCTTTTCCCTACACCCCGCCTTAAAAAGAGACTGTATTCAGCTCGGTAGCCTAACGCTTTGTCAGGTTTTATTAATGAATGACAATCAATTCCCATGGCTTATTCTCGTCCCTGAACGCACCAATATTAGCGAAATATACCAGCTGTCCTCTACTGACCAGCAACAACTGATATCTGAATCCAGCTATATCGCAAAAAAGCTGGCTAGTTTATACGAGGCCGATAAAATGAATATCGCTGCACTTGGAAATATAGTGCCGCAACTGCACATTCATCATGTTGTACGATATGAAACTGACAAAGCCTGGCCTACGCCAATCTGGGGAAAGTTTGATGCACAACCTTATACTAAAATTGAACTTGAAAAAACACTTAGCCAGCTTATCGAATTTGTGCTTAGCTGAGGAAGTAGGAACTGGGCGTTGGCTGGATAAGCGATAGGGTAATCCGGCAAAGCTATTTCACTGTATCTTGTGTCTATACTTCGCACTGCGAGATGGGTATTCACCTCGTTTTTAGCGTTTTAATTTCAATAAGATTAACGTAACCGTTCAGTCCCTCTCCTGTCAGGGAGAGGGACTGAACGGTTACAAAGAGAGACATAAAAAATAGACAAAAACGTATGACAAACAAACAAGTAATCATAGTAGGGTGTGCATGTTTAAGTGCACTACTGACAGGTTTTAGTTTAATACATCTCTTTGCGCAGCCCAATCAATTAGCCTGGACTGCGGCCATTACACTATTGACTGTGATATTGTGGGTTACAGAAGCAATCCCTATCCCCGCAACATCACTGATTCCTTTTGCATTGTTTCCCTTTGCAGGTGTACTGACTCATAAAGAAGCCTCTGCTGCATTAGGGAGTCATATTGTATTGTTATTAATGGGCGGCTTTATGTTATCTCGCTCTTTGGAAAAAAGTGGTGTGCATCGCCGGTTGGCGATCTATATGGTCCGGCTAGTGGGTGTGAATAGTGGTCGGCGAGTCGTCATCGGGTTTATGCTGGCGGCCGCATTTTTAAGTATGTGGATATCCAATACAGCAGCAACGCTTATTCTATTACCGATTGCATTAGCTGCCTTACAGGGAATAGAGGATAATGCAATGGCTATTGCATTAACTCTGGGCATAGCTTATGCAGCTAGTCTAGGCGGAGTGGGGACGCCGATAGGGACGCCGCCCAATATCATTTTTATCAGTCTTTATCAGGAAACCACAGGTAGGGAAATAGACTTTTTGACCTGGATGCATACCGGTATTCCGGTCGTCATAATTGGTCTTCCTCTCATGGCACTTTGGTTGACGCGTAAGGTGTCAGTCAACCAGCAGTTTGTATTACCTGAAATAGGGGCATGGCGGCCTGCTGAAAAAAGAGTTTTAATCGTTTTTGGTTGTGTAGCACTGGCCTGGGTAACTCGTAAACTCTGGAGCGAGTGGCTGGGGCTGCAGAGTGTTGGTGATAGTACCATTGCGATGCTAGGTGTGGTCATTATGTTTTTGATACCCAATGGTGAGAAACAGGGGACTTTGCTAGACTGGAAAACCGCCAGTGATATTCCCTGGGGGATGTTATTGTTATTTGCAGGCGGTATTGCTATTGCAAAAGCTTTTATAGCCTCGGGTTTAAGTGACAAAATAGGCTTATTGCTAACGGGTTTGTCGGTTCTGCCTTTTTTTGCATTGATATTATCAGTCTGTCTATTGGTGACTTTTTTAACAGAGTTTACCAGTAATAGTGCAACAGCGACCTTATTGATGCCTATATTAGCAACAGCAGGAGTTGCCGCTGATATAGATCCGCAACTTTTGATGATGCCTGCTGCAATCAGTGCCAGCTGTGCTTTTATGATGCCAGTTGCGACAGCGCCTAATGCCATAGTTTACGGAACCAATAAGTTTCAAATCAAAGATATGGCGCGGGAAGGTCTGGTGCTGAATATTATGATGGCATTTGTGATTAGTGGTGTTTGTTATTTTACCTTGAATTAAGCTTGTGCTTTGTGTTTCTCAAAGCACTTAAACGACTATTTCCAGCATGGATTTCTGTGGGAATGTGGATTGCGCGTTATCTGAACTCTAAGCCTTAGAAATGTATCGCCGTACATTGAGAAGTGATTAGTTTTGTGCTACGGTGTTTAAAAGTTAAGGACATTCAGGCATCTTTCGCTGAAAATCAGGGAAACGGAGCTTAGCGAAGTGATGATTTTTAGTCCCTGAT
>CAYZUM010000015.1:0-21537 GCA_964481455.1 uncultured Methylomonas sp. | reverse complement strand
GTCTCTTTGTTTAAAGTTCAGTGTAAAATCAATAGGAAATCGCGTTCTGACCCCGTAAGTCGCTTTATTTAAATGTTCGTGAAACCCCAAAAAAGGGGATCACGTTATGCTTCTTACATTTCCACCACTTGTCGCTAATTTAAGCGGTTGAGTAGGAAGTAGCAGGGCAAAAGTAAATCATAGGAAGTGGCTTTGTTGAAGTCTTTAATGTATGGAAAGTTTTTTAGCTAAAAAAGGCTTGAGTATTGGTTCAAAACGATTGATGCTCAATAGGGCTATTTTGAGCTTTAGTCGCCTTTCTTAGCAAGCCCTGCGACAGTAAAAGCACTGAGAAGTCATAACTTAAACGGCAGTACATTTCTTTCTTTATGCCGAATTTTATAACTCGCGCATTTGGCTTGTCTTTTTGTCCGTATTCTTTGTTGCGGAAACAGTTACGTCGCTAGCGATGCGTCTGTTTCCACGCCTCGAATACAAACAAAAATCCTGCGTCAAATGCACACGTTATTTTATTCCCATTCCTTTGTTAACTTGAGAGTTAAAAGTTCTCATGAAATTTACAGCTTTAATACATGCTATCTTTTTTAAGCTATTGAATTTAACGTTCTATTACGAAGTCATCAACAGATATGGAAATTTTTAAATTCATCTTTTCAGTATGTTACGAGAACTTTTAACTCTCCAGTTTGTTAACAGGTAAGGGGCGCATCATATTTGTTTTCCCAGTCATCACATCCAGCGTCTTCTTAAGACGTTTGAATACAGACTCCTGTGTATAAGAAACCCCATATTTCTCGCATAATGCCTTCACTTTTGGCTGTGCGATATGATAACGACTTAGAGGCATATCGGGCCATATATGGTGCTCAACCTGATAATTCAACCAGCCTTGTAGGAAATCAATGCGATCTGTTCCCGTCGCAAAGTTTGTTGAACCTAATATCTGCCTTAGATAAAATTCACCTTTATTGGTGGCTTTTTCATCAAATACATACAAGTCATCACCCACATGATTAGTCCCTATGATCAAAAAGGTATGCGCATTGGTGATCGCTTCAGCTAACAATGAATTAATTAACACATTTGTTGCTGCAACCATGCCACCAATCGAAGTGATGATACCCACCGGTATAAACAACACTGGAATCAATGCAAACCGGATTCCCGCATAAGGCAGCAAACAACGCGTCCACAATTCTTTACCTAACGGCTTCAATGGATTCCAGGTATCTGCTCTTGAATAAGTCAGATCTTCTTTACCCGCTTTTTTATCTCGGGCACGTTGCAACTCAACCAGAGTAGAAGGTGCATAATACAAAAATTTCCAGGTACAGGCCATAACCCCCAGAAATAAATATCTTGCCCATTGTGGCATATTGATATCTCTGAAGTCTTCAGTGTTATATTCAACCTGATCCGGATCAGCCTGCTCTCCCAGGTTATAATGATGCAAATCGTTATGTTCTTTATCCCAGGCCTCGGGAATCATCCACTCTAGCCAATCTATAAAACGTCGGTTTCCTTTAGCAAAACCTTTACTGGTATATCGCTTGGGAATACCCTCAATTTTGTCATAAGCGCGATGGGTAATATGGTGCGCAATCGTCGTCCAGCGGGTTACATTCCCCTGACTGATAAAATAGGCAGAAATTGGATTAGGTATTATCCAGGCAGTACCATAACCAATAGCAGAACAAATACGCCCCCAACGTTCAATTTTTTTTAAATGTCGAAAATCATCCATGCCTAGATCACTTAAAACTTCCTCGCGGACATTATCCATGTCTTTTGCAAATTGGTCCCTGTCAATTGCATGGTAAATATGTTGAGTCACAGCCAATATTTCCTTTAAAAAATTATGTATTATACATCACCTTATCTTATATATAAATCCGAATCAAGGGAACCGTCTTTAACATGTAGAGATGTAACCGTTCAGACCCCTAAACTACATAAATTACAGTGTGTTACAGACGGCCAAAATAGCATCATAAATACCGAATTAATCGTAAGCAATTGATTGTTAGTGAAGGCCAATCAAAATAGCTATTTTTGCCAAAAATAGCTAGATTATTTTTCAATTAATATCAGTTGGTTACAATGCAATAGGGGGTCTGAATGGTTACGTAGAGATAGTTGCTTTTTTATTTCGCGACAGGAATGGGAATCAAATAACGCGTGCATTCTGACGTGTTATTTTGCTCGCCTTCGGCGTTGCGGCAACCGTTACGTAGCTTGCTATGCTTCTGTTACCGCGCCTTGAAGGCAAACAAAAATACTGCGCCATAATGGCACAACTTATTTAATCCCCACTCCTAAGTGTGCCGTTCATACTCCTAAAAAAACTCAATCAAACTCAATATTATATTTAATATCACTACTATGAGTTGTACCCGCACGAGTTTCTATACTAATATTCTCGGTTAACATGTAGATCACAGCAAACTGCATCTGTGACGTGAGGATATCCATTATATAGCGTGCATATAAATCGGATGATATGCGTTTGCCGATAACCATTGAGTTTTGACCTAATGAGGTGCTTTTCATATCGAATTCATCAATTCCGATCACACCCATTAAAGCATCAACATAATCTCTCCCCAGACTCAGAGCAGCCGCAGCCAGTAATGCAGTATTGCTGCTATCACTTTTACCCAAAGGTGCACCAGTCAATAAATAGGCCAGCGCTTCGCTTTCACTTAAAGCGGGCTCTGTATAAACGGTTATTACTGGTTTTTTCAGTGTCCCTGACATGCGTAAATAGGCAATGGTTTTATCCTCCCAGTCAGAGGCTTTACGGGATGCCAGAATATTGACACCTGGGTTTTCCATATCACCATTAAACAATAACTGGCCTTTTTCTATGGTTAAATCCTGTCCAAAAGCTTTATAAGTTCCTTTTACAGAATGTAATTCATTATATAGTTTAAGCTGATTTTTTTTCTGTACAGCACGTAATTGGCCCTGCAATTGTGTATTTAAACCAAACCCTTGCAGTGATACATACTTCCCCAGCAATATTTTTATATCGGCATCTAGTGGGTAGCTCGAAGCTTTAGGTTCACTCTTTTTAGTGCTAATAATAACTTCGTCATCACTGAGCGCAACCGCCCCCGCTGGTAAACTTTCAAAAACCAGCATAGCTTTTGGAATGGCGACCTCACCTTCTAGTTTTGCTCCGTGCCTATCGCCCTTCAAGCGCAAATCAGGAGAAACCCAGGCCTGCATTTCTGGTACTTGCAGAAGCTGTAAATCATCCCCTTTAATCGTCATCTGGAAGTTTAATTGATCACCATTGTATTGCTCAAGCTGGCCATCTATTTTTATCGACTGATCAACTATCTTAGCCTTAGCCTGTAACGCTATTGTCTGATCCTCAGCATGATTTAATTCAATATTGATATCATCAACTTGCAAACCCATTTCGGGGACGTTAACTTTACCTTGGGCTAAACGCATTTTGCTGCCATTCAGCTTTGGTGCCGATAGCAACCCCTGCAATACTAACTGGGCATTGACTTCCCCAGATACATTATTGACTGAATCAATAAAAGCACTCAGAAAACCAATATCCTCCAGCTTAATATTCAATGAGCCATCAATCTTTGCTGTTTTTATAGTGTCCAGCCCCGTCATTTCCACCTGCCCTTCTATTTCATTTACATCATTAAACAAGATAGCTAATTTTGACTGTAACTTATTCCCCAGTAATTCAACATCGAACTCAGCCTTTTTAAATGAAATTGTCTGTACACCGGATTGTTCATGCTTCAATCTAATGGATCCTGGGTCTATGCTGATATTGATATCACCCGTCAATTCTGAAGAGTTCTGCAAGGAAAATTGTGCCTGTAAAGAGCTATCTATCTGTAACGTTTCTGGCAACCAGTCTGCCAATGCCGATAAAGGAAATTGTTTAATCGTTCCCGAGAAAAGTTGCTGTTGATCCGCTATCGCCATAAAACAAACTAGCCCGGTAGCACTTATTTGAGCCAGACATAAGTTTGTTTCTAATTGCATGGGTGCTTGTTGGTCAAGTTCAATTTTCACAGGGGCTGCCTGTATCAACTGCCAGATACCTGCAGAAGTCCCTTGAACTTTAATTTGTTCAATACTCCCTTGCCATACTTTAGAATTTGGGTTCCAGCCACCTTGTAAAGCGATTTCAGCTCCACCCTGCTCGCTATCAAACAAAGTTGATAAATGATGCTGAGCAAATGTTCCACTACTCTGTAGTTCAACTTTATTAATTTTTGTGCCATTAACGAGTAGTTTCCCAGCCTTGGCAGTCAAATCAATTTTCCCTTCACCTGCAGTTGCCAAGACACCTTTAGCATACAGACTACCCACCTGCTGTTGTTGAAATTTTAGCCCGTCTGATAATATTTCAAACTTTAAGATTGGACGACTCACAGAACCTTGTAAGGCTCCTTCTGCAAATACTGCGCCATTATAATCAGCACTAAGTTCATGTATATTTGCCACATCCATCGTAAATTCCAAGGCACTCTCATCACCGATTACACCTTGGGCAACAAGTGAATTATCCCCTACACTTGCTTGCAATTGTTCAATTAACAACTGCTCTGCACTGTAATGAATGTTAGCTTTTGCATTAACAGTTTTATCTAACACTTTGCCATTAACATTTTTTAACGCTACCCGAAAATCGGGATCATCAAATAATCTACCCGATAATTCCGCTTCCAGACTTAACTTACTCGAATAACCTCCCAGTACAGAAGATAATTGCAGATTATTTGCCAATAATTGCAACTGACTCGGTATATTGTCCGCCCAGCTAATGCGTCCTTTACCTTGTATATCGCCTGATAACACCTTTATAGATAAAGACTTAATAGTAAACTGTTCCGTACTGCCCTGTCCCAACAAGTTTAGCTGACCAGGCTCTAAGTCCTTTACAAAAATCTCCGACTCAAGATTAAGCGAATAATCTTGAGTTGTGCCTTGCAAAGTTAGCTGGGCATTTTCACTTGCATATTGCCTTTCTCCCTGTAACGGCCATTGCAATAAAGACCAGGTGCTTGATAAATTAAATTCAGTCACGTGTTCATTCAATAAAATCTGGCCTTGTGCATTCACTTTATTCGGCGCCAGAATCTCCAGATTCAGGTCAATTTTCTGACTATCTCCTTGCAACGCTAAATGCGCTTTAATATCAGCAAGGTCAGGAATTGATTTTGCTAGCATTAAATCCACTGAAAAGGGGAGTTGGGAGTCTAACTTTAATTCTGCGTCGCCTTGTACCTGAATCATGTCACTATTCAGCGAAAATCGGCTCAACTGTAGGTGTTGGCCATGATACAACAAGGTAAATGCAATACTGTCTAGCAAATAAATGGATTTATTCTGCTTAATCTGCAATTGCTGCAAAGCAAAATCATCAAGCTGTAAAATCACAGGCATAACAAAAGGGTCTGCTTCGGACTCTTGTTTTTTTGGCTGATTAGTTTTCAGCAACACGATATCAACATGGCTCGCATGTAGATATTCAAACTGAATTTTCTGAAGCAACAAGTCTGCCAGGCTCAGCCGATAAGCTGCAGATTGAATACGGATATCCACTTGATCATTTTGATACTTTAAGCCCTGTACACGCACATTGCTTAACAGCAACCCATCAAATTTCTTGATTGATAATTCGGGGACCATATCAGTGAGGTTACTAACCAGCCATTGATTAAATGCTGGGTTATACAACAACAGAGCCAGCAAGAACACAACTGCCAGCACAGATGCAAATAAACCAGTACGCAACAAACGCCTCATAAGGCGGTACTCAAACTAAAATGGAAATGCACATCAGCAAAATCATCACTCGGCACGGCAATATCCACACGTACCGGCCCCACCATTGAGTACCAGCGTACTCCCAGCCCTACACCAAATTTGATATTTATATCCTGAGTAAAAGCGTCGCCTGCATCTATAAAGGTCGCTACACTCCAGTTCTCAATAATTCTTTGCTCATATTCCAGACTAGCGGTTGTTAAATACCGCCCGCCAATCACTTCACCTGCGCCATCACGCTGACCTATACTTTTATAATCATATCCCCGTACACTATTGTCCCCCCCGGCATAAAAGCGAAAACTACTGGGTAAATCATCAAAATTATCAACAGCAGTGGCACCTAAATCCAGTCTGGTTATCAAGCGTCCTCCCCAAAAAGTGGAATAGGCAAATTTTACATGTAATAAGGCCTGTAAAAAACTGACTGTTGAACCGACACTTCTATGTGCACCTTCTAGTTGCATCATATATTTGTAGCCTTCCAAATACTGCTGAAACTTTTTTGCTCTAACATTCGATAAACTAATGCCGGGCACTAACAAAAAACTCGTTTGGTAAGGATCAATGTTTGAATTGCGAAACCTTTCAGCCACAAAATTTAACTGTTCAGCCAGTACTAATTGACCATCAAAGCGATTAGATAAGCGCATACCGATATCAAGCTTTCTACTATCAACATTGATCGTATTTTCATGAGTCAAGCCAGAAAAAAAAGATAAACGATCCTTAAGCGGGTTGCTTAAAGGCACTACATACTCCATCACTAAATGAGACTTTTTTAATGACAAATTCAAGTCAGAAATAAACTGATGCCCACTTTCATTCAAATATCTATTTTTATACCCTGCACTTAAGCGAAAACCTAAATCTGTATCATAGCCCACGCCAGCAGACAGAGCGTGCCTAGGTAAATTACTTAACCTTACTTCTAGCGGTGCATAATAATCCTCTGCCTGCTTTTGCATATATTTCAACTGAATATCTTTAAAGTAACCTGCCGAATCTAATAACTGATGTGACTTAACAATCATTTCCCGGTCATAAGCCTGTCCAATCTGAATAGCAAGGTATTGACGGCTAAAGTCGGTATGTAAGACATTTTTATCAATATCAATTTGACTGATATAGTACCTTCGTCCTGTTTGTAAATGTAACTTGATATCAGCCTGGTTACTAGCAGGGTCAACCTCTAATTGTTTGACAACTAACTTATTATCAAAATAGCCTTTGCCGTCAGCTAAAGCTTGCAAATCCTTTTTCAATTTTTCATATTGCCCATGATTAACGATATCACCAGGCTTAAGACTGATTTTATTTAAAAACTCGATAAAAAAATCATCTTCAGCACCAAAGCCTAGCACTTGAACATCTAGCGAAGAAATCATCACCGCAGGGCCAGGATCAATCGTAAATGTACTTTCCCAGCAATCCTCTTCCCAGCTCAGCGACTTGGTAATTTGCGGATGATAATACCCTAGTGCACGTAAAGCCTGTTGGATTTGCACTGGAGATTGTTTAAATAAGCGTTTGATTTTCCAGCTCGGAGATTCACAGGCTTCCTGACTTAACAATAAATATGCTCTGACATTATCTTCCTGCGCTGAATCCAGACCAGTGATTTCTATATCTGGATCAGCATAAAGTACACTAGAGCAAACAAGACTAGCTAGTAATACGTTGATAGCGCCAAAACGAGAAAAGGTACGATAAGGAGAATTATTCAATGACTCTAACTTTAGTTAAGACACAAGAAATTTTAACATCTTTTATGACACAGTATAGGCTACAGAATTCGTACTCCATCTATCTATTTAATTGACTAGAATATATATGTCTGTAGCACAGAGGATAATAATGAGATATGAGGAGTATAAACAGTTGATTTTAATATTCAGACAAAATTTATTTAGAGAGTGAGAGTATTCAATTCAATCATAAGGGGTGTAGATGTAAGCATTCAGTTCCTCTCCTTAACAAGGAGGGGTTTGGGGGAGGTTTTATTAGAAATATTTTTCAACCCTTGGTTTTTAATGAGGGGGTATGAACTTTTACGTGTAGATTTATGGCATCTCTATATTCAAAGCACTCAGGATTATGCAAACACGTTAGTATACCGCTTAGCTTCAGGCAAAAACTTGTTTTTGCACTCCTAATGAGTGTCTGAACGAAAAAGCTAGAAGCATTGATACGAAAGGGATACAGCGATTTATTTTGTTTGAAGTTTTTGAAGAAATCCTTTAAACCTGAATGACTAAGAGAAAATCAAGGGCTTACGCTCTAATTTTAAAAAAACTTCAACTCATTATTTTCTCTAAAAGCCTTAGGTAACTCGCAACAAAGTGCAAAGCCGGCAATCCTTCAGGTATATTGCCAATAATATCAACACCCAAGCCCATAAGGGTAGAAATTGCGGTTAATGAAATCAAGGCAACTAAAGCGCTGGGAATAAGTTTAGTCACGAGTGGGAATAAATAAATGGTAGCAATCGTGGCTATCGCCAAACCAACGGATTCGTAATTAACCTCTGGTAAAATGCTAGGTAGATATGCGAAAATATCCAGAATCTTTTTGGGTGAACTTTGGCAAAAAAAAGGAAATATCTGCAAGACTATAATAATAATGCCAATTCCGTTCATAAACCCTGAGACCACCGGATAGAGCATATAACGTATATATTGACCTACTTTAAAGACTCCTAATAGAATCTGAATAAAACCCGCCAGAAGAAAAATGGCGATAATGGTATCCAGTGCCGTATCCAGACTACCATGCAGCTCTACTTCAGTGGCCATTACCACGGCAGAAACCACCGTCATCGCCCCTGTTGGCCCACTGCTTTGCGTACTAGTACCACCAAAAAGCCAGGCAGCAAGATGCCAAGAGCAATCGCCCCATAAATCCCTGCAATAGCCCCCATACCTGACTATACACCAAAAGCTAAAGCTAATGGTAAAACCACAACTCCAGCGGTTACGCCACCAAAAAAATCTCCGCCTAAATTAGCAGTATCCATTAGTTTTTTTCTTTCATCAAAATACTCGTCAGTCTAAAGGTGAATGCTTAAATAATTTACTGACTAGATCAAAGTAAGGTAACTCGCAATAAATAAACTACCCATATTGCGCAGGATTTTTGTTCGTCTTCAAGGCGTAGAAATAGGCGCATAGCAGGCTACGTAACTATTTCTACAACGCAGAAGACGGACAAAAAAACAAGCAAGGTGGGTGGGTGGGTGTGTGTTGCGAGTTACCTAAGGTTTACCTACCTGAATCATACTATCCATTGCATCAGTGAGTTTATAGTGTATGGAACTTTACTCCATAAAGATGCCACATATTGATTTTTCTCGAATAATCCTGCATGAAAGAAAATAACCACATCATTCATCAGTTCACATTCATTGATAAATATCTTATATATTCAGAGCATTATCGAACTTGAATCATTAATTTTGATAAAATTATCAAGATAAATTTTTGCGGTATAACAACAAACCATTTATCCCTCCCCTTTTGTAACCGTTCAGCCCCTGATTTAACAGTAGAGGACTAAACGATTTATTAACCTAAACTCAAAATAAGGTGCATCCATGCGTTTTTTATTTCGTTTAATTGGTGGCGTTTTTTTGCTGCTACCTTTTATGTTCGCGTCACTGATATATTTTGCTCTAGAGCAGCAACCATTAGTCAAAAACAGTGCACCCTTGAGCCATACCGATATTAGTCGTGCCAAGTATATTATCCGTAACAATGACCCGCGTAAACTCCAGCAAGGCCAGCTAAAATCTGTCACAATTTCTGCCCCGGATTTGTCAGTGGCTTTAAACTATCTACGTTCCCAGTTTATTCAAGGAGGTATTGAAACTTCATTTACTGGGCAAGCTATTAATATCAATGCTACCGCAATATTCCCGAATAACCCCATCGGAAAATATTTGAATCTAACATTAACCTTAATACCAGATCAAAAAAAATTCGCCGTTGAACAAATAAGCATTGGTAAGGCCTCAATCCCCCCTATTTTCATGCAAAAGGTATTTTCACTCTATGCTGACCTCAAACAAAGTCAGCAACTTGCTGCTGTGACAAATATGTTGCAATCAGCACAAATCAATCATAATAAATTACACTTAAGTTATATCTGGAATTCAAAGACCTTAAAACAAGTAAAAGACTTAATCATTACCCGACAGGATAAAAAGACCTTGCTGGATTATCAACAACAATTAGCAGCAATTACCCAGGAATATTCCAGCAAGCGTCAATATTCACTCACTGTACTTCTGCAACCTCTGTTTCATTATGCCGCACAACGCTCAGTCGATCATGACCCGATTAAGGAAAATCAAGCCTTAATAATCGTATTAGCCGCCTATGCAAATGGCCGCTCGCTTAAAAAACTGACCGGATCTGAAGGAGCCAAGAGCAAACATTTACGGCTGACTTTGCAACACCGCCATGATTTCGTCCAGCACTTTACAATTTCAGCTGGCTTATCTGCTACTGGCGGTAATCTATTAGCTGATGCCGTTGGTTTATATAAAGAATACGAAGACCGAAAAGGCAATAGTGGTTTTAGCTTTACAGACCTAGCAGCAGACCGTGCAGGTGTCCGACTAGGTGAGCTAGCAACGGCTTCCACTGCAAGTGCTAGACGAATTCAGCAATTAATGTCCAGGCATCTAAATGAATCTGTTTATATGCCCAAAACCACAGACTTACCCGAAGGTATTTCCGCCAAAGTCTTTAAGACTAAATATCAAGATGGGAGTGGTTCAGCATACCTGAGTATTGTAAGTTTGATAGAACAACGGGTGGATAAATTACTGATTAATTAGAATCGTTTTAGGAAAATAGATTGTTTGCGATTCAACGCCCG
The DNA here is from genome assembly GCA_964481455.1 of uncultured Methylomonas sp. Lineage (GTDB taxonomy): Bacteria > Pseudomonadota > Gammaproteobacteria > Methylococcales > Methylomonadaceae > Methyloprofundus. The sequence goes on along the minus strand of CAYZUM010000015.1, from coordinate 10,842 downwards.
CTAGAAATAAACTTTTCTGCCTGCATCATCAAGACACCTAACCTGGTAAATAGCATGGACAAGACCATAGAATACTGATTGCTTTTATTTAGTGCTTTAGGGTCAGGTGCTCTGATCCTAAAGCACTAGGAATTTGTGTTAAAATCGTTTCTCCTTCCAATTCAAAAGCTGAAATAGCAAACAAGATCAACCTTTATCTTGCTAAGGAATGGTAATTGAATAAGTTGTGCAATTATGACACCGTATTTTTTGTTTGTCTGCAAGGCGCAGTCGCATAGCAGGCTACTCAACTGTTGGCGCAACACAGAAGGCGAATAAAAAGACAAGTCAGAATACACAAATTATTTGATTCCCATTCCTAAAGGCGCAAATAAAGTCTGGATGGTCTATGAAAATGGAAGAGTAGATACTTTCACACATGTGTGAGAAATAGATATAAAGTGGAATTGCACCAGCCACACAGGCAATAACACCATAAATTATTCAGTGTTAATTTTTTTACATACTCTTCATGAGCTTCATGTCCATAATACTTGATGTTCCAGTTTTTGTAGTACGTTGATTTTATTATCTATTTTTGATATAGATGAAATTATATTTTCCTTTTAAATCAATGCGTTAAATTAGATTGCAATTAAATACGAGTGCCTTCAAGCCCAGTGATAGCTGAAAACTGGAACATCGAGTAATAGTAACCAAGAGGGTTAGATCTAAGCCTAATGGCACGATATTAAGGGTTCAATTATTTAAAAACAATATGTTATGATTTAATTCCAGTAATAAAAAGAATATCAGGAATTTATAATAAAGCATAAATAAAAGAGCCTCCTAAATCAGCCATTTTCATTAAACTGGAGAGTCAAAATCTCTCGTAACATACTGAAACAAATGAATTTAAAAACCCCTCCATCTCTGTTGATGAATTCGCAATAGATCATTAAATTCAATAGCTTAAAAAATATAGCATATATTTACGCTGTAAATTTCATGAGAACTTTTAACGCTCAAGTTATTAAATCAAAAAAATGCATAAATATTTCTGTAACCAATTGAATTAATTCCTTAAAGTCGTACCAATAATCTTATAACCTAATCGGATAACAGTAAAATAGGTTTTTATTATTTTGACGTGAACTATATTCGTCCTTACATAAAGTTTAACGCTTTAATAAAATATCCAACTCTGTAGGCACCTTGTAGGACTCATCTTGAAAATTAATTTAGCATCCACCTGCTAGGAAGCTGTCCAAGAATAGATTTGTAACAAAATTTTATATTACTTGGCAACCAAAAATTTAAAAGGGCTAAGAGAATTTCATTATACTATTGCACCAACACCGGTACAGCGCTCAATAATTGCTGTGTATAAGCATGCTCGGCATGCCTCAGTACTTGGTCAACGCTTCCATGCTCTACAATTTTACCCTGATACATAACCGCTATTTCATCGGCTATTTCTGCGACAACGGCCAGGTCGTGGGTTATAAACAAATAGCTGATGTTTTGTGTGCGCTGTAAATATTTTAACAATTCTATAATTTGTTTTTGGACCGAGACATCTAGTGCCGATGTAGGTTCATCACAGACTATTAATTTTGGTTTTACGGCTAAAGCGCGTGCGATACAAATCCGTTGTCTCTGCCCACCTGAGAACTCATGAGGGTAGCGATATAAAGCTGTATCGTCCAGCCCCACTTGCTTTAATAATTCAGACACAGTGCTCAAACAATCCTGATCCGTTAAGTCGGCATACAAGCTTCGTATCCCTTCAGCGATAATATCGATCACCAACATCCGCGGATTCATTGCGGCAAACGGGTCTTGAAAAACAATTTGCATTGCCGAGCGCTGTTTGCGCAATTGCTCAATTGTCAGTGTCGCTAAATCAAGCCCGTCAAATTCAACCTTTCCAGCGGTGCCTGGGATTAGATTTAATAAGCCCTTTCCCAAAGTTGTTTTACCGCAACCGGATTCACCCACCAAAGCCAGGGTTTTACCCGCTTGTAGCGAAAAACTCACGCCATCAACTGCTTTAACATGGTCTACCACACGCTTAAACAACCCTTTTCTAATGGGGTAGTGCACTTTAAAGTCAGTTATTTTTAAAATAGTCTCCGTTTCCGGCTTTCGTTCTCCAGCATGATGATGGATATCTGGTAAGGCATTGAGCAACTTTTGTGTATATTGATGCTTTGCCTGACTAAATATTTTCTTGTTCTCAGCAACTTCTACAATATGCCCTGACTGCATAACCGCAACCCGGTCGGCGATATTCGAGACCAGCGCCAGATCATGGCTGATTAACCATAAGGCCATACCACTTTCATGTTGTATCTTTTTTAATAATTGCAATATCTGTGCTTGAATAGTGACATCTAATGCTGTCGTGGGTTCATCGGCAATTAATAAATCTGGCTCACCGGCAAGAGCAATGGCGATCATAATACGTTGTCGCTGCCCCCCCGATAACTGATGGGGGTATTCGTTTATGCGACGATGGGCCTCAGGAATACCGACCTGGTCTAGTAACGTTAAAACTTTTTCAGTACTTTGCTGTTTGTCGATAGAGAAGTGTAGCTGTATGGTTTCTGCTATCTGCTGACCTATCGTCATCACTGGGTTCAGTGAACTCATCGGATCCTGAAAGATCATTGCAACGCGCCTGCCTCGCACCTGACATAGTTCAGATTCGGGTGTACGTAATATATCAATATTACCTAGCTGAATTGCCTCTGCTTGCAGAGTTGCCTGTGTGGGATGTAAACGCAATACTGAAAGCGCGGCTAAAGACTTACCTGACCCCGACTCACCGACTAATGCAAACGTTTCACCTTGATAGATTTTAAAGCTGATCCCCTTAACCACTTGCTGACCGGCAAAGCTGAGTTGTAAATTTTCTACCTTTAATAAAGCCTGCTTCATCATTGTGCCCTTCTAGGGTCAAAGGCATCTCGCACACTATCAGCAAATAAATTAGCGGAGAGTACCAAACCAAACATAAACACAAAAGAAGCGGCTAATGACCACCAGACGATAGGCTCTCTGGCCATTTCTAAACGCGCGCCATTTATCATGTTTCCCCAGCTATAAGTCGTTGGATCAACGCCAATATTCACATAAGACAGGACTGCTTCGGCCAATACCAGAGAGCTAAAATCCAGCACCACTGATATTAAGACGATATGCATCACGTTCGGCAGGATATGCCGATATAAAATATGAAAGCGCGGAACCCCTAAAGCATGCGCCGCTTGTACGTATTCCATTTCACGCAGCTTTAAAGTTTCTGCTCTTAATAAACGGCATAAACCTGTCCAGCTAGTGACTCCCAGTATTAAGCAGAGAAATAATAAACGCATATCGGCTCGTGTGACCAGACTAGTGAATTGTTCCTGATGATTTGCCATATACACTTGCACCATGAGTATAGAAGCTGCAATTAAAAGCACCCCTGGAATTGAGTTTAAAGTGGTATAAATATATTGAATCACATCATCAACCCAGCCTCGAAAAAAACCGGCCAGAATACCAAAAAAGATTGCCAAGGGTAACATAATCAATGTTGTTAACGAGCCGATAACAAGACCAGTACGAATACTTTTAATTGCCTGGAAAAAAACATTTTCCCCTACTTTATCAGTCCCCATTACATGATAATAGGCAGATAATTCTATTAGCATATAACTGGTACTGCACAGCAAAAAAAGTGTCGCAAAAAGGGTGTTGACAGGTTTATGACTAAAAGGCCTGAGTTGCTTTAGCCAGTGATAAGCACAAAACAGGATAATAATGATTGCAGCACCTTTGGCAAACCCAATTAAAGCGTGTACAACTATATCAGCGGCTTTATCCCGTTCGACATTAAGCAAATGACGACCACCATACTCTAGACGACGATAACCCCACTCCCCGGTTTGGTCAGGGGATATAATTTGCTCTTTGCTATATGAGTAAGCCGAAAAAGGAGCTGAGTAGCTTTTTTCCTGATGTAGTCTTATCGGACTTGCCCAATAATCCAGCACACTGATAATATCATTGCTGTTCCCGTTGACCGGTCTGAAGTGCATAGAGTCCAGTAGACCAATAGTCATAAAAAAAACCAGAAAAACCAGAGAAGTCATCGCTGTTCGGCTATTGGCAACCTGTTTCAACGGACGCACAAAATGCTCTTTTTTGCGTACGCTAATCATTAATATAGTGATGACTAAAATAAGTAAATAAATCAGTGCATCCGTCCATAATATAGTCATAAGATAATGAGGTATGTTTCACAATTTGTGCGCGTCGTGCTTCAAAAGCCTTGTGGCTTAATGCATATAATGCATGCGCAAATATACTTTTTTATTTTACCGCTGTCAGTAATGCATTGACTTCACACCGGTGTGTTAAAGAAACCTCTCTAAAGCCTGTTTGTTTTAATTGCTGTATTGAAAATATTTCACGCATCACATGATTTTCTGATTCATCAGAAAATAAGTGCACAATCCAGTGCTCCAGCACATCCAGTTTATTAACGCCGACCAAAACTTTAAAAAAACCACTGATTTCCTTTTGTATCATACGGGTGTGTGCAGGAATATCATCTAGTCCATAACGATCACCATTGATAAACTGTCCTCCTGGCTTGAGCACTCGAAATACTTCAGAAATCACCTCTGCGCGGTATCTGTCCAAAAAATTGTGCACAGTATAAACAGAAGCGACGATATCAATACTTGCTGTCGTAGTATTTTTTAAGGCACTGAGCGCATCACGAGCATCAAAGATAAGCCGCTCCTGCTCTACCCACTGATGAAGACTCTGTTTAGCCTGGTCTTGCATCGTTGCCTCACAGTCAACTGAAATAATGTTAACCGCTTCATTTGCCATTAAAATAGCAAGTGTTGTTATACCCGTGCCACCTCCAAGCTCCAGAACAGAAACTGCTTGCTCTGATGAGCTAGCAGCATAATGCTCTACCGATTCTCCCACGAGTTGACTCAATTTAGTCGCCAGTGGACAAATCAGTTTCAAGGTATGATATTCCTGCCCAATCACACCAGAAAACATGGCATCTAATTGCCTATTATCCATTTTTACTGCTTACCTTTTTTGCTCTCAAAGAGTGCCACTTGTTCTGCTGTTGCCTTTTGTTGAAATTTATCTTTCCACTCGCTATAAGGCATTCCATACACATGTTCTCTTGCGGCATCATAGTCGAGATCAACTCCCTGCTTTTCGGCCGCCGCTAAATACCATTTTGCGAGACAGTTACGACAAAAGTCCGCCAAATTCATTAAATCTATGTTTTGTACTTCTGTATGCTGCTGTAAATGACTAATAAGGTGTCTAAAGGCAGCCGCTTCGAGTTCTGTTTGTGTTTGATTATCCATCGTTATCTAAGTCTAAAATTTAACTATTCTAGCAGAAAGCCTTTTCGACACATGTACAAAAGTCAAAAAAACACCTACAATGAAATCCTGATGTATTTATCACCCTTTTAGTAATGTTTTACACAACTTGGATTGTCACTTCCTATTGCACCTATAAATATTTCATCTCACATAGAATATAACTTGAATACATTAACCATAAAAACTCTCTCATTCTACTTAAAATAGTGATCTGAGGCTTAAAATTTCCACACATCATCTTTTTTACATTGCCCGCTAAATTCTTTAATTAATATCTATAACTATTGATTTTTGAGAATAAATCCCCACTTCTAACCCCATGAAAAAAATACTTTTTGACTTCTTCCCTATTGTCCTGTTTTTTATAGCCTATAAAAACTATGACCTTTATGTTGCCACTGCCGTCGTTATTGCGGCAACCTTTATCCAAGTCGCTTATAGCTGGTTTAAATACCGTAAAGTAGAAACCATGCAGTGGGTCACCCTAGGTTTAATGACTGTCATGGGGGGGGCCACCCTTTATTTACAGGATGAACAGTTTATTAAATGGAAACTGACCATTATTGAATGGCTATTTGGTGCAATATTACTGGGTAGTCATTTTATTGGTAAAAAAACCATTATGGAAAAAATGATGGGAGCAAATTTAGAATTGCCCGATAAAGCCTGGTCCATATTAAATTTTATCTGGGCATTATTTTTTATCACTGTCGGCGCTGTCAATATATATGTTATGTTTAATTACAGCACTGAAGACTGGGTGAACTTTAAAACCTTTGGCGTCCCAACCATGATGGCTGTTTTTATTTTGCTACAAGTTGGTTTTATGTATAAATATTTGCCCGAACCTGAAGCTGATGAGGAGTGATGACGATGTTATATGCTATTATCAGTGAAGATATTACTGATAGCCTAGAAAAAAGAATGTCTGTTCGCCCGGCGCATCTGAAAAGATTGCAAGACTTGCAGAATGAAGGTCGCTTAGTGCTTGCTGGCCCTCACCCGGCAATTGATAGTAATGTACCTGGTGATGCAGGCTTTACTGGAAGCCTTATCGTAGCAGAATTTAACAGCCTGGAAAACGCAAAAGACTGGGCGAATGCCGATCCCTTTATAACAGCCGGTGTGTATGCACAGGTTGTTGTTAAACCTTTTAAACAAGTATTCCCACAATGACCGTCGATTTAATTAAATCATTACTAACTGAATCTTTAGCACCTGTGCGTCTTGAAATCGCCGATAATAGCCAGGCACATGCAGGCCATGCTGGTGCTCAAAGTGGTGGTGGGCACTACCATGTGCTTATCGTATCGGACGCTTTTGAAGGTAAATCTTTAGTACAGCGTCACCAATTAATTTATAAAGCCCTAGGCGATTTGATGAAACAAGAAATCCATGCCTTGGGGATTGAAGCTTTCACACCCACTGAGTCAAACTAAAAGAATGATATCCATGAAACTTAAAGCAATTCCATTATTACTTGCAAGCACCGCATTTTTAGCTGGTTGCCAGCAAAATGCAAATAATTCATCGGCTCCCAACATTCAGAAAGAAGATGCTGCTGCCGTTGTGAATGGCCAATACATCAGCAAATCTGCATTGGAAACACTCACTAAGGAAGTTAGTGAGCGGGCTCGTGGGCAGAAAGTCCCTAAAGAAAAACTGATTGAGGAGTTGATTAAGCGTGAATTACTCGTTCAGCAAGCACAAAGCAAACATCTTGACCAAACACCTGAAACGCAAGAACGTTTAGCAATGATGAAGAATTCTTTATTATCCCAGCTTGCTGTTGAAGACTACATTAAAGCAAACCCGGTAACCGATGCAGATTTAAAAGTTGAGTATGAAAAGCAAATTGGTAATACTGCTGGTGGAACTGAATATAAAGCACGTCATATTTTAGTAAAAGAAGAGTCTGATGCAATTGCCGTCATCGCAGAACTTGACAAGGGCGCAGATTTTGCTGAACTTGCAAAAACTAAATCAACAGGCCCGTCTAAAACACAAGGGGGGGATTTAGGCTGGTTTGGACCTAAGCAAATGGTAGTACCTTTTTCAGAAGCGGTTGCTAAATTAGAAAAAGGTAGTTATACAAAGGTTCCCGTTAAAACAAAATTTGGCTGGCATATCATTATTCTTGAAGATATACGCGTGCAGAACCCACCTCCTTTTGATACCGTAAAAGCACAGTTAGAGCCGTTGGTACAAAGACAAAAAATAACAGAATACCTTGATTCATTACGTCAAGGCGCTCAAGTTGAAATTCTTATCCCTTTGACTGATGTTGTGGCACCTGCGGCTGTTGCTCCTGTAGCAGCAACTCCTTATTCTGTAGAGACAGTTGAAACAGTCGTTATTGAAGAAACAACAAAGTAATGTTGTTTAAGGTAAGGCGCAACAAATAAACTACCCATATTGCGCCTTACCTTATCTCATTAATTAATTGTTGCATCATGTCTTCAGACTGATGCAAATAGCCACTACCGAATAAGTTTAGATGATTAAGTATATGGTATAAATTATACAGTTTTTTCCGCGAACTATAGCCTGAGTCTAAGGGCCACACATCATTATAAGCTGCATAAAAGGCAGTTCCATAACCACCAAATAATTCGGTCATAGCAATATCTGCTTCCCGATCTCCATAGTAACAAGCTGGATCATAAATGATCGCATTCCCCTGTTCATCTGCAGCTGCATTGCCTGCCCATAAGTCTCCATGTAAAAGGGATGGCTGTGGTTGATAGCTGGTAAAAAATTCAGGTGTTAATTTAATAAGTTGCTCACCTAGGCTCTGAATTTTCCCTACATAGCCATTGTCAGCAGCCAATATTAACTGCTCATTCAAGCGCTGCTCTTGCCAATAACTCACCCAATTATCATTACGGGTATTTTTTTGTACATTACTGCCAATATAATTATCGTGGTGCCAACCAAAATATTCTTGCTGCTTTTGATGCAAACGAGCTAATTGTTTCCCTAATTGTTGCTGAATTGTAATACTCATTGCTTTCAGCGGCACAAACTCCACCACTAAAAAAGCATCTGCCCCAGCAATTCCACATGTTATCGCGTCAGGAATACGCAAAGTTTTTGTCTGGGCCAACTCCTTTAACCCTAATGCTTCAACTTCAAACATGGGTAATAAATGGGCACTATTTAATTTAATAAAAAAACTTCGCTGTTCACAGCATAAATGATAAGCACGATTTATATCTCCACCGTGCATCGCTTCCGCTTTTACAAAAGATAAGCTTTGCCCAGTGACAATTTCTATCTGCTGAATCACTTTAGTCCATGTTTGCATCTTTATCATCCTCTAAAACTAGAATTGCTTTGCTTTCTTGAGAGCTGCCCTTGCACCTTTCTGATTATTTTGCAATTCCCGTGCTTGCGCAATTAACAGCCAGTTTTTCTTTTTTAGCTGAGCATTTCCCTCAGCTAATAATTCTGATTTTTTTGCCAGATTTTCTGCTAATACGGGTTGGTCTTGCTGCAATCTTATGCTCGCTAATTTATATAATAATAAGGCATTTCTTGGCTCTATGCGTAATGCACGTTCAATAGTTGCCACTGAATCATCCAGATTACCTTGCTGATAACTCAGATCAGCGTCTGAGAGTAACGCGACCACAACAGGAGAAGACTGAACTCTAGATTGAGGTTTAATCGTAACCTCTTGTTGTTTAAGAATAACAGGATCTTGAATGACTGTTACCTTTGTTTCAGAAATCTCTGGACTTTTCTGTTTACTCGCTGAGCGTTTTGCAGAATCAACTTTCCCATAAACAGGCGCTGGTTCTTGTTTTCCTGACAAGCCAGCGCACCCCGTTAATAAAAATAAGACACTCACAATTACAACAATATTTTTTATCATTTTATCAAATTAATCAACAGAACTCTGCCTAAAGCAATTGGTAGACAGTTTAAACCTGGCGTGTAAAATCTGCCTCAAATAATCACAGATACTTTCATACAAAATATATCGCATTATTTTATTGACAATATACTTCACTAGATCACGGCTGCGCCGTTAGATCGTAATGGTTATTGTCGAGGGCAATACTTGCCCCTCGATTGGCACTAAGGAATGTACCTGAAAACCTGAGCAAGCTACAAATCTGTAGGGTGGGCAAAGCGACAGCACACCCATCAGGCGATGTCAGATAGGCTGGCATTTGTGCTATATAATGATGGACACGAAAAAGGCCGTTGCCCACCACTGTTGCTCATATTATTTCGTTCACACTCCTAAGGAATGAGGATTTTATAACTTGCACATTTTTGTGTCTTTTTACCCGTCTTCTTTGTTGCGTAAATAGTTACGTAGCCTGCTATGCGCTTATTTACACGCCCCGAAGACGAACAAAAATCCTGCGTTAAATGCACACGTTATTTTATTCCCATTCCTGTTATATCTATTTTACTACAATAAGTAGCTAGGCATAATTATCTAACGTTTAGAATTCATAAAGCCCCAACATACTTCAATATCTTTTTTTCAAAAAGCAAGAAAAAACAAAAGACTGAACCCAGTACAGTAAGCAGCAACTAATTTTAGTTTACTCATGATGGGGAGCAACTGCCAGCTTAAAGACTGACGCTTTTTATAACTTAGCCAGTCTGCTTTAATATGCCTTTTTAAACGATAAATATATCTAACTCCGTGAAATATTTTGTAAATAATAAGCAAGACTATAATCAGTGCTACATTAACAATAATGACTTCATTTTGATGATGACTCGTTGGTAATCTATTCTTTAATAATGATTCTAGTATTTCATCAATAATTTCAATTAATATATGTAGTATTTCAAAGATGAAATCTAAAATCATCAAGGCTAACTCTATTAGTAAATCAAAGCTTATAATGACAGCAAATACTAAAAGAAATTTCACCCCTACATGCATCAACATTTCCTTATCGGAATGATAAGGCACATCATCAATCTTTATTTCTTCTTCTGTTTCTTTATCACTACTTTTGGGTTGTTCCATTTTCTTACTTTATACTCTACAAATATTTGGCTTAACACTGATATTACAATAGTCAGGAGGAAAGGGTTATATGTATCTGAAGTTTTACATTTCCTGATATTAGCTCGTCCCCAACCTTAAGGAATGTGAATTTTATAACTTGTGCATTTTTGTGTCTTTTTCTCCGTCTTCTTTGTTACGTAAACAGTTACGTAGCCTGCTATGTGCCTATTTACGCGCCTCGAAGACGAACAAAAATCCTGCGTCAAATGCACTCGTTATTTCATTCCTATTCCTAAGTCATTCCTGCATGTTGTTAGGAGGAACTTCAGCAGCCACCTTTCATTTTTGCCTAAAAGTAGTTGACACTTTTCAAGATTCAACCAAGGACAGGAGTAAAAAAGCTTCAGATTTTTCTGAATACAGCAATAGCTAAAGCTATTGCACTCCTGACAAAATGTAAACTGATAC
>CAYZUM010000014.1:0-21743 GCA_964481455.1 uncultured Methylomonas sp. | reverse complement strand
GTGAATGAAGGTGACAGGAGTCCCTGAATTTCACGAAGTAGCATGGCGCGCCTGACTTTTTCTACAACGCTGAAGACGAACAAAAAAGACTAGCAAGATGGGTGGGTGTGTGTTGCGAGTTACCTTAGGTGTATAGTGGCAGGTAACAATTTTGTAAGGACTGATAAAGCGTCATGATGTTAGAGATTCTTCTTATTTGCCTTGCTTTTGGCTGCTTTTCGGGTGTTCTGGCTGGCCTGTTTGGTGTGGGGGGCGGTCTGGTGTTGGTGCCATTTTTTCTTTTTTTGCTGGAATCGTATGGTGTTGCAAGCGAGCTATTAATGTTAATTGCGGTGGCTACATCATTAGCAACCATTATAATAACCTCTGTTGCTGCTACGATAATGCATCATCGTTTAGGTGCTGTTGTCTGGAAGTATGTGTTTCATTTAAGTTTTGGTATCGTGAACGGTGTTATTGCAGGAGCGCTGGTTGCTGATTCTATTCCTTCAGAAAAATTGCGATTTATCTTTGCCTTATATATGTTATATGTTGCAGTGCATATGGCAATGCAGAGCAAAATTAAAGCGAAGCTTAGGCCACTGGGTGGGCTTGCTTTAAAAATTGCAGGCGTGATGATAGGGTTTGTTTCATCTGTATTAGGAATAGGGGGAGGAACTTTAACCGTACCTTTACTGGCTAAGCACCAGTTCCCGATGCGTCATGCGGTGGCTATTTCCAGTGCCTGTGGTTTGCCAATTGCGATTATTGGAGCGATATCGTATGCAGTTTTAGGTTGGCAGAAAGCGGGTTTGCCTGAAGGCTGTGTTGGTTATGTTTATGTGCCCGCTTTTGTAGGGATAGTCATTAGTAGTGTGTTAACTGCTCCCTTGGGAGCTTTGCTCGCTAATCGTTTAGCAACGCAACGGTTGAAGCGTTATTTTTCGATTTTATTGTTTGCGGTAGCCGTCAGGTTATTTTGGGCGTTTATTTGATTTTTTAAGGGGAATTTTATGGCAGAGTATCAGAAGTATCGCTGTAACTCGATGTTCCAGTTTTTGTAGTACGTTGATTTTATTATCTATTTTTAATTTCGATTAAATTATGTTTTCCTTTAAGATCAATACTTTAACTTTTATTTCAACAAAATACGAGGTCCTTCAAGCCCAGTTATAGCTGAAAACTGGAACATCGAGTGTAAGGAATGTGAACATGTTTATAATGAGGAGAAAGGCGATCCTGATAGTGGGCTTGCTCCGGGGACTTTATGGGATGATATTCCCCGTGACTGGGCCTGTCCAGTGTGCGGTGCGGCAAAAGATTTTTTTGTGTTGATGACATAAGTCCCTCCATAAAAATGGTAACCTTTTTGTAGGAGCCGCGATTTTAAATAGAGCGCGGCTCCTACAAGAACAATCATGTATTTTATGATGAGTTATCTTCAGGGCGCTCGTTGTCTAAATTAATCAATAATAACTTCGAGTTTCTTATTGTTTCCTTTTGCCCCGACGTTGGCGTAATTTCGCTTTCAAAGATGCCATAATGATTAATATGCAAAGTCTGAGCCTCTTTATTTGCTAAGGGATATGTTAATTTTAAATAAATTCCCGCAATAAAATCCGGGATTCTCTCTGGGGTGGGGTTTATCATAAAAAACCACAGTGCTGCGAGTAAAAATAACCACGGCAGGCTAGAAATGATAATGCTTGATCCACCTATTATTAATGTCCCCAACAATACACAGCAAACTAATACCAGGTTGGATTGTTTAATATGCGTAGCACCTCGGTCAGTTTTCTGAGAATAAAAACTAAAGCCTATCAATAGCATGAGCAGGGCAATAAGTAATTCGCCACTACTGATAAATAAACTGCTGGTTAGACTCGAAAATAATTGTAAATTAAACAGCTCAACCATCAGCATAAAGCCTAATAACCAGACGATACTTGAGTGCACGGCGAAAGTGCTGAAGTGGATTAGCTTCTTTGCGAGTGTTACTGATTGATATCGCAGATTGCTGTTTTCCTTTTCGGCAAAAGACTTTTCAAGAAAATTTTTAATCACTGGGGTTTGTAATATCTCGCTCAGTGATAGGAAAAGTTGCTTTAGAAGACAGGTAAGCAAGAGATAGAAAAGTAGAATTTCCCAGAATTTAAGCAGCCATTCATTTTGTAGGGGTGACCATAAAGGGTGTTGCATAATAAATTCGTTATTAACAATACCGGCAAGGGAAACGCTAATGCCATAAGCTAAAAAAGTACTTAGCCAGGGATCGGGGTGAGTGGATTTTTTCTTGTCTAGTGAGGCTGGTTTAAAGCAGTATTCCAGCTCAAAAGGGATTAGCCATAGACGTATCTTGCTGATACATGTCAGGGTTAAATAAAGCAGCAGTGCTATTTTTCCACTATCAACGATAGTAGCTGAGCGTGTGGGGTGAGGCTTTGCCAAAGAGCTAATATTGTTTCCATAATAGCGTGTCCTTATCTAAAAGAAAATTAGGCTACGGACTTAAGGGAGACGGAACAAGAGTTATGAGAAGCTCGTTCCAATGCCCTGTATTCCCATGCTTCGAGGCTGTAAAAGTATTGATATTCCGGAGTACAAAAACAAGTTTTTGTCTGCCTAACTTTTACAAATACAATAATATATTAAAATTGTATTTGTAAAATACTTTCATAGCCTGGAAGTGTGGGACGAGAGCATGAAATGTGGCCCCATCTTTAAGTGGATAGTCGAAAATTAAGCTTCTATTATTGAATTTTAGTCCTTATTTTCGAATAATCAATAGTAGGAAGATGATTTAGATGGTTAATGAGGAGGCTTTTTTCTGTGGTCTATTGCGGGAGTGCTTTTAGATTATTATTTTATTAAACTGACAGAGAAGAGCGATCGTTAGAGCGTGTCGTATTACTTCATGACTTGAAAATTAATTTATTTGAAGGCATATCAAATCATGCTATAATACGCGGTTAATTTTAAGATTTTGAAGGGGTGGTGTTATGCAAATTATACAGGAAGCTTTAACGTTTGATGATGTGTTGTTAGTGCCTGCTCACTCCACTGTAATGCCGCGTGAAGTCTCAATGAAAACAAAGTTAACGCGTAATATTTCCTTAAATATCCCCTTGGTTTCAGCTGCAATGGATACAGTCACTGAGGCGAGATTAGCGATTGCTATTGCGCAAGAAGGCGGTATTGGGATTATTCATAAGAATATGACCGTAGAGGAGCAGGCGCAGGAAGTGCGTAGCGTCAAGAAATACGAAAGTGGCGTGATAAGAGAGCCTATTACTGTGGCTTCAACATCAACGGTACGTGATGTGATAGCCTTGACTCAGGAAAACAATATTTCGGGTGTGCCTGTTGTTGATGGGAATGAGTTAGTAGGGATTGTCACTAGTCGTGATTTGCGTTTTGAAACACGTCTTGATGAATCTATTGCTAATGTCATGACACCTAAAGCACGTTTAGTGACTGTGAAAGAAGATTTTACTCAGGTAGAAGCTTTAAGTTTACTGCACGAACATCGTATTGAAAAAGTACTCATCGTGAATGATGATTTTCATTTGCGTGGCATGATTACCGTCAAAGATATTCAAAAAGCAAAAGATTACCCTAGCGCGTGTAAAGATAAATTGGAGCGTTTGCGTGTCGGCGCAGCCGTTGGTACAGGTGAAGGCACGGAAGAGCGCGTGGCTGCATTAGTTGAAGCGGATGTCGATGTGATTGTGGTTGATACCGCGCATGGTCACTCGCAAGGCGTATTAGATCGCGTGCGCTGGGTAAAACAAAACTATCCTGATTTACAAGTGATCGGTGGTAACATTGCAACTGCAGAAGCGGCTTTGGCTTTGGTTGAAGCAGGAGCGGATGGCGTAAAAGTAGGTATAGGCCCTGGTTCAATTTGTACCACGCGGATTGTCGCGGGTGTTGGAGTACCACAAATATCTGCTGTCGATAATGTCGCACAAGCGTTAAAAGGAACAGGAGTCCCTTTAATTGCTGATGGGGGGATACGTTATTCAGGAGACATGGCAAAAGCCTTATCTGCTGGTGCTTATTCAGTAATGTTGGGTGGGCTTTTTGCTGGGACAGAAGAAGCGCCTGGCGAAGTTGAGTTGTTTCAAGGCCGTTCATATAAATCCTATCGTGGTATGGGATCTATTGGTGCCATGGCACAGCAACAAGGTTCCAGTGATCGTTATTTTCAGGAAGATGCAGACTCATCAGAGAAATTAGTGCCAGAAGGCATAGAAGGGCGTGTTCCCTACAAAGGCAGTCTTGTGGCTATTATCCATCAGGCTCTGGGTGGCATCCGTGCCAGTATGGGGTATACAGGCTGTGCAACCATCGAAAAATTACATGATAATGCACAATTTGTGCGTGTCAGCAGCGCTGGAATGCGGGAAAGTCATGTGCATGATGTGACCATTATTAAAGAAGCGCCGAATTACCGGATGTCATAAGGTAACACGCAATAAATAAACTACCCCTATTGCGCAGGATTTTTGTTTGTCTTCCATTAGTAGAAATAGGCGCATAGCTGGCTACGTAACTATTTCTATCAATAAGAAGACGGACAAAAAGACAAGCAAGATGGGTGGGTTATTTATTGCGAGTTGCCTAAGTCAAGGGAAATTTGCGTAGGCTGGGTTAGATAATCTAGCGTAGCGTAGAAAACGTAACCCAACATTTTGTGAGCTCCCAAAGATGCCGGGTTACGTTTTTATTGCTTCGTAAAAAAACTAACCCAGCCTACGCTGAAATATTATTTGGGGTGATTATATTCCCCCTTTCCTTAAATACCCAAATTTATTAAATCGAGGCTCCTAGGAGGCTGTCCAAGAATAGAAAATCTACTGCGGAAAATCCCTTTTGGTCAGCTTTCCCGATCATTTTCGTTAAAGAGCACACACTTCGCCTCAAATGATCGAAAAATCTGACTCAAAATGGATTTCCCTCGCGACGGCTTCTATTCTTGGACGGCCTCCTAGTGAGCCTCGACTTGTTTATAGCCTTTGTTATTATTTAAAGAGATAACCGTGACCCAGCAAACAACAAATATTCATGCACACAAAATCTTGATTTTAGATTTTGGATCACAATACACACAGCTGATTGCGCGACGGATACGTGACTGTGGTGTTTATTGCGAAATTTATTCTTGTGAATGTCGTGACGAGGAAGTGATTGCATTTGGCGCAAAGGGTATTATTTTATCCGGTGGGCCAGAGTCGGTGACCGCTGGAGATACTCCCAGAGCACCGCAAGCCGTCTTTAATACAGGCGTTCCTGTTTTAGGGATTTGCTACGGTATGCAAACGATGACTGAGCAATTAAAAGGAACGGTTGAAAGTTCAGATCATCGCGAATTTGGTTATGCACAAGTCAGGGCACGTGGCCATTCAAAATTACTCGCCGATATAGAGGATCACACTTCTCCAGAAGGCTATGGCTTATTGGATGTATGGATGAGCCATGGTGATCGGGTCGTTGTGTTGCCTGAAGGGTTCAAACTTATTGCCAGTTCTGATGGTGCTCCGATTGCAGGTATAGCGAATGAAGCAAAAGGTTTTTATGGGGTACAATTTCACCCGGAAGTGACGCATACAAAACAAGGTGGTCGAATCTTAAACCGCTTTGTTTTGGATATTTGTGGGTGTGATGCCCTATGGGATTCAGCGCATATTATTAGTGAAAACTTGCAGACTATCAAGCAAAAAGTGGGTAGTGATCAGGTGATTCTTGGGCTTTCTGGGGGGGTAGATTCTTCTGTGGTTGCCGCTTTATTGCACAAAGCCATTGGTGATCAACTCACCTGTGTCTTTGTTGATACAGGGCTATTGCGGTTGAATGAAGGTGATCAGGTGATGGCCACTTTTGCTCAGCATATGGGTGTGAAAGTGATTCGGGTTGATGCAGAGCAGCGTTACCTTTCCGCTCTGAAAGGAAAAACGGATCCTGAGCAGAAACGTAAAATTATCGGTAATCTGTTTATTGAAATTTTTGACGAAGAGGCCAGTAAATTAACCGATGCTAAATGGCTGGCACAAGGCACGATTTATCCTGATGTGATCGAATCAGCCGGCGCGGCAAGTGGTAAGGCGCATTTAATTAAATCGCATCATAATGTTGGGGGCTTACCCGATGATATGACTCTTAAATTGCTCGAACCCCTACGCGAGTTATTTAAAGACGAAGTGCGTAAGCTTGGTACAGAGTTAGGATTGCCTTACGACATGGTTTATCGGCACCCTTTTCCAGGGCCAGGTTTAGGGGTACGTATACTGGGTGAAGTTAAAAAACAATATGCTGATTTGCTACGCCAGGCGGATGCTATTTTTATGGAAGAGCTGTATAAACAGGATTTATATCAAACAGTCAGTCAGGCTTTTGCAGTATTCCTGCCGATTAAATCTGTCGGTGTGATGGGGGATGGTCGTCGTTATGACTATGTAATTGCCTTGCGTGCAGTAGAAACAATCGACTTTATGACGGCACGCTGGGCACATTTACCCTATGATTTTTTAGGTCATGTTTCCACGCGTATTATTAATGAAGTGGATGGTATTTCGCGTGTGACTTACGATATTTCTGGTAAACCACCAGCAACAATCGAGTGGGAATAACTCAACCAGAAGATGAGGCATGGATGCGTCATGCTATCAGGCTAGCACAGCGAGCAGAAGCGCAAGGAGAAGTGCCTGTAGGTGCTGTGCTGGTTCAGGATGGTCAATGTATTGCAGAAGGCTGGAATACACCGATAACAGATAATGACCCTACGGCACATGCTGAAATGGGGGCAATGCGCTTAGCAGGCCAGGTGCTAAATAATTATCGTTTGCTGGATTGTACTTTATATGTCACGTTGGAGCCTTGTGTGATGTGTATGGGCGCAATAGCTCATGCGCGAGTTAAGCGGTTGGTTTTTGGTGCGATAGATGAAAAACGGGGGGCAGTGTGTAGTGCCTTGCAATTAGCGAGTGCTGATTTTTTAAATCATCAAGTAGAGTGGCACGGGGAAGTGCTAGCAGGTACCTGTGGCGATTTACTACGCGAATTTTTTAAAGCAAAGCGGAAAAAGACATATAGAGCGGATTTCAGTCCGTAGGGTTAGTACAGCAGTATTTCGTGTTGTTATATCAACATGTTTAATATGCACGTGCAATGTACCTCGTGACAGAAATGGGAATAAAATAACTTGTGCATTTAACGCAGGATTTTTGTTCGTCTTCGAGGCGCGTAAATAAGCGCATAGCAGGCTACGTAACTATTTCTGCAACGCAGAAGACGGACAAAAAGACAAGCAAGATGGGTGTGTTATTTATTGCGAGTTGCCTAAGGTGGGACAAGCTATAACGTGTAGGGTGGGCAATCTTTTCTGCCCACTGAGGCTTAACCTTGAAGGAAGGCAAAAAAACTGCCGACCCTAATTGTTATGCAAGAGGTTTGCCTCATCTTAAGTTGTTAGCCTATTTTTTCAATGCCTTAGCGAATGCATCTGCCATAGAGCCTGGAGCAGAAGTAGGGCTACTAGCTTGCTTAGGTTTTTGAGCTTTCCCAGTAGGTGGCTTGGCCAATTTTTCACTTTTGCTTTCAGCGGGTGCTTCTTTTTTCATCGACAAAGATATTCTTTTCCGTGCTACATCAACCTCAAGCACTTTAACCTTAACCATCTCGCCTGTTTTGACAACATCACGAGGGTCTTTAACAAACACATCAGCTAAATGCGAAATATGGACTAAGCCATCCTGATGTACCCCAATATCAACAAAAGCACCAAAATTGGCGACATTAGTTACCACGCCTTCCAGTATCATGCCTTCTTTCAGGTCAGTGATTTTTTCAATGCCGGCTTTAAAGGTGACGCTTTTAAATTCAGGGCGAGGGTCACGGCCTGGTTTTTCCAGTTCTTGTAAAATATCAGTAATGGTTGGTAAACCAAAATTTCCACTGATATAGTCTGCTGCTTTTAGGCTACGCAGAAAAGATTGTTTACCCATTAACTCGCTAACTGTTGTGCCTGTTTTACGCACTATATCCTCAATAACAGGATAGGCTTCAGGGTGTACAGATGATGCATCGAGAGGGTTGTCGCCATGCATGATACGTAAAAACCCTGCCGCCTGTTCATACGCTTTTTCGCCTAAGCGCGGAACTTTTTTAAGTTGCTTACGGTTCGTAAAGGCACCTTGCTCATCGCGAAAAGCGACAATATTCTGGCTGATGGTATTTGAAATACCTGAAACCTGTTTGAGCAATGGGGCAGAGGCTGTGTTAATATCCACCCCCACAGCATTGACGCAATCTTCGACAACAGCATCCAGACCACGTGCAAGTTGAATTTGATTAACATCATGCTGGTATTGTCCAACGCCGATGGATTTGGGTTCTATTTTAACCAGTTCGGCCAGCGGATCTTGTAAGCGGCGGGCAATAGACACCGCGCCACGTAATGAAACATCAATATCGGGAAATTCTTTTGAGGCAAGTTCAGATGCTGAATAAACGGAAGCACCTGCTTCTGACACAGTGATTTTACTGAATTTCAGTTCTTGGTGTCGCTTCATTAAATCCGCAACAAGTTGGTCGGTTTCTCTTGAGCCGGTGCCATTGCCTATACTGACCAGTTCAACCTGATGTTGGGCAATGAGCTTGGCGAGCGTTGCTATCGAGGCATCCCATTGATTTCTTGGTGCGTGAGGGTATATGGTGTCTGTCGCAAGTAATTTTCCAGTTGGATCAACAATAGCGACTTTTACACCCGTGCGAATACCGGGGTCTAAACCTAAAGTAGCCTTTGGACCTGCGGGTGCTGCGAGTAATAAGTCTTTCAGGTTATTTGCGAAAACCTGTATTGCTTCCTTTTCTGCACTTTCACGTAATTGTTGTTTTAAATCCAGGTCGATACGGGTAAAAAGCTTAACTTTCCATGCAAACCGGGCGGTATCTGCTAGCCAGGCATCGGCGGCTTTGCTGGTATCTGTGACTAGTATCTGTCTGGCAACAATTTGAGCGCAGATCTGATGGTCTGCTTTTTCATCAGCCCCTGGCAATAAGGTTATGTTAATCAGGTTTTCGTTACGTCCCCGAAATAAGGCTAATGCACGGTGAGAAGGGATTTTATTGATGGCTTCCTGATAGTCGAAATAATCTTTAAATTTTGCGGCGTCGGCTTCTTTGCCTTTACTTACCACAGATGCGATGATTCCTTTTTGCCAGATACGTTCGCGCAAAGTGCTTAGCAATTCAGCGTCTTCTGATATGCGTTCCATAATAATCTGGCGCGCACCATCGAGTGCAGCTTTCACATCAGTGATTGCTTTATCTGGATTGATATAATTTTCTGCCACTTGATCAGGAACGCAGTTTCTATCGTTGAAGATAGTATCGGCTAATGGTTCTAAACCTGCTTTACGCGCTATTTGTGCTTTGGTGCGGCGTTTTGGTTTATAGGGTAAATATAAATCTTCCAGGCGTGTTTTTGTAATGGCTTCCTTAATTGCTTTTTCCAGCGCTGGGGTAAGCTTACTTTGTGAAGCGATGCTTTCTAATATCGTGTCGCGGCGTGTGTTGAGTTCGCGTAAATAGATTAATCGCCCTTCTAACTGGCGTAACTGGATATCATCCAGTCCGCCGGTGACTTCTTTACGGTAGCGAGCGATAAAAGGAACGCTAGCGCCTTCATCTAATAAAGAAACTGTCGCATTAACTTGTGTTTGATTCACCGCTAATTCGTCGGCAATTTTCTGGATAACGTCCATTAATAATAGTTTTGTGTAATGATTTAGGTTGCTTATTGTACCAATTTGGAAGGCCAGCATAAATATAGACTTGTGGGGGGGGTGTTTAATTGTTTAAACAAAACTCAATATTGATTTATTGGAGATACCTATCGCTTATTTTAAAAGCGAAGGATTCATTATTTGGGTGGAGTGACGATCATTTGTTATGATTTTGTTAGGCAAATTAATGAATGATTGTTTAATTTTTCCAATCTTATAGGTATACTTCGGATAGTTGCATTTGAACAGTTGATACTAAAAATCAAGAATATCTGTTAAATTAGCCTTTATTAATAGATAAACGTCAGTGGGCAAGCGTAGGGTTCAGTCATATTCATGAAAACGTGTTGGTATATACGTGATTTCTTTTTATGCTACCTTTTTGTATTGCTCGTGTTCATTGATAATCAATGCCATACGAACAACTTCTAAGTGATAATTGCAACAGAATAGAAGCTTTGGGCAATGGAGTGCAAAAACTGGTTTTTGCCTATTTTAAAACGTACAAAAACTTGTTTTTGTAATCCTGATAGGTAAGGGAGATGGAAACAAATAATCATCCAAGATTGCTGGTCTTTTTATCCGTCTTCTTCGTTGTAGTAACAGTTGCGTAGCCTGCTATGCGCCTGTTACTACGCCTTGAATACGAACAAAAATACTGCCCAATATTGGACGCTTATTTATTTCCAGAACCCTAAATTGAAAAATGCAGGTTGAAAAGGGCAGGGGATTGTTAGGGGTATGTTTGATTACAATATTTTTAGAAAATCTATCATTGGTGGCTTAGAGTGTTACTTTTTGTCTTGTACCTCATAGGAATGCTGGCACACTTATGCATGTAATCTCCGCGTCATTGTCGGCTAAAGCCACTCCCCCTGGGGGGGATTTTATATGGGTAGCCCAAAAAATCAAAATAGAATAAAACAAAGAATGTGTCACTTAAACATATAATTTATTTTGCCAGGAGTGTTTAATTTGAAGGTAATCAAGAGACCCTTTTTTTTACTTTGTGCCTGTTTGCTTTCAAGTAGTGACATCTGTGCCAAGAGACAAGATAATACTGATTATCAACTTGTTAAACAACAAAAAAAAGATTTATTGGCAAACGAAAGAAAAGTAAATTTTTTAATAATTGGAACACCTTTTCCAAAGCAGATATTAGCAACTACAAACAAGGAAAACCAAGTTATTCAAGCATTTCACGGGCGTGTTGTTTTGCTGCATTTCTGGGCGACATGGTGCCCGCCTTGTCGAGAAGAGTTAGAATCAATACAGCAACTTCAGAGTAGTTTTGATAAAGATCAATTTGTAGTGGCAGCGATTAGTCATGATGTCAGTAAGCTTGATATTAAAGATTTTTTAAAAAATAAAAAAATTAATATGAGTATTTATTTTGATTCAAGAACAAAAATGATCAATCAACTATACCCTGAAAATGGAGGACAATTACCCATTTCAATATTAGTGGATAAAGAAGGGAGAATGGTTGATTTAATGATTGGTGTTCAACAGTGGTCTAGCCAGGTTATGATAAACAAAATTAAAAATTTAGTCATAGAACAGGAGTCTATTGATGAAAAAAATTAGTGTCATTATTTTGCTATTTTTGCTAACAATGACTGCCACTCAAGTTCAGGCGCTTATCAGGGTTAGCGATGATGAACTTGATGCCGGTTATGATGAAGATTTTCAAGCCTATACCGATGCGGTAGGAATAAAGGATAATGTAATATCTGCACCTATATCGATATTTATATCATCACAGACGGCCAAAAAAGTTCTTGAAAACTGTAGTGATCATGTTAAAGAAGAAACAGGTAAACTTAATAATGGTTTTTATACTGATGACTCTATATGGCTTGGACATGTGTTTAAGTGTAAAAAATGTTGTGGGCCCTTAATGAAGAGCGTATGGCGGAAATATAATAGAACAATGGCTAGACTAGACCCATTAGTCATCTTTTTTAATCATGGTAGCAGTCAGGTTGATATTATGTATCAAATAAAACTGGCAAAGTTTTATCATAAGCATAGTGGTAAAAATTTCTTTTTAGTGGGGCGAGCCAGTCAAACAGGCGCTACTGACGTGAACCAGGAACTATCTGGCAAGCGAGCCTCTAACGTCAAAAGGTACTTTACAGAACAGGGTGCTGATTCAGGTTCTATCGAGTTTAGATTTTTTGGCGAAAAACCACCAAGATTAAATCAGGCAGTTATAAGGCTGTATGGTGTCAATGAAAATGAATATGGCGATATTGATGTGCGGGGGAGCACTGAGGAAGAAAGACAAAAATATAGGTTGAATCAAAGTGTTGTGGTAGTGGCGTATTAGGTGCTAAGCCCAATGCGATAGGAGCGTGCACGAAATAATATGAGCAATTGCAGGGTGGGCAACGGTCTTTTTCGTGCTCATCTTGATGAAGAAAAATCGTTGAACTTCTCGCAGGACCTGATGGGCACGCTATCGCTTTGCCTATCCTACGGTTTTGTACTGTGCAATATTTATTTCATGCACATTCTTTAATCAATTTTCTACAATGTTAATTTGTGGCATAACCTTATCAATCGCGACAACCTCGCCTATAGTGACAAACTGTTGATGAAAGCTTTGATCAAGCTTGTCATAGTCTTCTGCGGGAATTCCTGCCAGTAGCCCTCCTGCTGTTTGTGGGTCAAGCAGCAAATCAAAGCGTGATTGCTGAATAATAGAATCTGGCCAGTCTAGTGCTTTAAGAACTGCCCGGTTCTGGGAGTACAGACTGCTCTTAATATTTTTCGACGATAGATCTTCTGCTCCTGGTAACAGGGGAATTGCATTTAAATTTAAGCTAACACTGCAAGACGATGCCAGACACAATTCATGTAAGTGACCTAGTAAACCAAAACCTGTGACATCGGTACAGGCTTTAACATTAAGCTTGCTTAAAAGTAAGGCTGCATAATTATTTGCTTGTAACATAGAGTCGGTGGCTTGATTAAAAACGGTTCCATCACACTTATCTTGCATTGCAGCGGCCAGAATCACCCCAGTCCCTAACGGTTTGGATAAAACCAGTTTATCGCCAGACTTTAAGCCTGTTTTATTAAATAATATAGGCTGTTGAATGCCATTAACCACTAAGCCGACAGACAGTTCGCTTGCCTCAGAGGTATGTCCTCCCAGCAATCGACAGTGCAAGCTATCTAGTTGTGTCGATATGCCCTGCATAAGAGCTTGTAACTGTCTCTTTTGTGCCCTTTTGCCAGCATAAGGTAAACTGATGAGTACTTGTGCTGATTCTGGTTTAAGGTTCATTGCATACAAATCACTTAGTGCATGGTTGACTGCAATTTTGCCAAATAGCCAGACATCTTGAGTTGGTGTCTTAAGTGTATCAACACTTTGGTAAACAAGCTCAGCTTTACGTGTGATTTGTACTGCATCCTGAGGTTGGTAGAATGATTCGCCCAGAACTTCATTCAGCACTTGCCGTAACATCTCAGCACCAACTTTTGCGCCGCAAGCAGTACAACGTTTTGCTGGGTCGTGCTGTTCTGCTTTTTCTTCATCTTCAATGAGCCGTAGATTGAGCGGTGCTATTGATGACATTGATAACACGGGTAATTGATGAAATTGGTCCATAAATTTCTCATCAATAGAGTCTTTCCAACGCCATACCCAGCTACCAGAAAAGCTGAACAGGGATTTTGCGCCAGTTGCCTGTTTTTCTCCAAGAGCTAATAAGCTTAAAAAACCATCTTGCGGTTTATATTCAACTAAAGATTTTTTAAGTAATAACGCGCGTAAATTATGAAATAAAGTGTCAGCCTGCCTAACCGCATAAACGCCTGCCTTAGGCCTTGGGTTGGCAACCATATGCGCAATATCACCCGTTGCAAAAATATGATCAAACTTTAAAGATTGCAGCGTTTGCCTGACTTTCATAAAGCCAGCATCATCACATTCCAGCTGGCTTTGTTGTAACCATGTAGAGCCAGATGCCTGAGTACACCAGATAATTTCATCAGCAAGGATTGTGTCTGTGTTTTTGCAATGAATCCTGCCCAGGCTAAGTTTTTTAACCCGAGTTGAGGTATGAATTTCGATCTGATATTTTTTAAGCTGCTGCCTCACCCGTTTGATAACAGGGGGATTATAGGTGGGTAATATCTCTTCAGCAGCAGTAACAAGGTGATATGTTATTGCTGAATTATACTGCTGTAGTTTAAAGGCAATAGCCATAATGACCTCGATGCTACCAGCACCTCCACCCACAACTGCCAATGATTTAATGTTGTTTTGTTGAGCCTGTTCCTGAATATGATTCCAGCGTTGGTAAAAATCACTAATAGGTTTAACGGGTGTCGAAAATTCAATCGATCCTTCAATGCTTAGGTTCGGTGTTGATCCGATATCAATAGAGACAGTATCAAACTCAATAGAAGGACGATTCTTAAGCTTTAAAGTATTGGTTTCGACATCAATGTCTATCACACTGTCTTGAATAAAGCGGATTTTAGCCCACAGTGACAATTTTACTAAGTCTATATGTGTTTGTGCAAAGCTATAATGTCCTGCAATCAAGCCAGGAAGCATGCCTGAATAAGGCGTCATCGTCTGCGGGCTAATCAGGGTAATTCGCACACCGGGTAAAGGGTTCATTGCCCATTTACGTAAAACAAGTGCATGGCTATGTCCACCACCCACTAAAACAAGATCTTTAAATATCGGGGTGTCTTTCATGATGGCATTGCTTTTAAGTATTCATCAACCCAGGCTAGAATTTCAGGCTCTGTGCCACGAAACAGGATTTTTGACTTTTTTTTTTGTAATTGATAGAGGTACATTGGGTCATAGTATTCTTGCAGTAGCAACTGAATACCTTCGGCAAATAAATCACTTTTCCCTGTGGAAAATAAATGATCCAGTGCTAATGAAAATGAAGCATGTATTTTTTTGTATCGCGTGCCGCCTAGGCGTTTTTTTATACGCAACAGAGCGCCCAGTAAAAAAGAGGAAAACTCCTCAGCTGCGGTATCCTGAAATTGCTGCTGATATAGCGGCCAACTTTCAGTGAAATAATCCTCCTGAATAATTGCAACACGTTGTTCCAGTTCACGCTCAAGAAAAATAAAAGGCGATAGGGTCATTTTTTTGTAAAAATCGGCTGACATAAAGAGTCGCCCGATTCGTTTACCCTCATCTTCTAATAGTAAGCCTGACTTAGGAAAATAATGTCGGTGTTTAAGACAGGCAATGGATAGTTGATTTTCCCAGTTAATCTGAGTCGGCTGGAAATCATTTGCATTACAACCAAAGGCAGAACCACGGTGGTTTGCGAGACCTTCCAGGTCGAGATGGCACTGGGTTTTCTGTAATACTCTGGTTTTTCCGGACCCAGTCAGTCCACTTAATATGGTAAATGGAATCTGTTGCACGCTGAGATCCAATTGCTGCAATAAATAAGTTCGCATTGCTTTATATCCACCGTTGATCAGAGGATAGTTGATTCCCTGTTCCTTTAGCCAGGCCTGAGTTGTACGTGAACGCAGGCCACCACGAAAACAATAAAGATACCCTTCAGGGTGTGCCTCTGTAAATTGTCGCCATTGTGTTAACTTCTGTTCGCGCAATTCGGGAGTGACCAATTCCAGACCGAGCGCTATCGCGGCATCTTGTCCCTTTTGTTTATAGCAGGTGCCAATAGATTCACGTTGAAGGTCATCGATCAGGGGAATATTGAGACTCGCTGGAAAAGCCCCTTTATCAAATTCAACAGGGGCCCGGACATCCATTATGGGAGTATTCTTTAAAAAAATATTTTGGAAATCATTTGTATTTTGCCTAATCATCTTACCGGGTTCCTGTTCTGGTAGATTTCTTGTAAAACCTTACCCGAAAAATATTCGCTAAGCTTGAATAGTCATCTGTCTGCGGTAATTCCATGATTTTCTGTATACTCAGCGATAGCCATAGTGAATAACAAGTGTAACATGGATATGAGAGCTTGCGCGCTGGCTTTAGATGTGGAGGTATAGACTAGATAGGTATTGGGTGCTGAATACGATGAAAGATTATTTCGCTATAAAATCCTCAATTTCTTCCCAACGAAGTATAATGAATTTTTAATGGTTGATTAAAGATCAAGGACTCATAAAATGGCTAAAAAGAAAGAACAAGCAAAGCGTTTTGATAAAAAACTTAAACATTTAAGTGTTGGACAAATTGAACAGGCTGTGGAAAAAGCTATTTCTAAACTTGTAGGTGATGAATATCAAGTTAACATAGAACAGGTTGATTTTGATTTTGATGATATAGGATTTGGAAAAGAGAGTTGCAGTTTACAGCTAACGATAGAAAACCATTCAGGTTTTGATGATGATATTCCGTTCTGACTCACTTTATAAATCTTGAAACTAAAGTCGTGCCCATTCCTCACTGTGTTTTATCTGTTTGCTGCTACCCCCCCCCGTCATTTTTCAGGCGGGGTCGTGTGCCTTCATTGGTGCAGAGGATTATTATTCCACTGGCGAGTTGACTTCTTGTATTGCTACCCATTCTGGAGCAGGGTCGAAACTTGACATTTTTAAAGCAATATCTGCGCTATCGACCCCTAGATTTTGCTCGTACACTATTCCAGAGTGGCTAACAATAAAACTCATTATTCCACTTTCTCCATATTCTTCTGGCCATGCGATGAGTGCAAATCCAGCGCGTAAATTATTAGCAATCAAGTAACTATATGTCCCGCCTATAGCATTCTTGCCTTGTGCGGTTAGGATGCGATAATAATATCCATGATATCCTCCCTGAGGGGTGCGATCAGCAAATAAGGTGCCTAGAGGACTTGGTGTTTCATCTGGCTCTGTTTGCCAGTACAGACCGTCATGTTTCCCTGATGTGCTGATGAATTTCTGAGCATATTCAAGTTTGTGGTCTCCATCTCGGTCTTGTTCAGCATATTCCATCTGAGCATCGTAGTAGGCAAGGACAGCCTGCATTGTTGCTAGCTCATTTCTGCCTATACGCCGAATACGCATGCGCTCAACACCTTCGTCAACATCAAAGTACCAGCCAGGTTCGCCTAAGACAATCGGAATAGGCATTGTCCATTTGCTCTCTCCGATGGCGAGTAGCATTTTATTATTGCCCTGTGCTAATAAAGAGTGATGTTTGTTCCAGCCATTGTCGAAATTATCCAGATCCTCGGTTGTGACATCATCTAGTGGTAATATCATGCGAAAGTCAGCACCTAATAATTTGTCAAACAGGGCTTGGTCATTATTTTTAACGGCTAGCGCGAAGATGTCAGCAGCCTCTTCGGGTGTATTAAAGACTACTTGACGTAGCTTAGGGTCAAGTTCTAATGCCATGTTGGGTTGGGCCGGATTTGAGCAGGATATAATGCTCAACAGTGCCGCTATTATAAACAAGCCAGAAAAGTGTTTGTTCATAGATATTTGAATTTTTAATAAATAGTTCATGTTTTTCTCCTCATTATCTTCGTCGTCCGCCACCACCACGATGACCACCACCACCGCGGCTCCTCATTGAACGGTTGCTCGAATTGCCTCGGTTTATATTTTGTCGAGATTTATGTGCATTGCCAGCACCTTTAAAGGCATTGTTTCGTGATCGTGTCGATTTATTGGAAAAGCCACTATTTTGCCTCGTATTTCTTGCAGAATGATTGTTTGTTTTTCTCTGAGACATTTTGTGATCCGCTTTATTGACAGACGCACGAGCCCTATCTCCCCCCGAACCTTGCAGTTGTTTGCGACCAGTCGCTGGGTTGACTGCTCGTTTGTCTAGTGTTGAACGAGCCTTGTTTCGTTGCGCATCACGACCTCGGAAATTCTGACGTTGACTGGCTCCACTACGCTTATTACCAAATTGTTGGCGACTTTTATTATCCCGGTAAGGTACTCCACGACGATTTTTAGAATTATGCTTCCAGTTGCTGTTGCTGTTTCTGTTGTTGTTATTTATTTTATTACGATTAACATTGATGTTATTGAATTTGTTTACGTTAATATTAACACTGCCGTGTCCATGACCCCAGTGGCAACCGCCCCAAAGTGCGTGGGTAATACCGATGCCAATTCCAAAGCCAATGCCTCTTGCAACCGCCCCCCCAAATCCGTAGCCGTAATAGCCGTAGCGGCCATATGGTGGGTAATAGTACCAAGGCCTGTAATGTGGCCACCACCATGTGCCATAGACTACGGTAGGATTATAAACAGGCACATAGACAACTTTTGGGTCCGCAGGTTCGATAATAATAACAGTTTCAGAGGCTTGTTCTTCGACAATTACCTTTTGTTGTTCAGAGGTTTTAAGGTTGCCTTCTTCTTTGGCTTTCTTACGTAGTTTCTGTACTGTATCCATCACGCCTTCAGAATTAGCCAGGAATGCATCGCCTACGTTCTGTACCCAGTCGGTTTCTTTGCCCATCATTTCCAGTACTTGTGGGAATGCAACGAGAGACATTACACTAGGGTCCCAAGATTTGTCCTGTACTGCTTTTACCGCAGCATCCCCTTCTTGTTTAGGATTATCTTTTGACCACTTAATTGCTTCGGTGACATTCGCAGGGTAGGTCGTTGCCATAAGTATCTGGGAGAGCAATGAGTCCGGATACAGTGCTATCGGAGCCACCATCTGATCAAGTTCAGCCTCACTGAAGGTTTTATCTTCTGCTTGCGCTATTCCTAGTGACAGCCACAGCAGAATGGCAAGCAATATATTGCCAGAATTTGTGAACAGTTTTCTCATAAGTCGTTCTCCTTGCATTTGACTCGGTGTTGTAAGCATTATACTTCGCGCGACCACGGACGCGGAATCTCTAGTGAGCTGAATTTTGTCGAGAGCTAGGCGCTGAAATAGGCGCATAGCAGGCTACGTAAAGTTTCAACAACGCAGTTAGCGGCAACAATTCAGCGGCTAGAAATACGCAGCCGTGACCGCGCGAAGTTATATATTAAACCATAACTTTAAGTGTTTTTACCGATCTCTCAGTGTGAAGCCTGAATAAAACCACACCGTGCGCTTTCCTGAATGAATACTCTATCTTAGGAGGAGTATAGATATGAGCTATTTCCAGGGCATTATGGGGATTGCGGAGAGACTCTGTTTTGGTGAACCTTCAATCACCCTGTCACTATAGACTAGATAGATTAATGTATTGTGCCTCTTGTCATAAAAGCGCACAACTTGCATTGATTTGAAAACCAGTGAAGTGCGCTTTTTAAACACTTTATCGCCATCATTTTTGCCATTTTTTATTTTATCAGAAAGTGTAATAGACCCCGTTTGTCGACAGGAGATAGACGCATCTGATGAGTCCTCTGCTATGCCTACAGCACCGCTAAAGCCGCCTGTTTTTGCTCTGCTTAGAAAGCAGGTGACGCCTGAAATATCAGGATCATCAAAAGATTCAATGATTATTTTGTCATCTGGACCTGTCCATTTAAAATTTGTATCAACATGGCCAATTCGTTCTCCCCAGACAGGAAATTGAGTGATTGCTAAAATTAGAAAAGCCAGACTTTTTAAAACCTTTATATCCATTTTTTTATCTCTATCACGCTTATTAAGCGGGTCATCCTATATTTATTTATACAATTCTGCAATAAGTTAATCAGGAAATAATTGTATAGAAGATGGATGAGCTGTGTAATCGATTTAAGGTGTTTTATGTTAATGAAGGAGTTTAATGAAATTCTTTAACAGTTCAAAGTATGGTTTTTTGGTTTCTCAGTTAAAATAGATTCAGTTTTTTATTAGAATAGGTAGATTTATGATTCGCGTAGGTATTGTGGGAGGGACTGGGTACACAGGAGTAGAGCTATTACGTATTTTAGCGTTACATGATCAAGTCGAAGTGGCTATTGTTACCTCAAGGTCTGAGGATGGAATGCGGGTGGATGCAATGTACCCCAGTTTGCGAGGTAGTATAGAGGTGTGCTTTAGTAAGCCCGATATGGTGTCTCTAGCGAGTTGTGACGTTGTGTTCTTTGCAACACCAAATGGAACAGCAATGCTAATGGCTGAGCAACTACTGGCACGTGCTGTAAAAGTAATAGACTTATCTGCTGACTTTAGGCTTAAAGATGCTTCTGAATGGGCGAAGTGGTATGGAATGGAGCATGCCTGTCCTGATTTGATTTCCGAGGCTGTTTATGGCTTACCTGAAATTAATCGGAATAAAATTGCCAAAGCGAACTTAATCGCTTGTCCTGGGTGTTATCCCACGGCAGTGCAATTAGGTTTCTTACCCCTTATTGAGCAAGGAGTGGTGGACATTGATCATTTAATCGCCGATGTAAAGTCGGGGGTGAGTGGAGCAGGGCGAAAAGCGCAAGTGTCTTCCTTAATGAGTGAGATGGGAGAAAGTTTTAAAGCATATGCGTCAGCCGGGCATCGGCATTTACCAGAAATTACGCAAGGATTGTCTGAAGTCGCAAATAAGGCAGTAGGTTTGACTTTTGTGCCGCATTTAGTGCCTATGATTCGTGGTATACATGCTACTTTATATACGCGTTTAAAAAAGAATGGAGTAACAAAATTGCAGTCTCTTTATGAGCAACGGTATGCTGATGAATTGTTTGTTGATGTTTTACCGGCAGGTGTACATCCTGATACACGCAATGTTAAGGGCAGTAATAATTGTCAAATAGCGATTGTTACACCACAAGGCGGTGATACAGTTGTTGTGTTATCTGTCATTGATAATTTGATTAAGGGTGCAGCAGGACAGGCAGTACAAAATATGAACCTGGTTTTTGGGTTAAGAGAAAATCAGGGATTACAAACAAGGGCTTTGTATCCATAAATCTTGACTAAAATGTTAGGGGTAGTCATAATCATAAGAATCTTAATTGTTTAGTGGTTTATTATTATGGCAGATCCAATTATATTTTCTGATAGTGCAGCGAAAAAAGTAGGTAGTTTAATTGCTGAAGAAGGGAATGATAACTTGAAATTACGTGTGTATATTTCAGGGGGTGGGTGTTCGGGGTTTCAATATGGGTTTACTTTTGATGAAGATGTCGCTGACGATGATACGCAAGTCGAAAATGGCGGTGTTACTGTTTTGGTTGATGCAATGAGTGTCCAGTACCTGAATGGTGCAGAAATTGATTATAAGGAAGATTTATCGGGTGCACAGTTTGTTATTCGTAACCCTAATGCTTCAACCACCTGTGGTTGTGGGTCTTCATTTTCGGTTTAATAAAAGTGTAGAATGGCCGGATTAGATTTTTATAGCGTAACTTTAAAAACTTGCCTGATGACATGTGATTCTCAGCCATAGCTGAATAGTTGAATAATATTTGAAGAATCAGTCTGTTAACGATGGCCATTCCCGACACCTTTTATCGGGAACCTGCGAGATTCCTGCTAGAAGCATGCTGAAATGACGGAGTATAGCTGAGAGTGATGGGTATCAGGCGGAGCTTATCAGCCCTAGTTCCAGTAAAACCGAGTGAGATCACTCGGCTTATACTAAATTTAAGTAAGGTGGATGAAATAAGCTGAGCAACTGTAGGTGCGAATTCATTCGCACGGAATGGCTAAATCCAATCAACAACCAAACGGGTGCAATGCAAAATAGTAACACTTAATGAGCGAGATATTCATCCCACTGCTGGCGTGTAAAACTCTGATCAATGTAGGTTGCAGGTGAGGCACGACCCCCGGCAAATGTTGGGGTTCGTACCTCACCCACAACCTACGCATAGCTTGTGAATATTTATCACTCTAATCATCCACATATTATTAAATTCTCTCATTTCTATCATCTTTTGAAACGGGGGGAATACCCTGTCTCACAAGGATTATATCTATGAAAATCTATCGTTAAATATGTATCGTAAATACAATAACTTTTTTGTATTGCACCCCAACCAAACTTTAAAAAGTTGTTCAAGTCATTTCGGGCATGCTTCTACCGCTGAAAATCAGGGAAACGGAGCTTAGCGAAGTGATGATTTTTAGTC
>CAYZUM010000013.1:0-22588 GCA_964481455.1 uncultured Methylomonas sp. | reverse complement strand
GGGGTAAGTTTTAAAAGTCAAGGAATAAAAAAATTAAAAACTTGAGGATCGAGTTAAAGCTATTGCACTCAGCAAAAATCGTAAACAATATTGTAAGGGGTACTAAATTTATTGTTTGTGAGTATTTAATAGTATTTTATATAAGTAGAATTGAGTAATGAATGAACAATCTAAAGTAACGGGTGTCATCCTGGCGGGTGGTTTAGCTAGGCGTATGAATAAACAGGATAAAGGGCTAGTCCTTTTTAATAATAAAGCAATGATCACTTATGCCATAAAAGCAATGGAGCCTGTTGTGGATGAGTTATTTATCAATGCAAATCGTAACATAGAACAATATAAGCAATTCAGTTATCCTGTGATTAGCGATGCACGGGATGACTTTGCTGGGCCTTTGGCTGGGGTTTATGCCGCTTTAATGACTTGTGGTAATGATGTTTTACTTGTTATACCCTGCGATTCTCCCTTTGTAACAGCAGAGAGTTTACGGACTTTGTTAGCTGAACATGAGCGTAGGCAGGCTGATATCGCTGTAGCATTTGATGGTGAACGCATTCACCCTGTTTTTATGGTAATCCGGAGTTCGCTTAAAACTAGTCTGCAGCTTTATTTAGGACAAGGTGAACGCAAGATAGATCGATGGTTTGAACAACATAAATGGGTAAAAGTGGACTTTAGTGCCAATCCTGAATTTTTTTATAATATTAATACCCCGAAACAACTCACTGATTTGACGAGCAAGGAATTATGATACGTCCAGAAATGACAGATGCGGGTTTAAGTGTTGCCAGGAAAGTGATTGGTATCGATGAAAATGGCAAAAAACGAGAACTACAGTTGGTAGGTGAAAGGGCAATGACTATTTATGTGGATAAACAGGAAATTGTGACCTTAATGACGATTGGTTCTCATCCTGAGTTATTGACCTTAGGGTACTTAAAAAACCAGGGCTTTTTTGAGAAAATTGAGGAGATTTCGGTTATTCAGGTTGACTGGGAAACTGAATCAGTTGCCGTTGTGACTGCAGGAGAGAGGAGTGATTTTTCTAAGCAAATGGAACGACGTACTGTAACAACGGGTTGTGGGCAGGGGACAGTTTTTGGCAGGTTAATGGATAAATTACAGACAATTCGTGTGCCTGAAAGTAATGTACGTCAGTCAACATTGTACGCATTGCTGGACTCTGTCAGGGCACATAATGAGGTGTATAAAAAAGCGGGAGCAGTACATGGCTGCGCTTTATATACTGGAAACAAACTGGAACTGTTTGTTGAGGATGTGGGGCGACATAATGCGGTTGATGCGATTGCTGGACATATGTGGCTGCATGGTGTGTCTGGGGAGAACAAAATTTTTTATACCACAGGGCGTTTGACCTCTGAGATGGTGATTAAAATCTCGCAGATGGGCATTCCGGTTTTGTTGTCACGCTCTGGTGCTACGCAAATGGGGCTGGAAATGGCGCAATTATCGGGTGTTACGCTAATTTCCAGGTCTCGGGGGAAACACTTTATGGTTCTTAATGGTGCAAAGAATATTGAGTTTGATTGTGTGCAATAGCCGTTTATTGCTATTAAATTTGATGCATTAGGAGCTGGGAAAATATAAGTTATCCAAATATAGCATGATAATGAGTTTATTACTCGATGTTCCAGTTTTCAGCTATAACTGGGCTTGAAGGACCTCGTATTTTGTTGAAATAAAAGTTAAAGTATTGATCTTAAAGGAAAACATAATTTAATCGAAATTAAAAATAGATAATAAAATCAACGCACTACAAAAACTGGAACATCGAGTATTAGCTTTTAGAAAGGGGTGATTATTTGCAGTAGCCGTGAGTAGGATAGCTATAGGTGAAATTCAGCGGCAGCCTTAAACCCTTCTTCAAGCGTGCCAAAAAAAGCACCAGAAGGAAATACTGATAATTCATATTTATTATGTGCATAGCTGTAAAAGGATAACCCCCAACTTTCATCATCTCCAAAATATCGAAGCCTTACAAGGTGTATAGGAGTGTTGCGGAGTCGTTCAGCGTATTCTTCACGAGTTTCAGGATGATCAGCAGGTGGCCAGTCATCAGATAACTCAGGTTCCGTGTATGCATCAATATAACAAAAATAGGTTCGAAAGCGAATGTCAAGACGCGTATAACGTCCAGCAAAATTAGATTCCGCGTATTGGGTAATATGCTCTTTAGTACGGGCTTTTACATTTTCTTTGATTTTGACTCCACCGCTATTTGGGTCACGAGTCCATTGCATAGTTGGCATATTTTGATGCTTTTGTGAGAATGGGTATAGTTTATAAAAATTAACGGATAACTTTAAAGGAATTGCCTCCCCGTAAAGAAGAGGCTATCCCATTTTTTTAGCGAAGGTTTTGTAATGCGGTAATACGCTCTTCCAGAGGAGGGTGGCTCATAAATAATTTTTTCACGCCACCACCATTAATTGCGAACGCTGCAAACTGGCCAGGTAATTCTTCAGGTTCATGCGCGCGTTGTAAAGCACGTAATGCGCCAATCATCTTTTCTTTGCCTGCTAATTTTGCGCCGCCGGCATCAGCTTTAAATTCACGATGACGTGAAAACCACATAACCAGCATGGATGCCAAAAATGATAAGGCAATTTGAGCAATCATTTGCACAATAAAATAACCCATACCATGACCTTGTTCATTTTTGAAAACAACGCGATCAACTATATGCCCAATAACGCTGGCAAAGAAGTAAACAAAAGTATTGACGACACCTTGCATCAGAGCCATAGTCACCATGTCGCCATTAGCAACATGAGAGATTTCATGGCCAACAACAGCTTCCACTTCATCCTGTGACATGGAATGTAATAAGCCAGTACTGACAGCAATTAATGAGTTATTCTTCGACATGCCGGTGGCGAAAGCATTGGCGTCAGAGGTCTGGAATATACCCACTTCCGGCATATCAATTTTTGCAAGGCGAGCCTGACGCTTAACAATATCAACTAACCATTGTTCAGTCTGATTTTGTGGGCGTTCAATAATATGCACACCCATTCCTCGCTTTGCAGACCACTTGGAAATAGCTAATGAAATAAATGAGCCAGACATACCGATAACGGCTGACAAAATTAATAATGCGTTCAGGTTTAAATCAACTCCATTCGCATCGAGTGTGCCACTTAAACCTAAAAGGCTGAAAACTATACTAATGACGATCATAATGGCGACGTTTGTCGCTAAAAAAAGAAAAATCCTTAACATAATGATGATAACTCCCAATAAATTTATTAATTGTTAGTCTATAGTGGTGCTATTCGCGTGAAATTGCAATATTAAAGGAAAGAGAGATGAAAAAAGAATTTAAAGTGATTCAGAAAGAAGTGATGTATCAGGGATTTTTTAATTTAAATCGATATCAGGTACAGCATACTTTGTTTGCTGGAGGCTGGAGTGGTGTATTAACGCGAGAATTATTTCAACGTGGCAATTGTATTGCAGTGTTATTGTATGACCCTGATGTAGATAAGATGGTCATTATCGAACAATTTCGGATGGGACCTATGGCTCAGCCTGAAGTACAGGAACGA
Organism: uncultured Methylomonas sp.; assembly: GCA_964481455.1. Lineage (GTDB taxonomy): Bacteria > Pseudomonadota > Gammaproteobacteria > Methylococcales > Methylomonadaceae > Methyloprofundus. The sequence goes on along the minus strand of CAYZUM010000013.1, from coordinate 19,019 downwards.
GCATGGTTACTGGAAATTGTTGCAGGTGCGATTGAGGTGGGTGAAACAGCAGAACAAGTGGCTTACCGTGAATCGAAAGAGGAAGCTGGCTGCGTTGTCACAGAGATGCACTTAATAAATGAATTCTATACCTCGCCGGGAGGAGCATCTGAGCGTATTGCTCTATTTTATGGGCGTATAAAAGCAGATGAGGTAGGCGGTATTCATGGGTTGGATGAAGAGAATGAAGATATCCTTGTATCGACAGTAAGTTTTGCAGAAGCTTATGCAATGATACAAGATGGACGAATTGAGTCAGCGATCCCGATAATTGCGATTCAGTGGCTGGCATTGAATAAACATAAATTAAGGGATTAAACGACATCCGTGTGAAGTAAGGTAAGGCGCAATAAATAAACTACCCATATTGCGCAGGATTTTTGTTTGTCTTCCATTAGTAGAAATAGGCGCATAGCAGGCTACGTAACTATTTCTACAACGCAGAAGACGAACAAAAAGACTAGCAAGATGGGTGGGTGTTGCGAGTTACCTAAAGGTCTGATTTGAGCAAATTTTTTAATAAATAATTTCTGTTATTTGTTCAGGAATGTGCATGACACGCTTGAACATCTGTTTTAGGTGTGGGGCATATGAATTGATACGCAATTTATTCTGTGCACCTTTCTTTAAGGGGCTTTAAAACCTTAAAACAGGATCAACAGTTCTGTTGGTTTGTGTGCTATCAATCCTGTTCCAGAGTGCCAATAGATATTTCGTATCTTGTCACCACGTGAAGCCTATTAATGGGCATAAACCAGTCTATTTGGTTAATAGATGATCCAATATAGACCACTAGCCCTTTACTCAACCAATTTTGAATAGGGCGTTAACGTGTCATTATTGTGTTGTGCACAGGCTGTTAAGAGATAGACTACGCCATCAATGGAGACAGAGGTATTTTCGAGTGTATTCTTTCGCTTGCATCTAGTTCCTTTAGCTGTGCTGGCCTGGCATTGATTTTTGGTATCTTTTAAATCAATGGGATCCGTTGTTAGTTCGGGCTCTGCTGAAGGTGCGTCTGTTGCCTGACTGAGTGGGGCTTGAACGGGGTTTGATTCAACCCTTACCTCACTAAGTGGCTCTGATAATTTGATAGTTTGAACACAGTTCAGTTGTTTTCTAAAGATGAAAATTCCACTCATTATCAGAAGTAGTGGCCATATTGGAGGTAAGAAATCTGTATATCCTCCGTCTTCAGCGAGTACCATTCTAGAATGAAAAGCAAACAGTAATGAGATTGACGAAATAGCTAGGCTTTTTGAAGTGAGCATATAATTCCTCTGATTTTGGTGTTTTTCTTATTATTGTCACAGGTTACACTATAAAAAGGGCTTGTGGAGCAATGATTATGTTAATAATTTTGTTGCTTTTTAAATTAAAGTCAAGGCATCACTTTTTTTATCAGGGTGTTAAAATAGTGAGCTTATAGAAGAATAATCATTTTTTTGTCTACAGGAGTTTATAGTTTTGTCACACGTTCAGGATATAACGAGTCCCATGTCGCCAACGGAGCTGCGTGCTACATTATCTTTATCCAGTATTTATGCATTGCGTATGCTGGGGTTGTTTATGATTTTGCCTGTCTTATCTTTATTCGCTGAATCACTGGAAGGAGCAACGCCTTTATTAATAGGACTTGCGATTAGCGTCTATGGTTTAACACAGGCTTTTTTACAAATACCTTTTGGTTTAATGTCCGACCAGTTTGGACGCAAAAAAATTATTATTCTAGGGTTGGTGCTATTTGCGGCAGGGAGCGTTGTTGCTGCGCTGTCAACGACAATATATGGTGTTTTAATCGGTCGTGCATTACAGGGAAGTGGCGCCATCGCAGCTGCTGTTATGGCTTTAGCTGCTGATTTAACTGAAGAAGTGCATCGTACCAAAGCAATGGCGATGATAGGAGCCAGTATCGGCATGTCATTTGGTGTTGCCGTCACATTAGGGCCTATTATTGCCGGGTTTTCAGGTATTCAGGGTATTTTCTGGTTAACAGCTGTTTTATCCTTTTTCGCAATTTTGGTGGTTTTGTTTATAGTCCCTAATCCAGAACATACGAAAGTGCATAGAGATGCAGAACCGGTTCTTTCTCAGTTTAGTACAGTCTTAAAAAACAAAGATTTATTACGGCTGGACTATGGTATTTTCATTCTGCATCTAATCTTAACGGCTAGCTTTATGACTGTCCCTTTATTATTACGTGATGCAGGGCTAGTGGTTAAAGAGCATTGGATGGTGTATTTACCCGTTCTAGTCACTTCGATGGCTGTTATTGTGCCTTTCGTTATTATTGCAGAGAAACATCGTAAGATGAAGCCTGTCTTTATTGGTGCAGTGGCTGCGGTATGCGTTGCAAATATTGGTTTATTCTTTTTTAATTCTACCCTGTTTGCTTTGGTTGCAGGTTTATGGGTATTTTTTTGTGGTTTTAATTTATTAGAAGCAACTCTGCCCTCGCTTATTTCAAAAACAGCGCCGGGGGATATGAAAGGTACCGCCATGGGCGCTTATTCTAGTTCACAGTTTATGGGGGCTTTTATTGGTGGTACAGCAGGTGGTTGGATTTATGGGGAATGGGGAGCCAGTTATGTGTTTTTATTGTGTGCCTGTGCGGCTGCTACCTGGTTGATTGTCGCTTTATTTATGAATCCTCCGCAATACCTGGCCAACCTATTATTATCTACTGAAGAAATTTCAACGGATAAACTGGATTCATTTTTAGCCCATGTTGCAGGTGTTGACGGTGTGGCAAATGTCACATTACAGGGTAGTGAGCAAGTTGTGTATTTAAAAGTGGATAATAAGGCACTGGATAAAGAAAAGTTGCAGCATATACTGGATCAGTGGAGTGAAGAGTAGTTAGGAATGGGGATTTAATAATTTGTGCATTTAAACCCCAAGCCATTCAAGCTATTATTTAAGAGAGTATCTACACGATTGCAATCCATAATATGAGTCATTTTATAGGAAAATATGGCTTGATTTGGATCGTCTGAAGACATTTATATCTCTCTAAGTGATTGATTATTTTATAAATGGGGAGAATTAGATAGCTGAAATAAGTCTATCAACCGACTTTTTTATCGAGATATATTTTTCAAGCAATTGATGTTATTGTAATTTAATATTAAATATCTGACATTTCGACAGCCTCCTAGGCACGAACACCTCAACTAGGGATAGCACAAATCACAAAGCCATGTTGCTTACAACACGATGAGAGCTCTAGCGCCTGTGATATAGCTAGCGGCATAATGTTGGGGTTCGTACCTCACCCACAATCTACACAGAGCTAGTGCATATTTCAAGCTCCGCTAGATAGACGGCAGTCAGTGCACATGTTATTAATTTCTCATTCCTTAGTTTTAGTTTGCGGGTAAAATAAAGGAACCTACTGTTGAAAGAATGGTCTCTTTTTTATCAATACCTTCGCCAATTTTGATTTTTATGAAAAACACTTTTTTGATGATATATAAATCAATGAGTTGAAGGTTATTTTATGCAAAAATAGCTTGTTTTTCATTTTGGCGAAGGTATTGTTTTATGTATTAATACAAATCAATTGGATCTACATCCACAGACCAACGTATTTTTCGAGCCTGCTTAAGTTTTTCGATTTCAGGTATTAGCCAGTTAAGTAATAAGTGTAATTGTTTACGCTTTGTATGTTGCAGTAGCAGTTGGTAACGGTATTGACCTGCTCTTTTTGCCATGGGTGCTGTAACAGGTCCTAAGACTGATATCTGGCTATCACGTTGTTCAATTAACTTTGCGACGGCCTGCAAAAATTCTAACGGAGCCAGTGGGTCATGAGCGTTAGCACGTAATAAAGCTTGATAACTATAGGGAGGTAACCCGGCTAGTTTGCGTTCTTCTAATGCTGCTTGTGCAAAAGCCTGATAACCCTGGTGTATCAAGGTGTTTAACAAAGGGTGCTCAGGCTGCCGGGTTTGCATAATAACCCGACCTTTTTTTTCTGCACGCCCCGCACGACCAGATACCTGTACAACCAGTTGTGCGAGGCGCTCAGCTGCATGAAAATCGATACTAAATAAGCCACTATCAACATCTAATAAAACGACTAAGGTCACATTTGGAAAATGATGGCCTTTAGCGAGCATTTGCGTCCCTAAAATAATATCTACCTGCCCTTGATTTATCGCTGCTAGATGTTGTTCCAAAGCACCCTTCCTTTGTGTGCTGTCGCGATCCAGGCGGACTATGTTTTTGTGTGGAAATATGCCATATAAAGCATTTTCAACTCTTTCAGTCCCCAGACCTAGTGGTTTTAATTCCTGAGATTTACAGACGATGCAATGGCGAGGTAGTGCCTGTTCGCTAGCGCAATGATGGCAGCGGAGTTGCTGTTGTCGATAATGTACGACTAAATTTGCATCACAGCGTGAGCATTGAGCAACCCAGCCACAACTATGGCAAATCAAGGTTGGTGCATAGCCACGGCGGTTTAAAAAGAGTAGCACTTGCTCATTTTTTGCAAGTATTTTATGAATGTCTCTGATTAACGGCGGTGATAAGCCTTCCTGTAAGATCTGATTTCTTATATCAAGTAAGAATAAACCTGGGGGTTCAGCATTACCAGCACGTTTTGTTAGTTTTAATAATTGATAGCGCTTTTTCTGCACATTATGTAAACTTTCTAACGAGGGAGTCGCGGAGCCTAAAACAACAGGGATGTTAAACATCTTAGCACGCATAATGGCTATATCCCTAGCGGAAAAACGAAACCCTTCCTGTTGTTTAAACGAAGTATCGTGCTCTTCATCCAGAATAATTAAGCCTAGCCTAGGTAAGGGCGTTAATAGGGCGGAGCGTGTGCCTAGCAAAATGGCGCTATTGCCTTGCTGCATATTTAGCCATGCATTGAGCCGCTGGGTCTCATTATGTTGCGAGTGATAGGTCTCTATAGCAACAGCAAAGCGCTGGGCGAAGCGCGCTTCTAACTGGGGTGTTAGGGTGATTTCAGGCAATAATACTAACACTTGTAAGCCCTTTGCCAGAACCTGGTGAATGATTTGTAGGTAAACTTCGGTTTTACCACTCCCGGTGACACCATCAAGTAAATACACAGAAAACTTATCCAGCTGCATTGACACTGTTTCTATGGCCGTTTTTTGTTCCGCATTAGCTTCTAAAGCAGGTTGCCTAGTGATTAACTCTGTTTCGGTATGAGGGCGCTCAGTTTCAATGACATATTTTTTATCAATTAATGCTTTTAGAGCAGGTCGCCAGAGTTTGAATTGACTTGAAATTTCGCGATTGTTTATTGCCTGCCCATGCTCTTTTAGCCGTTCAAACAGTGCTAGCTGTTTAGGTGCATTTTTAAGTGATTGCTGATCGATATTTCTACCTGATTCTGTTAGCTTGTAGTATGGGAGAGTCTTAAGTTCGCTTGATTTTCCTTGGCGTAAAGCAGTAGGAAATGCACTTAAAAAGACAATACCAATAGCGTGGTGGTAATAAGTGCGTGCCCAATAAAGTAACTCCAGATCTTTGCTGGAAAGGAGGGGGGATGAGTCTATGATTGCTTCAGCTTGCTTTAACTTACTAGTCTCTATATTGCTATCATGCTTTATGGCTAATAAAACGGCAATTTTAGTACTTTTTCCAAAAGGAACTCTTATGCGTACACCTGCCTGGAGATCATTGAGGGTATAGTTATCAGGCGGGAGATAATCAAAAACTCGATTAAGAGGAATGGGAACAGCAACGCTTAGTATTATTTTTTTTGAGCTGTTCACAGATGACCCTTGAGTGATGAAAATTCGATATTAAACAGGAACGTGCACAAAATAACTTGGGCAACTAACAGGTCTTTTTGTCCGTCTTCGGTGTTGCACAAACAGTTACGTAGCCTGCTATGCGCATGTTTGTGCACCTTGAAGACAAACAAAAATCCTGCGTTAGTTACCCAGCTTATTTCGTGCCCCACGGCTTGCTCATAAAAAACGGGCATGATATTTGTCCAGATTACAAACTCAATAAAATCAGGCAATACAGAATTTATTAAAATTTTTTTTCTATAAAAAATGATGATTGAAAAATAAAACTCAATGACATTAACAATAAATATTATTGTGTTATGTGAATTAAAGAATATGCCAAGTTTTTATGAGAAAACCGTGTTTCGTGCCCACTCCAGGAGCGAGAATTCAATAATACCCGAGTCTGACTTGTCTTTTAACGCCACAGCCGCGTTAGAAAAACAATAACGTAGCCTCTGCTCGGCTGTTTTCCTAATACGCCTGTGAAGCCAAAATACTGCGTCATACTGTCGGGTATTATTAAATCCTCGCTCCTAAGTCCTTATCGATATTAAAAAATATAGTTATGCACAGAACTTGTGGATAACTCTGTGGGTAAAGTAAGTGTAAGTCAGTGGATGCCTTGACCTTACTGCTGGTTTGTTAAATTGTATGAAATTTTAACAGTGCTTAAAATGTGTTATTAATCATATTGTTATGTAAGTCAAGTATTGGTTTTGTTGCGTGTTAGAGAAACGGTTTTTCGTACTAGGTGAAAAAAAATAAAATGTGGGTAATTATTTGGCGCTTTGCATTTACGAGTTTACACTGCCGGCTAAAATAACTTTTTACCCTCAAGAACATGAAGATTCAATCTCACTGCTTAGTATAATTCTTTTCATTATTAACACTGGATTACTCTCCTTCCTGCCTTGCACTCTTAATTAAAAATACGCTGAGTAGTTAAGAAGCGGGAAATAAATAAGCATCCAATATTGGGCAGTATTTTTGTTCGTATTCAAAGCCTGCCCCGTACTTGATACGGAGCGTAGTAACAGGCGTATAGCAGACACGCAACTGTTACTACAACGTAGAAAACGGCCAGCAATTTGGGATGATTATTTGTTTCCATCTCCCTTCTGGTTTAATAAAAATAATAAATCATTGTTTTTCTTCATTTCCTTCACGACTTCTGATTTTTCGGGGTAGTTGTGAAGTGAAGTGTAATCTACTGTCGACGTTATATGAAGGGTGCCCATTATTAAATAAAACAATTTCAAACATTAATCTCAATGATTAAAGGATGAATAAAAAATAACACTGCTATTAAAATAGTCGAGTGTTGAAAAGTGTAAACAGGTTTTGCAAAGCATTAAGGAATGGGAATAAAATTAGTGTGCATTTAACGCAGGGTTTTTGTTCGTCTTCGAGGCGCGTAAATAGGCGCATAGTAGGCTGCGCCTATTTACGCAACAAAGAAGACGGACAAAAAGACGCAAAAATGTGCAAGTTATAAAATCCCCATTCCTAAATATTCTATTATGAGGCTTGCACCCATATTCGCCCGTGTTATCTATATTCTGTTTGAGGATAGCAGTCCTGCCACATTGTGTTATATGCAAATGGACTTTTGATAAGTTAAATAAGTTTGTTTACTTTATGTTTTCAACTATCAACTAGAAAAAGTTATTATATTTTTTAAACGCGTGTTTAGATTATGGAATTAACATACCCCGAATTGTAAAATATAAAAATGCTGCCATAAATGCAGATGTTGGGACAGTGACCACCCAGGCAATAGCAATTTTATAAACATGTGAACGTTTCACTAATTCCTGTTTATAGACTTTTTTAAGTGATTTTCTTTCTTTTTTAGTAAAGTCAGTTTCATTTTTCCTGGCTTTAAGCTCTTTAAGCATTTGAGATTTTGATGCGACAGATGCTTTGTTAAATTTATCTAAAAAGGCTTCTGTTTCTTTGGGGTCATTGTGTTCATGGTGCTCTCTGATTTCATCAATGCGCTTTGCATCAGTGCGTTTCAAATATTCACGCAAAAAACCAACACCAAAAATTGCACCCACAGCAATATGAGTTGAGCTGACAGGTAAACCCAGTTGACTGGCTATAATCACGGTAATGGCGGCTGCCATAGAAATACAGAAAGCACGCATTTTATCCAGTTCAGTAATTTCACTACCGACCGTGCGAATCAACTTAGAGCCATATAAGGCTAAGCCTATCGATAAGCCTAATGCCCCGATTAGCATGACCCATAGAGGAATGGCAGCCTTTTTTGCGATTTCCCCGTGGGTAAGGGCATCGTTAATAGCCGCTAAAGGCCCAACAGCATTGGCAACATCATTAGCACCATGGGCAAAGCTTAGGAAGGCAGCGGCGCAAATAAGCGGAAGGGTAAACAAGGCGTTGACACTGGATTTAGTGCTGTCTAATTTTGTAGCGGCTTTGCTTATAATAGGGCGCACAGCGAAATAAAGTGTCAGGGCGATGGCAAAAGCAAGTGAACCCGCCATAGCAAAATCTACTTTCCAGATTTTTTTAAGCCCTTTTAAGATTAAATAAGTCGAAAAAGCCCAAGCCATTAAAGCGATTAATATCGGAACGACTTTTTTTGCAGCTTGTAACATATCTTCCTGATAGGTAATCGTACGTTTAATCAAATACAAGAAGATAGCGGCAATGATCCCCCCTAAGACAGGTGAAATGACCCAGCTAGCCGCGATTTTTCCAAAAACGCCCCAGTTGGCGATGCCAAAGCCACCGGCTGCAATACCAGCGCCTAAAACGCCACCAACAATCGAATGGGTGGTTGAGACAGGTGCATTGAAGAAAGTCGCTATATTCAACCAGATGGCAGCTGCTAATAAAGCCGCCAGCATCAGCCAGATAAAGGTATCTGTATCATTAATCAGTGCGGGGTCAATAATACCTTTTTTAATGGTGCTCACAACTTCACCACCGGCAATCAGTGCGCCTGATGATTCAAATATCATGGCGATAAAAATGGCACCAGTGAGTGTTAATGCTTTGGAGCCTACAGCAGGGCCGACATTATTAGCGACATCGTTAGCGCCGATATTTAGTGCCATATAGCCACCGATTACGGCAGAAACAATAAGAAATGTATTGTTAGCAGTAGGCTCCATTGTGAACTTGATAAACAGCATAATGGCAATTAAAAACAGGACGGCTCCACCGATTTTAAGTAACTCCAAACCTACTGTGGAGCCTTTGTTTTCGGCTATACTCAGCTTATTTACATCCATACACTTTCCCCTAAAAAAGCTTATTGATTATTTAAATTAGGTGTATTTTATCGTAGAAAATGCAGATGTCTGCATGATTTTACAGATTCATAAAGATGCGATATAAAATTTGCAAAATCACTCATTTTCTATTATGTTGTATCGTTTATATTAAAAAGGCTAGGGGTGCTACTTGATTTTAAGGTAGCTGAGACAACACCCTTTGAACCTGAGACCAGCTAATACTGGCGTAGGAAAGCCCAATGCACTTCCTTGCGCCTTAGTTCTATTGAAATTGGAGAATTACATGAGCGCAGTTCCTAAAGATATTACCTCGACAGATAAGAGTAGTGTAAAAATTGACTCTTACCCTGCATCAGAGAAAATTTATGTTGAGGGCAGTCGCCCCGATATCCGTGTACCGATGCGTAAAATTAGTCTTTCTGATACTCCGGTGAATTTTGGGGAGGAAAAAAACTCTCCACTTTATGTTTATGATACTTCGGGTATTTATACCGACCCTAATGTTGAAGTTGATTTACAACAAGGTTTAGCGGGAATTCGTGATGCCTGGATTGCAGAGCGAAATGATACTGAAGCCTTGCTAGGCCCTAGTTCCGATTTTGGTCAGGAACGTTTACGTGATCCTGAAACGGTTGATATGCGCTTTGCCCATATTCGGAAACCTCGTAGAGCAAAAGCGGGTAAAAATGTTTCGCAGATGCACTATGCACGACAAGGTATTGTGACGCCAGAGATGGAATACATTGCCATACGTGAAAACCAGAATATGCAGGAAATGCGTAAGCTTTATAAAGGCCAGCATAAAGGCCAGTCTTTTGGGGCGGCGATTCCTGCTGAGATGACACCTGAATTTGTGCGTGATGAAGTGGCAAGAGGGCGTGCTATTATTCCAGCAAACATTAATCATCCAGAATTAGAGCCAATGATCATTGGGCGTAATTTTCTGGTGAAAATAAATGGAAATTTAGGCAACTCAGCCGTGACTTCATCCATCGAAGAAGAAGTAGAAAAAATGCTTTGGGGTATTCGTTGGGGGGGGGACACGATAATGGATTTGTCTACTGGGAAAAATATCCATGAAACCCGTGAGTGGATTTTGCGCAATTCACCCGTGCCAATTGGTACCGTTCCGATTTATCAAGCCTTAGAAAAAGTGAATGGTAAAGCAGAGGATCTGACCTGGGAAATTTTTCGTGACACTTTGATAGAACAAGCTGAGCAAGGTGTGGATTATTTTACCATTCATGCTGGCGTTCGCTTGCACCATGTACCGATGACGGCTAAACGCATGACCGGTATTGTCTCGCGTGGTGGTTCAATTATGGCAAAATGGTGCCTGGCGCATCATACGGAAAGCTTTTTATACACACATTTTGAAGATATTTGTGACATCATGAAAGCTTATGATGTGTCATTTTCGCTAGGGGATGGTTTGCGCCCAGGTTCAATTTATGATGCCAATGATGAAGCGCAGTTTGCTGAACTAGAAACTTTGGGGGAGCTCACTAAAATTGCCTGGAAACATGATATCCAGACGATGATTGAAGGCCCGGGGCATGTGCCATTGCATATGATTGAAGTGAATATGACTAAACAGCTGGAAGATTGTGATGAAGCTCCTTTCTATACATTGGGGCCTCTAACAACGGATATTGCGCCTGGTTATGATCATATTACTTCGGTTATTGGCGCGGCTAATATTGGCTGGTATGGTTGTGCCATGCTGTGTTACGTAACTCAAAAAGAGCATTTAGGATTACCTAATAAAGAAGATGTGCGCGAAGGAATTGTGACGTATAAAATTGCTGCCCATGCTGCGGATTTAGCGAAAGGACATCCAGGTGCACAGGCGCGTGATAATGCGATGTCTAAAGCACGTTTCGAATTTCGTTGGGAAGATCAGTTTAATATTGCCTTAGACCCGGAAAAAGCACGATCATTTCATGACGAAACTTTGCCTAAAGATTCCGCTAAAATTGCACATTTCTGTTCTATGTGTGGTCCTCACTTCTGTTCGATGAAAATCTCTCAGGATGTGCGTGAGTATGCAAAAGGAAAAGGCATAAAAGACGAGGAAGCCTTGCAGAAAGGCATGGATGAAAAATCTCAACAGTTCCTTAATGAAGGTGCTGAGGTATATCATAAGGTATAGGGAGTCTGTATCATCATGAAGGACGCGACGTTATTTCGTGCACGTTCCTAAGGTAACTCGCAATAAATAACCCACCCATCTTGCTGCCTTTCTGTCCGTTTTCAGTGTTGTAGAAAGAGTTACGTAGTCAGCTATGCGCCTATTTCTACTAATGGAAGACAAACAAAAAATCCTGCGCAATATGGGGTGTTATTTATCGCGTGTTACCTAAGGAATGAGAATCAAATAACGTGTGCATTCTGACGTGTCTTTTTGCTTGCCTTCTGCGTTGTGGAAACAGTTACGTAGCCAGCTATGCGCCTGTTACCGCGCCTTGAAGGCAAGCAAAAAATACTGCGCCATAATTGCACAACTTATTCGATTCCCATTCCTAAGTTCTTCATTCTGTTCATGCCCTTCATGGTAGACAGTATTATCTACACTAGCACTCCTTTATGATGTTTCGTCCTAAAGTATCGCTCGGTTTTTCTTAGTAGATTAAGCAATATGCAACAAGTAGATGTGATTATTATCGGTGCTGGCGCTGCGGGTTTAATGTGTGCGATCGAAGCAGGGAAGCGCAAACGTAAGGTGCTGGTTTTAGATCATGCCAATAAAGCTGGCAAGAAAATTCTAATGTCAGGTGGTGGGCGATGTAATTTCACGAATTATTCGGTTGAAGCAGAAAATTATATCTCTGAAAATCTGCATTTTTGTAAATCAGCCTTAAGTCGCTTTACTCAATGGGATTTTTTAGAGTTGCTTCATCAGTATAATATTCCTTACCATGAACGTGAGCATGGGCAGCTATTTTGTAATGAAACAGCGCGTGATGTTCTGAATATGCTGCTTTCTGAGTGTGATACAGTGGGTGTTAAAATTCAGTTAAAATCAGCCATTAAGTCCATACAGAAAAATGCAAATTCAGGCTTTATTGTGACAATCGGTACACGAAAAATTAGTTGTCAATCTTTAGTTGTAGCCACGGGAGGCTTATCTATTCCTAAAATGGGCGCAACGCCCTTTGGGTATAAGGTTGCTGAACAATTTGGAATTAATGTGCAAACCACAAGAGCAGGCCTTGTGCCTGTTACTCTCCAGCTTAAAGAGAAAGAAAAGTTTTCAACACTTGCTGGTCTTGCTTTACGGTGTACCGTCAGTAATACACGGCAGATTTTTACCGAAAATCTGTTATTTACTCATCGCGGCTTAAGTGGCCCCGTTGTCTTGCAGATGTCATCGTACTGGCAAGAAGGTGAAGAGTTGAGCATAAATTTATTGCCCGCGATCAATTTGCAGCAAAGTTTATTAGTCGCTAAGCAGGCATGCAATAAAGTGAAGTTAAAAAACTATCTTTCCCAATTGCTGGCTAAACGGTTAGTGCCTTTGTTTGTGCCAGAAAAGCTGTTGCAACTTTCTTTGCTTGATTTATCCCATAAACAGATCCAGTTTATCGCACAGCAATTCCATTGCTGGAAAATTAAACCTAATGGCACAGAGGGGTATCGAACTGCTGAAGTCACTCTAGGAGGTGTGGATTGTCATGCACTTTCATCTAAAACATTCCAGGCAAATAAAGTAAATGGGTTGTACTTTATAGGTGAGGTACTTGATATTTCAGGCTGGTTAGGGGGTTTTAATTTCCAATGGGCATGGGCATCAGGGTGGTGTGCGGGGCAGGTTGTTTAAGCTGTGGGTAATATTATCTTAATATTGTTATAACAGCTGAATTCGTATAATAAGTGTCAGGTTTAAACAGTATTTAGTTTTTCTTAATCACTATCTGCCTTTCTCTTCGCCCATTTTTTTAAAAGGTGTTCTGTATAGTTTCTTGACTAAAATGAAACGCTGATCTAATCGTTTTTCTGGTACTGCTACCTCAATGTAGAAAAAAATGGAATAAAAATTTAGTAGCCTGTGTGTATGCGCGGACTCATTCTCCTATTATAAGCAGTGCGTAGTTTGTTGTGGGTGAGGCACACAAGAAACCCTACATGTTACTTTTTAAGGCGAGGGCTTGTACTAAGTAATGAGTCAAAAGTTATCTAACCTTTCTAGAAATGAAGTTTATCCGTTATCCTCAAAAAAAACAGAAAGGGACATTTTTTGGTTTAAACTAGCATTATTAAGTGCAAAATCACATTTATTCATTTTGTTAAGCAATTTTTGACTACCTACTTATCGTGCGAGTGAATTCATACCTACAGATGCGTAGTTAATGTCGTGCTTGTGCTCCTTAGCAAATTTGTTTGCAATATTGAATTACTTAAAGTTTAGTCGGTATATTGCGCAAAGCCATTTAATATAATGTTTTTCTTATAATAATTACTGGCTGTAATTTGATAATCGGTAGGTTTAATAATGCCGCTGATTGTTAATGTGTTGCCGGCGAAATCAGTCATTGTTTTGGTTAAGTCAATTACTTTATCGCCAAGTAATTGCATGTTTTTGTCCAGAATAAGCATGATTTTCGGTCGTAATTTTAGCTTACTATTAACTTCTAATACCATTGCTATAGCACCATTATTCAATTTAACAAAAGAGCCTGGAGGGTAAACACTGAGACCTTCGATAAATTTTACGACTAGTCGCTGATTGAGTTGAGTATTAGATAGTTCAAAGAGAACCTTAATGGCATCCTGATGAGTACGGGCCTTCTGGTACACTTTTTCGCTAGTAATAGCATCATAGATGTCGGCAACGGTGACAATATTTGAGAAATATGACAGAGTATTAGATGATATGCCTCTTGGGTATCCTTTACTATCAACACGTTCATGGTGAGTGAGCGCTGTTTCAATAGCTCCCTGAAACATGTTCTTGCTAGAGGATAACAATTCATAACCCAATATCGTATGCTTTTGCATTATCCGCAGTTCATCAGGGTCTAGCTTTCCTGGTTTATTTAGTATCTTTAGAGGAACCAGCATTTTTCCCATATCATGCATCATTCCACACATTGCAACTTGATTGAGTTGCTCTACTTTTAAGCCAATTTGGCGACCTAATACAATAGACAATATACTCACATTTAAACTATGTTGGGCAGTATAGTTATCTCTACTTTTTAGTTGACTTAACCATAAAAAAGCATCGGGGGAATGTAATACACTATCAACACAATCAGAAATAACTTCTTTGGCCTGAACTGTATCAACCCCTCCACCATCGGCGACCTTGTTCATAAGGTCATCGACAAATACCTTTGAATTTTGATATGTTTTTTCAGCACGATCAAATTCTTGCTCAAATGACCCTAGTTTTTCGATAGGGTCACTAATCCTTAGCGTTTTGTGATCAACACGGTTAGGTTTTCTTTGTAAGTCTCTAAGGTTCTGTTTTTGCTTGGTAATATCTATATAAACATGTTCGCAAGTATTCCTTAGAGCGATCAATTCTTTCTCGGTTTCTATTAGAAAACCTTGAAATTGAAATGATGTCTCTATCCAGGGTCTGTCTAATTTAGCAACATACATTCCTATGCGTAAATCATATACGCGAGTATAGACCTGATCAAGTGATTTAGCACGTCTGGAAGACTTTTGGGGCGTTTTTTGTTTTTTCTTAAAAATACTAGATAATTTTGAAAACATAATGCTATCTCTAGAGTTGGAATTATTCTGTAGGTAAGTTATATAATAATTTAAATATGAATTATGCAATGCGGTTAACAAAGTGATCTATATTTTTAAAATATGTTAACTAGTTCCATGATTAATCGACTTTAAATAACAATCACACTGGTTTCAGCGCTTTGTCTTTCCTTTACTACACGCGGATCTGGAAACACTAATAAGTACTCAGGCATTATTATTTTAACTAAAATTACGAGGGTATAAATTTATCATTTGCAATAAAAATTCCTATTTTTTTGTAAAAATATATTCAAATTCTCAAAAATCATACTAAAAACTGGAGGTTTTATCTTTTTTCAAAAAAGTTAAATCAATTTTGCATGAGTACTTATTACAAGTGCAACATCCTTTATACGGATCGTTACATTTTAACTAATGGCTTGGTAATTCACTGGTTATGGAGATAGAAAGCCATCAATGCAAAATGGATGCTGCATTAGCGGGTTATACTTCACGCGGTCACGGCTACTGATTTTTGATCTGCCGAGTTTTTGCCGATAGTTCCGTTGCTGAAACAGTTACTTGGCTTTCTAAGTAAATTCCGAGGCACTTTTGCTATACTCCGCTATTACAAAATATCAAAGACTTAGTGGGCTTTAAGTCGGGAGATAAGCAGATAATTACATGCTTAATGTGCCTAATTCTGACTCTATAACCATAAATCAATATGTTATGGCACGGAGGATGGGCTGCACCCATTTTGCTATATGTAAAAATTAGCCCATGAGAAACTTGATTTAGGGGGTGTTTAATGTTTATAGAACTTTACTTTTTCTGTGTTGAAAAACTAATGACTTTATTTCGTTTTGCACCTATTTATTCTTACACTCGATGTTCCAGTTTTTGTAGTACATTGATTTTATTATCTATTTTTGATTTCGATGAAATTATATTTTTCTTTTAAATCAATGTGTTAACTTAAATTGAAATTAAATTCGAGTACCTTCAAACCCAGTTATAGCTGAAAACTGGAACATCGAGTATAACACTGAATAGGTTTTCACGATGAAAAACAATTTGTAATGAAGGAAAATATACCCCCTTTCATGTTGAATAATCTTCTTAAAAAAACTGTATTTTCAAACGTACAGTCTTAAACAGTAGTCAAGTTTCAGCCGTATAGCTATGGGCTTAATCAGCGCCAAAATATATCTAACTAATATTGATTCCAGCGTTTCGGCTAAAATTGAGTCTATTGTTTTCACCGGAAGAGCTGCAATTCCATACAAATTGTAATTGTGAGAATAGGGATTGGCTCAATTTTAGTCGAAACGCTGGATTCAGGCATATTGTACTAATAATACTTGAGTATCTTTTAGTGATTCATCAATCAATGCTTCAGGCACATCTATATTTTGACTTAGGGCAATGACTCTAACGATGTTTGATATTTGCTCTGCCGTCATTAATTGTTGTGGTAAAACATCGCTGTATAACCAGACGGTGGCTTTTTCCAGGCTAGGGACTTGTAGTTGATCACTGGCAATGGCTGCAATAGTCAATGTTGTGGCAGCCAGTATTTCCATCACGCCCGCATAGCATTGCTGCTCTACCAGTATCTCGGCAGAGCGTAATTTATCATGGGCTAGTTTTATCAGAGGGTTTCGCGCAGCAAGCTGAGCTTGTTCTGGTTGATAAATAAGCTGTGCATCAGTGACAGGAGAGGAGGTTCCTAAACGCTCTAGATTGAACATGGTTTTCGCTTCCAGTACAACGACAGGAAGATTTGTTGTCGATAACGCCTGAGCGAACTCATCATCGCCCTGGCTGGATTGATTGACTACTACCAGTAAGCCACCGCCCGAAGCCAAGATACGTTCAATTCGTTGCTGGAATTTTGTTTGAATCTGGCTAATTAATGCATGTGTTTCGCTATTGTCTTCTTCCTGAGAAATACTGGCAGTAATATCAATAGGCTGATTTTTAGCTTGTGTAACAATTCGTTCATCAGCTTGCTCTTGTGCGATATTTTCTAATTCAGGTTGTACAGCCGGGCGGGCCAAATCATCAATAATGCTTTGCAACATCTTTTTAGAAACACCCACGACATCTTCTGTTGCATCCGGGCTAATGACATTATCAAATAAGTTACGCTTGCTTTTTACCAGGCTGGCAACTTGTTGTTCATAGGAATACTCAGCTAATAATAGAAAAATCTGTACTTTCTGCTTTTGGCCTAGGCGATGAATACGTGCAATACGCTGATCTAGAACGGCAGGATTCCAGGGCATATCAAGGCTAATCAGTGCAGAACCTGCTTGCAGGTTTAAGCCTACGCCACCTGCATCGGTGGAGATAAACACTTGAATTGCGTCGTCGTTCTGGAACTTATCCATCATTTCACCGCGTTTATGTGTGGGAATGCCACCATATAAACGTACACTTCCGAGACCTAGAGAGCTGGCCAATGATTCAACCATTTCTGTCATCAGTGCCCATTGGGAAAATATCACTACTTTATGGTTGCTTTGCAAGCATAGCTCCTCTAACAAACGAGAGACCTCATCAAGCTTAGGCGAGCCTACTGTCACCTTATCAACCAGGCCAGCGGCATTACACGCCATGCGGGCCTGTTGTAGTGAAGCCATTAGTCTATTTGATTCACTGGGGGTTAATGGTCTGCGCTTGGCAATGGTCGCAAGATGTCCTGCACTAGACATTGCTGAATCGTGGATGTCTTGTTGTGCGCTAGTCATTGCTATATCCAGGCGGACCTCGGTTCTATCGGGAAGCTGGTCACTTACCAGACTTCGATTGCGCCTTAACATGACCGGACTAATGCGTTGGCGTAATTCGGATAAGTTACGATAGCCAATGACCTTGCCGCGATCATCGGTGATATGAAAATCTAGTAAGCAACGCCATAAGGGGCCAAGGATTCGTGCATCGACGACCTGTAACAAACTATACAAATCTTCAATACGATTTTCCAGCGGTGTTCCTGTTAATACGAAGACATAGCGTGAGGAAATTAATTTAACGGTTGATGCAATTTTTGTACGCCAGTTTTTTATTCTTTGCGCTTCATCCAGAATGAGTAAATCAGGTTTTAAAGTTTCACTAATAACGTTTAGATCGCGTAAGACTAATTCATAATTAACAATATAAAACAAGGTATCTGCACGGTATTGTACTTGTCTGTCTTCGAGGGGCCCTTGTATGATTTGTACTGGCTGAGAGGAGAATTTCGCTATTTCTCTCGCCCATTGATGCTTGAGTGAGGCGGGGCAAACAACCAGCACTTTTTTGACACCCGAGTGATCAGCTAGCCAGACAGATGCAGTAATTGCCTGGATAGTTTTTCCCAAACCCATATCATCTGCTAATAATGCTCTGCCACGAGAGGCTAAAAAAGCCACGCCTTCTGTTTGATAAGGGAATAATCGCGCTTTAATTCCAGGCATTACGCCATTTGATTGGGTAATTTGTCTGGAAATTTCTTGCGCTCTTATTTCCTGGCTGGCATCCTCTGCGTATTGGCGAACATAACGTTGTGCATCATCACCAATATCCAGATCTTCATAGCGACTAAATTTCTCAACAAAGTAATTGAAATCTTCCGGGAGGCGGCCTTTTAATTGATTATTAGGTGTAAAAAGTTCAGCTAATTCTTCACTCAATTCAGCGTCAATATTCTGTGCTTTATGTAGGTGAATGATCGGGTTAGTTGCCGATTCCCAGGCTAAGTAAACAAAAGAAACAACAGCACCTATCGCCAATAATTCCTTATATCCTGTTTGCTTTTTAGCATAGTGTAAAACTGATTCAATATGTTTACAAGTCCCAAGACGATTAGTTGCTAAATCTGGGCAGGTGCAATAATTTTTGCGTAGCTCAAGAGAGCGAATATAAACATGGTAAGAGGTAGGGCGATAAGTAGACGAAATAATAGATTTGGCCTGCCACAGACCAAATGCCAAATTACCATTTATTAATTTAACACTGACTTCATTACGCCCTTTTTTTATGCGCTCCTTGATCGCTTCATCAACGGCCCCTCCAAAGTTTTCCTGCTCCAGATTAAGGCAATAATCAGCATAGCTATAAAGTGTTGCAATGGCATGTTTACATACTTCTGTGTCTGAGAGGCAATCACATTGCACGACTAATTTATTACTCACCGTTCGCTTAATTTTACTCCTACTTCATGAAATTATGGCATATT
>CAYZUM010000012.1:0-23216 GCA_964481455.1 uncultured Methylomonas sp. | reverse complement strand
GACCTGATTTACTTTATCAATTGCCATACCACGCAACAAATAGGGGTAAACCTTAGGTAACTCGCAACAAAAATCCTGCGCAATATGGGTAGTTTATTTATTGCGCCTTACCTTATTCTCTGGGTGTGGTGTGCTGGTATCAGGCCCAGGCGCAACTCCCCGCATCCCCATGATACGCATAAGCCGTTGTATGCGCTTGCGATTCCAGGGCTCACCCTGATCACGGCTCAGCTGCGACGCAATCCTGCGTGAACCATAAAATGGACAACGAGTATAGATTTCATCAATCAATCGCATCACCTGTATATCTCTCATTAGAGACCGATATTGGCTGATTGTATAGCGTTGAGCGATTAAGACCCAACAACTCACACTGACGACGAATACTAATGTATTCATGCTCTGGCTCTATCCATTTTCTCTTGAGATCAATAGGATTCGTTAACTTTTTTTAAGCCAGTCTAATTCGACCTTTAACCTACCTATCTCTGGCTCTTTTCCTTTTGGCGTGACGGCATAAAGCAATAATAATCAATAAGTTATATAGAGATTAATCAGCTCTGTAGCACTATTTGTAACCCGTTTTCGAGAGTTAAAATACCGCAACAACGTCGCTATTACTGAGTTCTTCAAGAAAACTACCCTTAAATCTAAGAATAATAGCGAAAATAATGGTTATTTTTTAGAAAAAACTCTAGACTCAAATGTTATGTATCATATTGTTTTTACATTATTTTATTGATCACGCTAAAAGGAAAATAGCCCTATCTCTTCATAAAGAGCCGAGGTCAATGCGGCTTCATCAACCACTTTAGCCCGTCCTGATTCGAATAATTGCACGGCTCCTTCGACTAAACACTTCTTCCAGGTACTCATCTGGCCTGAAGAGATTTTATGTGCGGAGATTAGCTCTGCTGCTGTTTTATCGCTTTTATAGGCTTCTAAGGCAACCTTGGCTTTAAATCTTGCACTGTGCGTTTTTCGTTTTGTACTCATGATAATATCCCCTATAATTAACCTATTTTTTGAGCTAAATCGCTCCTTAAGTATTGGTCTAAATATTGGGATCCACTATAAAAAATAGAGCTGCCATAATAACTCTCTCCTATCTATCAATATATGTGGGACAAAAACCAGATGCTTACGCATCAAAATTTATACCCCATTCGGCTCTTCAGAGAAAAAGAGACGGCGTACTTAGTCAAGCACCTAGGTCACTCTCACAGACGCGACATCTTTTTGGTTCAAAAACAACAGAGATAAAATTAGGCACCTTTCATTTACACCTAGGAATGGGAATTGAATAAGTTATGCATTATGACGCAGTATTTTTGTTTGCCTTCAAGGCGCGGTAACAGGCGCATAGCTAGCTACGCAACTGTTTCCGCAACGCAGAAGGCGCACAAAAAGACAAGTCATAATGCACACGTTATTTGATTCCCATTCCCTAAGAGCTGTATACACATTTTATGTGTAAACCACACACTAGGAAAAGCTTGCATCCTTTATTTACACAATAAAGGAACCCTGAAACTCTAGCTATAACACAATATCCAACAATAATGTATAATCATATTAACCTACCTAGTTTTTAAAAAAATAGAGTGAGAACCCTCCCCCCTAACAATAGAAGTAAGTCTATATTTTTTTCTATAATTTTCATTAAAATATTACTTTTGATAATATTTACATCTGAATATAGCCGTACCCTTTTTCAGCCATTTGTAAAAACATTTATAGAAATAAATTCAAATACATGGCAATACTATCTTGAAAATAATTTAAATTTAGAATCTTTTCCCTATCACCCATTAATGTTATATATTTTAAGTGCTTTCACTTATCCAATAATATTACTTGGAATTGAAAACGAATACATCATAAGATTTTTTTTCAAATTACCTTTACTTCTATCTGACATATCTATTTTTTATATATTATTTAAATTATTTAATGATAAGTATTTTAAAATTATTATATTTTATTTTTCAAACCCAATAATTCTGTACTCAACATATATACACTCACAGTTAGACATTATTCCTACTGCATTAGTGCTATTTTCATTATTTTGGCTGATAAAAAAACACATCAATATTTCAGCTTTTACTTTAGGGCTGGCAATATCTACAAAGGCACATGTACTGCTAATAATTCCACTTGTTTTTTTATACATATTTAAAATCTATTCTTTAAAAAAATCTCTAATGTACATTGCAATTACATGCAGTGTCTTCCTATTTTTCGACTTAGCATATTTATTTAGCGATGGCTTTATCGCAATGGTAATTGAAAACAAAAAACAAGCTTTAATATTTGATTCTTATTATACAATAGGAGAATTGAAAATATTTTTACCTCTGTTTTCTACTGTCCTTGTATTAAGTCATTTCTTTAACCAAAAAAAAGTCAATATAGATCTGTTATTTTTCTACATCGGCATTATGTTTACATCGATAATATTCTTTGTAACGCCTGCACCAGCATGGTATGTATGGATCATTCCATTTCTCTCTATTTACTTTATTAATAATGATAGCTTTAATCAATCTCTTGTATTGTTTACAGTATTGAACACCCTTTATCTTATTTTCTTTATCTTATTTTACCAGAGTAGCTATGCAAGTATTATAATGCTGAACGAAGTAGTGGATATTAAAATATACGCTAGTCGCTTGATGAATATTAGCTATACACTACTTGAAGCATGCTTAGCAGCTACTTTACTCACTTTTTATAAATATGGAATTAAAAGTAATAATATCTATAAAAAGACAACAAATACGACTATTGGGATTGCTGGAGATAGCGGCGCAGGGAAAACAGCATTACTGTATGACATCTCATTATTATTAGGCAACAGACTGATAAAGCTTGAAGGCGATGGAGAACATAAATGGGAACGTGGACATAGTAACTGGAATAATTTTACTCATTTAAACCCTAAAGCCAACCATATTCACAATCAGGCAGATTTAATTTTTGAGTTGAAACATAATAATACAATTAAGAGATCTGACTATAATCATCATTCAGGTAAATTTACATCCCCCGAAAGGTTAAAGCCTAAAGACTTTATTTCCTTGTCTGGACTGCACCCTTTTTATTTACCTTCCATGCGTATCCATATTGATTTAAAAATCTATATGGATACAGATGAACGGCTAAGAAGGCACTGGAAAATACTTCGAGATACACAAACTCGTGGCTACACGCTTGATGATGTTATTGAAAAAATAAATGAACGCGCTGAAGATAGCAAAAAATATATATACCCTCAAAAACAGTTTGCTAATATTATTTTAAGATATTACGCAATAAGCGAATTCGAAATAGGGAATGAGTATGAAAATATTGATATAGGGCTTAAAATAATCTTTAATGCAGACATTCATGTTGAATATATATTTGAACAAATAGATGATGACTTTATATGGGATTATAACGAGGATCTAAAAACTCAATACATTGATTTCAAACATGAACCTAATGCTAATTTCAAGATACTTGCAAATAGATATATTCAAAACTTAAATGAAATTATTGATAGCCAATATCAATGGCTGAATGGCTATAAAGGTCTTGTGCAACTCATAATCTTACTTTCGTTAAGCGAAATCATGAAAGGAAATAGCAATGAAATATAAAGGCATATTGTTAGATATTGATAATACAGTCTATAACTACAATGATGCACATACAAAAGCACTACAACAGTTACTTATCAAGACACAGCATGAAACCAAAATTAGTCAAATTGTGATTGAGAATGCTTATTTAAACGCTAGAAAACATATCCACACTGAATTAGCTGAAACAGCATCATCTCACAACAGGCTACTTTATATTCAACGTATGCTTGAGTTACTGGATATTAATAGCATGACTCTGAGTTTAAAGCTTTACAATAGTTATTGGGATACATATCTTGAAACAATGAAGTTATATGAAGGTGTCATTGAGTTTTTAAATCACTATCAAGAAAAACCCATATGCTTAGTCACCGACCTTACTGCCCATATACAACACCGGAAAATTGAAAGATTAGGCTTGTATCAGTATGCTAATTATGTTGTCACAAGTGAAGAGGCGGGCAAAGAAAAGCCCCACCCTTATCTATTTATGCTCGCACTCAAAAAAATGGATTTAACAGCAGATGAAGTCTGTATGATTGGTGATAACTATAGCAAAGATATTCTAGGCGCAAGTGCACTAGGCATTCAATCATATTGGCTTAATAGCGAGAATAATAAAGAAAAAATTGTCAATAAGAATATTATTGAAGTGCAGAACTTCAATGAATTAAGAGGTTTTATGAGTGAATAATTTAGATGCATTTGTCAGTATTTCAAGATACGCCGGTGAACGTTTTGATTTAGTACAGGCGGGAGGTGGAAATTCATCTGTAAAATTAGACGATGGAACAATGCTAATCAAGGCATCTGGCTATTTATTATCCGATGTTGAAAAGAATACTGGGTATTCAACGGTCAATACCCAGTATATTGCAAGCATTGTAAAGAATGCACAACTACTTGGACTAAATGACAAGCGAGAACGTGAAGCATTGACTGCATCTTTGGTGATAAAAGCAACTTGTGATGGAGCTAGTCGCCCGTCTATTGAAACGCTGTTACACTCGTTTTTGCTGAAATATACTTTGCATACCCACCCAATTGTTGTCAACATGATAGTCATGCAAAAAAACTGGCGCGAATTACTGCAAAATATTTTTCATGATGATGAAATAGCTTTAGTGGAGTACCAAACACCCGGTATAGAGCTGGCTTTAGCATTGCACAATAAGATTAAAGCTTGTAAAGTAATACCTAATATTATCTTCTTGAAAAATCACGGTTTGATAATAAGCTCAAGCAATGCTGAGAAAATTGAAACTTATACAGAATATGTTATTGAGAAAATAGAAAAGTATTTACAGCTAAATATGCATAAATACAAAATTGTTTCAAAAATTTCAAAAATGATCAATAAGATTGACCATCAAAATAATATTGCTTATTTTACTGAAGATATCTGTATTAATGAGTCTTTAAAAACAAATAAACAGTTGTTTTTTATGCCGCCTTTTTGCCCAGATATATTAGTCTATTGCGGAGTTAATGCAGTTGAAATTCTTGATTTAGAAAATACAAAATCAATATTAGAATACAAAATACAGCATTTTGTTCTCCCTAAAATCATAATTTATCGGAATCAGCTATTCATCATTGCAAAAAATATTAAAAAAGCAAAAGAGATTGAAGATGTATTGAAATTTCATGTTATTACACTCAATAATATGTACAGCAATGTTGACTTTTTAGAGACTGATGAAATCACCTACCTTGCTAATTGGGAGGCTGAAAAATATAGACAAAAACTATAGACTTATAAAATGCATATCATTATACCTATGTCAGGCACTGGGCAACGATTTATTGACGCAGGATACCAAACGCCAAAACCACTCATTATAGTAGATGGTAAACCCATTATAGAGCACGTTTGTGACTTGTTTCCCGGCGAGGATAAATTTACTTTTATCTGCAACTCTGAACACCTATTTAAAACAGATTTAAGGCGAATATTACAAAATATCAAGCCAGATGCACATATCGTTGAAATCCCTGCCCATAAAAAAGGTCCAGTATATGCCGTTTCACTGATAAATAATTACATTGAGGATGAAGAAGAAGTCATTGTAAACTATTGTGATTTTGGAACATATTGGGACTATGATGACTTTTTAAGGCATACACGGAATAGAGGTGCTGATGGTGCCATTCCCGCATATAAAGGCTTCCACCCCCATATGTTAGGAAGTACAAACTATGCTTTTATCAAAGATGATGCACAATGGATGCTACAGATAAAAGAAAAAGAATCTTTTACTGATCAACGTACGAGAGAGTATGCTTCAAATGGAACGTACTATTTTAAAAAAGGTGCCTATGTAAAAAAATACTTTGCAAAATTGATTAATAGGGGCATTAACCTCAACGGTGAATACTATGTTTCCTTAATTTATAATCTAATGTTTGAAGAAAGTTTAAATATATCCATTTACACCGTGCAGCACATGTTGCAATGGGGAACGCCTGCCGATCTAGAAGAGTATAAAATCTGGTCTAAATATTTTAAACATATTATCAAGCAGACAGAGGATTATCCTGCGGAAAAAAACAGTACTACCCTTATTCCACTGGCAGGACAAGGCAGTCGCTTTGCGCATGCAGGTTATAAAAAGCCTAAACCTTTAATTGATGTAAGTGGTAAGCCAATGATCATACAGGCTGCCAGTTACCTGCCTTTAAGCTCTAATAATATATTTATCTGCCTAAAGGAGCATTTAGATCACTACCCTTTATACGAAGAGATCGAAACGGAATACCCAGATGCCACGATAATAAAAATAGATGATGTCACCCAAGGACAAGCAATTACATGTTCATTAGGACTTAAAAATGCTGATAAAAATGCCCCCTTACTGATAGCTGCTACTGACAATGGTATGCTATACGATAAAGCAAAATATCAAACATTACTAGATGACCCAAATATAGATGCGATTGTCTGGACCTTTAGACAACATCAATCAAGTAAAAACAACCCTCAAATGTATGGTTGGGTAAAAACAGATAATGATTATGCCAGAGGTGTCTCGGTTAAAAAAGCTATATCAAATGACCCCTTTAACGATCATGCTATCGTGGGTACTTTTTATTTCAGAAAAGTAAAGTATTTTACAAAAGCACTTGAACACCTTAAGCAGAAAGATGTGAGAGTAAACGGTGAATTTTATGTTGACAGCATGATTGATGAGCTGATCAACATGGGGTTGACCGTTAAGATATTTGAAATTGACGATTATATCTGCTGGGGAACTCCTGATGATTACCAAACCTTTATCTACTGGCAAAGTTTTTTCCACAAAGCCTTATGGCACCCCTACTCTTTGAAAAAAGACCCAACAGTCAATCCTGAAAAGATGAAAGAACTTGATGTCCAATTTAGAGATTTTCAGCAAGAACATAGATGATTCATATAAGCAAGAGACTGCCCACCTGAGCATGAGTTCCCTAAAAAGTACAATTGCAGATATATTTTTTTCTCATGCAAGACATGACTAAGACAAAAGGGCTTAGTCTTTTTCTTCATATGCTTCTTTACCCCCCTGTTTCAGTTTAGATGAACAGTCTGAAAAGAGAAGTGGGACTTTTTTTAATAGTTGGCATGACTGCCGTGACTACCGATCTTGGCTCATATTACTTATTACTTGGCCACCTGCACCCTGCTGTAGCAAAAGCAATCTCCTTTGTAACCGGCTCAGCAGTCGCTTTTATCATGAATAAATTCTGGACGTTTGCAAAATATACGCATTCATATGTAGAAATTGCTAAGTTTGTCTTATTGTATACAGTAACACTTATTGCGAATGTAACAACAAATGACTTCTTTCTTATCAATTTTAATAGCCTCCACCACGCTCTCCTTTTTTCAGTCGGAATAAAGAGAGAGGTTGACATAAATCCATCTCTCCTTGTTTTTCTAGCATTTCTAGTTGCAACAGCTGTGAGCACAATCTTAAATTTTATTGGGCAGAAGTGGTGGGTTTTTAAATAAGGAACCTTAATGAAATTATCAGTCGTAGTACCTTGTTATAATGAAGAAAAAAATATACCCATAATTCTTGAAAAATTTGCTAAAATTATAACAAGTGATGATATTGAGTTAATATTAGTCAATAATGGCTCAACAGATAATTCTACAGAGATTTTAAACCAACTTCTTCCAGATTTTAGTTTTGCCAGAGTTGTTACAGTGACAAGCAATCAAGGTTATGGCTTTGGTATTACTTCAGGATTAAAAGTAGCTCAGGGAAAATATATCGGCTATACACATGCAGATATGCAAACAGCCCCAGAAGATATACTTAAAGCTCTAGAAATTATCGAAAGCCAAGCTAATCCACTGAACTGTTATGTTAAAGGCAATAGAAAAGGCCGACCACTATTTGACCAGCTCTTCACATGGGGTATGAGCGGATTTGAATCACTCTATCTAGGCGTTAAATTATGGGATATAAACGCCCAGCCGAATATCTTTCCTAAATATTTTCTGGAGCAACTCGAAAATATTCCTAAAGACTTTTCTATGGATCTTTACTTATTATATACCGCAAAAAAACAAGGCATGAAAATCATCCGTTTTGATGTATTATTTCCTGAACGTATCCATGGTCAATCAAGCTGGAATACAGGTCTTTACGCAAAATGGAAGTTTATCAAAAGAACCATTAATTTTAGTTTTAAACTAAATAAAAATATATAAATTATGTTGAAACATGTAAAGTCAAATCACATAATTTTATCAATTATCACCTTACTATACTTATATTATATAGTTTTATATTCACATATAGGTATGCCAAACTATCCTAATGTTGATGAATTAATTGTTGTAGACAGAGCATTTAACCTCTTTAATAATAATTCTTATGCATTAATTTACTTCAAATATCCTTCTATTTCATTTTACTATGGAAAATTATCTCTCTACATATTTTATTTATTTGGCATTGAAGTTAATATCAATAATACAGCCACGTTAATCAGGTATGGTTTTGCTTTTATTTTTTCACTCTCATTGTTCTTCCTATTTCATAGTGTGAGATTAATATTAAATACCTGTATTGCATACATAGCAATATTTTTACAATTTACATCTCTTTTTTTTCCTAGTACACTTTTTTATTCTTCGCCCGATTATATATTGTATTTTTTCTCAACCCTTATATTTTATATTTTTACTGTAATCTATAAAAGTGAAAATAACAAAATTATCATACATGTACTGTTTCCTTTCTTATATTTATCAATCGGAATGGCTATTTCTGTTAAGTATAATGCGATAATTTTTATACTATTTGTATTCTACCTAATTTATTATAAACAGTATTATACAAACCTTACTAATATGAGTGTAATTTTGTACTCATCTGTTTTGATTATTATAATATTCTGTGTATTGAATCCTTATGCAATAATGGATACAAAAAGATTTATTACCGATTTCATGTGGAATATCAATCATTACAAAATGCCTAATACAGGACTACACTCAAATAATGGTTTAGTAGTATACTTGAATTCATTTTTATTTTCTCACAGTGCTTTTCCTGGAGTTATTTTATATATTTTAGGTTTCCTTAGTTTTATATATAATCATAAATTTAATATACTAATAATACTAACCATTATTCCAGTTACTTTAATTTTTAAAATGACAAGCTATCATATATTTCTACCAAGGAATATGGCCATAGCAATTCCTTTTTATTTTATTGTTTCTGCTTATGGCTTATATTTTATAAAAAAACTATCCATAATATTATTCATCTTAATAATATTATTTTATTCGTCAACAACTTCTTACAATATTTACACTATATATTTAAATTCTATGAAGCCAGATGGTCGAGAACTGGCTAAAAAATGGATAATAAGAAACATACCTATTAAATCAACCATCTACGTAAAAAGTACTGCACTTAAATTCAATTATCTCCCTAAACTAGATAGTAATAAGTACAAAATAATTTTCACACTTCCTCCACCCTTATTAAATAGCAATGAATATTACATGCAATCATCGTACTGGTACTTTAGGTATATGAAACCTAAGGATATCTTGTTTGGTAATAGCAATGAAATACTTAATCCTGACAAAAAAAAATTATATCTAGATAAGATTAAAGATTACAAGTTGTTAAAAGAATTTATCTGTGGA
This sequence comes from uncultured Methylomonas sp., assembly GCA_964481455.1. Taxonomy (GTDB): domain Bacteria; phylum Pseudomonadota; class Gammaproteobacteria; order Methylococcales; family Methylomonadaceae; genus Methyloprofundus. The sequence goes on along the minus strand of CAYZUM010000012.1, from coordinate 13,427 downwards.
AGAAAAGCCACAATAGTAGTTCATACTGATGTAAAAAATGACTTGGAATGCACCGGACCAACTATTAAAATTTTTTCAAAAAAAACATTAACTTTGTCCATTAATTTAAGAAGGGAAAAAACTACAGGAGTAAAATAGCAATAGCTGAAGCGCTTATTTCGGTAACCTTAAAATCACAGGAATTTTAAATGGAATTTATCGCCCATAGAATCAATACAATCAAGGAACTACAACAAGTACCCGAAAAATATGGTATAGAGATTGATTTAAGAGATTACGGCAATAGACTAATATTAGCCCATGATCCCTTTATTAATGGTGAAGATTTCGAGGAGTACTTAAAGCATTACCATCATGGGACATTGATACTTAATACTAAAAGTGAGCGCATTGAACACCGAGTTCTAAATTTAATTAAAAAGTATAAAATACATCGCTATTTTTTTCTTGATAGTTCGTTCCCTATGATCCATCTCCTAAGTAGTGAGGGTGAAAAAAACATTGCATTACGTCTATCTGAGTTTGAAGGTATTGACACAATATTGAATATGCAAGGAATGATTAAATGGGTATGGGTAGATTGCTTTTCTTATCTACCCATAAATAAGAATATTTATCATACCCTAAAGCGTAAGGGGTTTAAAATTTGCCTCGTTTCACCTGAATTACAAGGACAATATCAAAAACTAGAAGAATATAAATCCTATTTAGAAAACAAAGATATTAAACTAGATGCTATTTGTACAAAATTATACAATATCAAAAACTGGGAATAACTCTATATAAAATAGGATGGATATAGCTTGCTAAATTAACTTTATTATACACATAACCGTCTTTCATCATACGCTGAAAATCAGGGAAACGGAGCTTAGCGAAGTGATGATTTTCAGCGATAGACATCCTAACGGATTTTGTGGTTCAACTACTGTTTTTTTAGATGGCTCACTGGCATCTAAAACATTAACTGATTGAATATTATGAAAATATTAAATAGCTATTTTTGTTCTAGGTATGATGAAAGACGGTTTAAGGAACGAGCATGGAATACGTTGGCAAGAGGCAGATTATTTATTGCGAGTTACCTTAAGTTAGTCTAAGAAAAGTATTAAATTATCTAACCTTCGCTCCCAGAGTATGTGGTACAGCCAATTTTAACAGTGGCTCCTAGATAACATATAAATTCGCCACCTAGTGTCACAACCCTCAATAAAATAGCAAGCAATAGCGCCTCATAATCCATAAGTATATTTTCACACAACAAAATAAACATACTTTCTCTCACCCCTATCCCTCCAGGCACTCCGGGCATTAATGTACCCACTAGCCAAGATCCGCTAAAGATAAAAATGCCGAGGAAAAAAGATATATCATAACTTAAAACTAAATGTGAAACACAATAAGTTATGAAACCTAGGCCAATAAAAAAAACACAATAATAAAGTAAATACAGCAAATGGACAATATTTTTAAATGCGAGATAAAGTAAAAATAACATAAAAATAGTGAGCATTACATAAATAATATTTCCATCTATATATTTACTTATATAAGTGTCTACTAGAGAGGCATCAATAATAAATAATACTATAATAATAAATAAAGAAGAGAATATTAAAAAAACAGATTCTATTATATTACTTTGAACAAGTATGGCATGAGAAACACCTTCTTTTGACGTTTCAATGTGTCTAGTCACATAATGAAAGACATTTCCTGGTATATACTTTGCAATAAATGTTTTTAAATATATCCAGATTAATTTAGTTGATAACTGTCTTCTAGAGTTATTTTCAACTATTATTTTCCATACCCAAGCAATCATAAGCAACAAAAGGGCATACAGTAATGATAAGATAAACAGGATAAAATATTCTCTATGATTAAGACTCACATTTATATTATATATGTTTTTAATGAAAACAGCGCCTATAAAGTAAAAACTAAACAAAACAATAATTGTTTTTAAAATTCCAACTAGTTTTTTTTCATAAACTTTTATAATCTGCTCGATACTTAACGACTTTAGCAGGAACTCCAACTGCAATACAGTTTTCGGGCAAATCTTTTGTAACAACACTACCAGCCCCTACAATAGTACCATTCCCAATTGTAACCCCTTGAAGCACCCTTACTCCACACCCTAGCCAAACATCTTTACCAATTGAAACTTTATCAAATATTTTTTTTTGATACATCATTGGAATGTTAATATCATCATAAGAATGGCCTTCAGAGATAATAGAGCAATTATGCGCAATCCTTGTATAGTCACCAATGGAAATCCCTCCATAACCATCTAAAAAGCAGTACTCATTGATACTCACCTTTCTGCCAATAGAAATTTTTTCAGGAAACCAAAATGTTACTGAATCTTTCACTCTATAACTTAAACACTTTTGTGAAAATATTTTAAAAACGAACGCTCTTAAAAAATCAAATAATGGTGATGGTAAATACTTAACAGTTCCATATAAAGTAAAAAATAATACATAGTGAATTTTTTTCTTTATAGAATAATAATTTTGATTATTATATTTTTTACAGTCATTTTTCATAAACACCTAATATACTTAACCCAAATGGAAAAACGTTTATCTTATCTATACATTGAAAGGATGGGATTAATTTATTAATTATTTTTAATTTTTTATCTGAATAGGTTTCAGAAAAAGTAGCGTTTTCAGTTTTTTTAATTTTTTTTGTTAAGTAAACTAAACCACCTACCAGGTTCATGTATCGAAGACTTATATTATTAAACCCTACTTGCTTACACTTACGATTTAACTCACCTTTAGAATACCGCCTAAAATGACCAGAAGCCTTATCAAGCTCATTAAACATAAACTGGGCATTCGGTACTTTAATAATTAATTTGGCACCTTTTGGCATATTAAAATATATTTTTTCTAGAAACTCAACATCACTATCTATGTGCTCTAAAACATCTAAAAGAAAAATTGTATCAATATTTTTTTTTATTAATATTGAGAAATCTAAATCATTAAAATCAGCACAATATAATTCAACTTTTTCAACACCTTTCATTAAATTATAGTCAATATTGAATTTGCTTATATCCACTCCCACTAATAAATTATAATTTTTACGGGAATGTATCGTACTTAGTATTATTCCTGTTCCACAGCCAAAATCAATAATTCTATCACCTAAGTATTCTTTTAATAAATCATAATACCAGAGATAATAATTTGATAATAATTCCATTTTTGTTTGGGGACGGAAATATTCTTTATTTTCATTCATTTATTTATTATTCCGTGAATTTAATTCAACTACTATTTCTGCAAGTAAACCAAAGAAAAATGTTTGTAATCCTATTATAATTAAACCTAATAAGGCATTAACATGCATAATGGGTTTAGGATTATCACCTGATGCCCATAAAAATATCTCTGTCAAGAATAACCCAATAGCAGGGACTAAAAAAACAAGGCTTATTGGAACAAATACTTTCATTGGCTTTACTGTACATAAAACCATCAAGATCTGGTATATAACTTTTATAGGATATTTTAAAGTAATAAATGATTTTCCCGTTTCTCTTTTTTTAAAGCTTACGGCAACATGTTCAAATCTCATCCCTTTATGGTAAGCATCCAGAAGTATTTGTTGTGTATAATTATAATCACCGAGAATGCTAAAGCTAGATAAATAATCTTTATTGACAGCAAAAATACCTGGCTGGCTATCTTTTAGTGGCCAGCCAGTTAAGAATCGCATTAACTTGATAAAAACAATATTTCCATATTTACGTATCAAGGGCATTTTATAACTAATCTTTTCAAACCTATTACCGTAAACAATATCGGCTTCATCCACCAGTAAAGGCTGTATTAAAGCGATAATATCAGATGGGTCATGTTGTAAATCAGCATCTATTTTAACCGCTATATCTGCATTCATTTTGTTTGCTGTCATTAAGCCAGTTCTGACAGCCGCACCAAGTCCCTTATTGATTTTATGCTTGACGACTTTATCGACCTCAAGTTGAGCCACTATTTCATATGTTTTATCATCTGAACCGTCATCAATAACAACGATACTTAATTCAATATTTAACTCACTTAACCTTAATTTTTGCTCATTAATCGCAGTAACCACTGCAGTAATTTTTTCTTCCTCATTAAAAGCTGGAATAAAAACAACTAATTTCAAGATATATCCCCTATGCCAATTGCAATTATTAAATTATTTTTTTTAAAATAAAGTTTTTCTACTTTCTGAATTCATATAAACCGGAAAACAGTTTACTGCTGGTTATCCTCATATCCTTAGGGGGGTGCATGAAAGAACTTAAGGAACGTGAATTTTATAACTTAGGTAACTCGCAATCAATAAACTACCCATATTGCACAGGATTTTTGTTCGTCTTCAAGGCGTAGAAATAGGCGCATAGCTGGCTACGTAACTATTTCTACAACGCAGAAGACGGACAAAAAAACAAGCAAGGTGGGTGGGTCTGTGTTGCGAGTTACCTTACACACTCCTAAGGAATGGGAATCAAATAACGGCTACCAACTTAAGACGGGACAGTTTAAAAACTGAAGAACTAAAATAATTCCTAGAGGACTGATGTAATATGAGTTCTCTCCAGCAGTTAATTTTACTCGTGTCCCGCCTTAAGTGCGTAGCCCAAATAACGTGTGCATTCTGACGCGTCTTTTTGTTCGCCTTCTGCGTTGCGGAAACAGTTACGTAGCTAGTTATGCGCCTGTTACCGCGTCTTGAAGGCAAACAAAAATACTGCGTCATAATGGCACAACTTATTCAATTCCCATTCCTAAGCAAGAAAACAATCTGTAGAAGGCAGGCAAAGCGACAGCGTGCCCAACGAACTACCTATACATAACTGTTTACCTCCCTCTTTAAAACCAAGGGTTTGATAAGAATTTTTCTATTAAAATCTCCCCTAATCCCTCCTTGTGCAGGAGGGGGACTGAACGGTTACTTTAAAGGGTGAGCCGCTAGTACAGCCCCCTCAAAGTAAACGAGAAAATATAAATAATTAAAAAAAATTGGTTATGATGTTTTTTATACCTTAAATTTAAAGGGTGCTGTATTAATCGTCGCCTTTATACTTAATCGAATAAAAATAGAATAGTTCTGCATATTTTTTCTATTGACTATTAGTTGAAAAAAATCGCTTACCTTATGAAACAGCATCGTTGCAGGTGAAATAACGGAATTTTTTGTAGTAAGCTGATAGCCAAAGTATTTTAAACCATCCTGTGCAATGGCCTCACACCTAGCTATATCAGATAAACACATATTTTTTTTCCACCGATAAACATTCACCTCACTGAGAGGCTTCCTATATAAGGTACTTTTTGTATGCACGACATCGTCTTGATGCTCTAAATAGCGTTGCATAATCTTCGAATCATTCGCTAGATTAAAAAAGTAAAGCACTGATTTGATGCTGGTATCAGGACTTTCAAGTAAACCCTCATATTTCAACAAATAAATTCGATCATTATATTCGTGTATCAGCTGTTGAGTTATATCTGCATCGTGCTGCCATCGATGAGCTGCAGAAATATAGGAAACTTTTGAAAACTCCGCTTTGTTTAATGACATTGCTACATCCCGGCAATCCCTGACCATAATCAAAATTTTTGCTCTGGGAAATAATGCCAGTATTTGCCTAACTGCGTGCAGGTTTTTGGGGGTTTTATCCCCCCACCTTTTCTTGCCCTTTAATAATGCATAATAACTGTAAATGGCGTTGAGGGTTTCCGCTAATGAATCCATGTCCGGAAAATATTTTACCAGTTCATCGGCAGTGCATTGCTCAGGCAACCAATTTTTGACTTGGGGTAATCTTCTGAGGTCATTTATGAAATGCTGAATACTTTGCTTATTACTTAAATCAGGATAAAGTGAACTCCATAAACCTATCTTACGAAATAAAAATGAGGATTCGGGTGTAATAGCAACATCAAGATGAGAGTCAATAATAAGCCGAAGTAGCGTAGTGCCACTACGCGGAGTCCCTACAATAAAAATGGGATCCGGTTGATTATTCATATGCTTTGAGATCTTTAAATAAAAAATATTTAAATACAAGTGCACCTAATGTCGTCGTGACCATAATGGCTGCACGATCTGTGAGAGAAGCGAGTATCACAAATGAAATATCATAGCCAAACACTTGTAACACCCCGCCTAACAATAACTCTCTAACTCCTATATTACCGGGTAAAACACTGACCAGATTCGATAGCATTAACAGAGATGCGATTAAAAGAGAGAAATTAAATGAAATAGGATACTTTAATGCCGCAAAGACAATATAAAATGCACTACCCTTCATAAAGATCAGTAATGATATCAAACCTATAATATAAAAAAAACGTCTTGCAGGAACGACCAAGTCAATTTTAATCTTTTTCTTTTTACCTAACCAGCGTATCAATTGTTTCTCAATAAAATAGACGGATATAGAAAATACGATTGCCAACCCACCCAATATAAACGTATGGTCTTGCACTTCTTTAGAAATGGACAGCAGGAGAGCCCCGATCATAAAACTGACAACAATTAACATATAAACACTTTGTTTTATAAGGTAGGCAACAAACCTCATATAAGAGAAATCATACTTTTTCTTTAAATAAGCTGAACGTATAACACTCCCTCCCTTTGCAGGTAAAAACAGATTATAAAAAGCAGCAATAAAGGCTAAGCCGAGCCATTCAACCAACGTTTGTTTGAGACCGAAAAGCAATAAAATATTTTTCTGAAAAAAAGCAAATAGTAATAAAAAAAGAAGGTTAATTAATAGCAATATGGCAATTTCAGCAGGGGTAATTTCTAATAAAGTAGCAAAAACAGCCGTATTACCGACAAAGATAAAATAAATACCAGCTGCAACGATTGCAAACAAAAGTAATTTAATAAATTTTTTCACTTTTTCTCCACCAAATCATAGATTTGACCCACTAGACCCGACCATGACATATGCTCAGTGACAAAACTTTCAATATTGTCTGCAAATGGAGATTCTTTGTTCTTGATAAACCATTGAATACCTTTTGCAATGTCTACCGGATTTGCTTCAGCGATATACCCTGTTTTTTTAAAATCAACCGCTTCGGCCAGCCCCCCTATATTTGTGACTAGAACCGGTTTACCAAAACCGTAGGATACGGCTATTACACCTGAACCTGTTGCAGAGCGATATGGTAAAACCACAACATCGGCCTCCAAAAAGAATTTATCTACTTCATTATCAGCAATATAACCCTCAATAATTTCCACATTATTAATATTATTTTGTTCTATGAAATTGATATATTCTTCTTTCTTCGACCAAAATTCACCCACCACTTTTAAATTGACTTTGTCATCATTGATAATCTGTAACGCATTCAGAAGAATATCGAGTCCTTTATATTTCCTGACAAACCCAAAGAAAAGCAGGTTGAGCTGGCCTTCTTCAACGGGTGAACTACAAACCTGAAGATTATTAGTGGAATATTGATACAGTGGATGTAAATGTTGTATGAGTCGCTTTTTAGCTATCAAGGGCAGTAGTTTATTTTTTTCACTCGTCGAATGAACTAAATAAAAATTTGCCAATTTAAACACTGATTGACTAATCCACCTCTTAATAGCATGATCTTCGTGCTCATAAACATTGTGACATAAAAGAAGTGATTTAATATTCAACACACGGAATACACTAAGAAAAACAATATACATGGGTGCCCAATAGATCACCCACCAAGGCAGAATGACAAGGTCTGGGTTGATTTTTCGTATTTTTTGTAGTGTAGCAGCCCAGGTAAAGGGGTTAATAGAATCAATCGTAAAATCAATTTTATCTTTTAATTCCCTACTTTCAATAGAGTTCTCATCTATTTGCGCGCGGTTTTTTATTAAAAATTCAGGATATTGCCTTTTATAACTAAACAAGTAAATATCTGATTTTTTTTGCAACTCTCTCGCTAAAAAATCATTATATTGTGAAATACCACCCTTTATCGGTGGAAATGGGCCAATGATACAAATTTTTTTTTTGCTCATGAATAATTATCTTTCTGCATATCTAGCTTTAGGTCTTCAAGCAATCTCCGGTTCACACCTAATAGATCAGCAACAAAAGCAATCAGGCCGGTTTGAACTCCCATTCCCATTAATACACCAGCTAAGACAATAGACTGCATATGTCCAGTTCCCTCCCCCGTAAAATAAAAATAAAGAAAACGTAACCCTATCAAAAATCCAATTGCAAACAGTACGACTGCTATACTCATAAAAAAACGAAAGGGTTTATAAACAACAAAAATACGGACTATTGTTATTACTGATCGTTTAATATAATTTGGAATACTAGATAATAGTTTTGATGGCCGCAAGTCTTCATTTGTTCTAATCGGAACAGAAGTAATTGCAATATTTTTCTGGCCTGCCTGAATAATAGTTTCTAATGTATAAGTATAATTATTATACACATTTATCTGCATGGCACATTCTCTACTCATCGCCCTAAAACCACTAGGGGCATCTGGAATATTGGTATTACTTGCTTTTCTAACAACCCAGGAACCTATTTTTTGCAGCATTTTTTTAGACAGTGAGAAATGAGAGGTCTGGCTAATTGGCCTGGCTCCAATAACATATTCTGCTTTATCTACAAGTATAGGGCTAACCAGTTTTGGAATATCTTGTGCTTCATACTGATTATCAGCATCCGTATTGACAATAACATCTGCACCTTGTTTTAAGCACTCGGTAATTCCAGCCATAAAGCCCTTTGCCAAGCCTTGATTATGCTTAAAGCTAACGATATGATCAACACCGCATTCTTTGGCGACTTTAACTGTATCATCAGTACTTCCATCATTAATGATAAGCCATTCAACTTTATCAAAACCTGTAATTTTTCGTGGTAAAGCATTTAAAGCAATGGCTAATGTTCCTGCCTCGTTGTAACAGGGAATTTGTATAATTAGTTTCACTATATACCTATATTATAAATTAATAGTAGACTCAAAATATTTTGAACATTGCTGCTTAAATCGGAATAATTGATATTGAGTAAATATCAACGCCCAATGACCTCTTATCACTTCCCTGCCCAGTTTTAGCAGGAATAAATGTCGCGGAATTAAGCTTTGCTTTGCAAAATGCGTTCGATATTTGCGCGTGAAAAACTATTTTTTTAGGCGAAATCATATCCGCTGTATATTCCTTTCCACAGAAACTAAGCCGTGGTTTTAGCTGGTTTTTATTGGCGACAAAAGGCTTCTTGCTTGCCCACCAACCAAGACTATTGACTACAATTTTAACATTTTTAGTCTGTTTTGGTTTTACAACGACAAAATCAAATTGCCCTTTCATTAACCATTGATTATTGCCTAAATCTAACGTCTTTATCTGCATTCCGTGAGGAGTGATTATACAAACATTACGTTGAATTTGCTTTGGCTTTGTTGGATAGGTTATTTGCCAGGGAATCCGCCGTTCAATATACTCAATACATGATTTATTTCCACCTAAGACCTTCATTGCATCCGTTACAAGGGATTGCGAGCGTATTGAACTCTTAGCTTGAGCCTGTGTCTGATCAACATCATTAGGTGGCAGAACATTTCTCTCAAGTAGAACTGGATAGACCATATACCGAAGCCATTGGCTTCCATAGAAAGTAACAAAGCTTCCTTCTTTTAGGTTGTCGCGTAGATGCTGTTTTAAGTACCCGTCACCCAGAAAAAAGCCTCGCCCAATAGTGGCTCCATTAAAAATAAATGCCAAAACAACAGCGGGGACAACCCAGTACTTTAATCCAGTAATATGTTTTACTATTAGCGCAAATAAAAAGAGTAGACATGGAACCAGAATAGGTAAAAAATACCTTGATGCATAGTAATTATTTGTAACATCAATTCGATATACACCAAAAACCACAAGAAAAACCAAAGTAAACGTCCATAGCAGTTTACTTCGCAAACCAAGCTTTTTATGAAAAGGAATAATGACAAAAGCAACCAAGCCTAGCCCACCAGATGCAAAAAAGATGTTCAATAAAGATAAATGTAGTAACGATTTAATTCCACGATCCACGTATGCAGAGCGGGCAGACCAAGAACTAAATTCATTATGAGTTTCTGGCATGTAGAACTGTGTCCATCCAAGTAGATAGGCTTTAACCAAAGTAACAACGACTAGGCAAACGAGTACTGTTCCAGCAAGGTACCTAAAATGAGTTAATGCCCATACGAATGTTCGTCTAATGATTACATAAAAGTTGGGCACCATTTTTTCAAGACAATACGGTAAGCTCATTAAGATAGGCGCTAAGCACGCGAGGTAGGCCAGAAAGGTATTTTTGCCAAATAACCCTGAAGTGATAGCCTGTGTGTATTTTATTGAGATTGTCATAGCAAACATATATGACAATACTGATGCAAGTGCACTGAAAAAACCTACCACGACAAAGTTTGAGCGAATTCGGCTAGGAGAAAGCAGCGAAATTATAAAGAAAACAATGCCTACGGCTGGCGCTAAAATTAATATACCTGTATGTGTTACACCATACGCAAACAGACCAGCACTCAAATGAACTGCAAGATACCTCAGTTTAAAAGATAAAAGTAAGCAGGACAAGAAAATACTTAACAGTAGCATCTCCGAGGTGGCATATAGCGATTGATGCCAAAGTAAAGGTAAAGATGCAAACAAGAGAGTAGCAAGTGCCGCCGCTTGTTTATCTTTTACAAAACAATTCGCTATCGAGAAAAAAAGAATTATATTGATACTAAACAGTAGCGCCAACATTGGCTGACCATCGTTGGATAACTGAGAAGCCGCCATTAAAGCTGGCCAGGTTGGTAACCCATGGAATTGCCAAAGCCCTTTACCAGCAAAATTGACGACTCCTACTGGAGGTTTCAATTCAGTATTTTTTTGCAGGTCAACGCCTAATTTCGACAAAGAAAAAGGAATTTCACCACCTTCCCTAAAGTGAGACGCAGCATTCACATATACACCATGATCCCCCCATATTGATGCATATTCAAACTGGTTGCCAAAGAGCAATAGCCCAATACAAAAAGCACCCAGTAGAGTCGCTATTGAATAATTAAATTCACTCTCTATGTAAAGGTTATTATGAGTGCCTGGCTTGAAGGATTTTATAGCGATCAAGCCATAAATAACAATCACTATCATAATGATAAGGTAACTCACTTTGCCATAAAATGTTAAAGAAACGGCGATTGCAAGTACCAGTGAAAGAGCCAGTATACTTAACAAAATAGCTAAGTTATCCAGATTAAAAAAATTAATATATTTTTTCATAAATTCAGGTACATAATTTGCAAAGCAACTCTATAGATTCTCAGATAAATAATTTCCACTTTAAAAATTAAATATCATGTTTTTCAATAATTTATGAAACAAGGTTTGGAAATTAAATACCTAAAAGTCTATAAGTAGCAAATCATTATAATATTTTACTGACATAATTTTGCTTATAGAGAAACTTCATCCAGCGCTGCAAAAAAAGAGGGGATCTAACAGGGGCATCATTTACGACATTATCCATCAATGATAAAGGAACAATTTGCTTATAAAGATCGTCATTCAGAATACAGAACCTTCTGTTATTTATATAGGTAAGTGAATTTTCATCTGTACAATATGCTGTTGTATAATCTAATACCCCATCTGCCTTACTTAAATCTCCATTATTGATATTAACATTCACTCTGGGAAAAGCAAACTGAACAGCTTCCTTCATTATTATGACTGTAGAATTCGTACCATTAACATTAAGTTCCTTACCAGATAACTGGTGCCCCAGCCCCTTTGATAACGCACCTAACACCTCCCACTTTCTGTCTGCTCCCTTGTGCTGAACTTCAAAATTGAGCAATGCTATCTGAGTAAAGAACAGGACTAAAACAATGACAAATACCCCTCTGGACAATAATAACGAAATAACTAAAACCGTAGATAGAGCAGATAAACCAATAATAATAGCCGTAGGGTTTATTTCCCATACTCCATTAATATAAATAAACCAGCTCGTGACAGAAGACCAGGTCGTAGCCAATTGAAATACGTCCGAAAAAAATATATCCATTAATAATACAGACAATATTGAAACCGCAATACAAGGAATGAAAGCGCCCAATGCAGCTTTTCGCGATTGCTGGCTTAAATAAATAATGGCCACAATTACCAAAGTAGGCACTAATATCTCGTTATACCGCCCATAAAAAAAACTATCTGCTCTGGTGACAATGACCATTTGTATTGCACTTGCCACTAACATTAATAAAAATGACAATAAAAAGAACCCAGAAAGAATTTTGTAACTGTTAGCATCGGATGTCGTTAACTTCTCTGTCAATAATGCCTTATTTTTTTCAGTATTATGAAAAACGGTAAACCCCAATATTAATAATCCTAAAATTATTAAGCCAAAAGTTGATGTCATTAAATAAATAAATTGCCCCAGGCTTTTAAGTAAAAATATATTCACCGTATCAATGCTTGGCCAAACCATTCTCGCGCTAACAAAGGATAACAAAGACGTATTTTCATGCTCATAAGTGTAAAAATGTGCTAGCAAATAGGCTTTTACGACAGCAAGTAATCGTATTGAAATAAGCGCCGCTGTGACAGTGATAATAAAGTTATTGCGTAAAATACTCCCAGTTTTATATGCATAAAAAACCACACCTAAACCTGTCATAACATACACAACCCCCCGTGGGTGCGCATACTGAGCCATACCGATACCAATTCCCAGTATAATGGCATGAGCTATTTGAATATTATTAGCTTTTAATATAAAAGCAAGATAATATGTAATAAGAGAGAAACAAAAAAGCAGCGTTGTTTCACCTAACGCCAGTGCTGAATAGTGCAGAACAGCAGGGTAACTAAAACCTGCTATAACGGTTCCAATTCGCCACAACTCAGTTTGTTTATCAGGAATAAGTAGTCGAATGGTCTTTAAAGCCAAGACAACCGAAGCAGCCACTAAAAGTGAATTCACTGCCAGAACTAACTGATAAAGAGCAGTTGGCCCAAGATCTAACCAATACAATGGAAAAGTAAGGAGAGAAAGTAGAAAGCCATAAAATGCCATACCTGAAGGCGTCCCCCACTCAAGCCCTGAAAATATTGCAGCGGCACCCAAAACGCCATATTCATCATGATAAATATATGGAAAATTACGTTGCTGAGTAAAGTAAAGGGATAGTACAAGAAAGAGTACAAAAATAAAAGAATCGGATAGCTTCGGATACAAATGTAACCTATTTAGACCACTGATATTCATGAGGTTAACATAGCTTCGGCCATATTCGGTTTGTTTTCCATACATTGAGTGCTTAGGGAATGGGAATCAAATAACGTGTGCATTCTGACGTGTCTTTTTGTTCGCC
>CAYZUM010000011.1:0-23662 GCA_964481455.1 uncultured Methylomonas sp. | reverse complement strand
ATGGTTGTGCACTGGCGCGCAGACTTGTGCTGTTACTATCTAATATTACCTCCTGATTAATAATTACTAATTCTGTTTGACCGGTGCCCCGCTTTATAGGGGATTAAGACTTCTAAAGTCAAAGGTACGCTTCACGGATGTGTTTGACCGGTGCCCCGCTTTATAGGGGATTAAGACGTTTTTATTGCCTTTATTTTCTCAATTTGCTGGGTTTGACCGGTGCCCCGCTTTATAGGGGATTAAGCTCGTAGCTCCGATTAGCGCAGCGTAATCGGAGGAATGTTGTGTGGAAAACTACCCTGCGTACGATTACGCTAACCGTACCTACTGTCCTACACATTTCATTCATGCTCCGTCAGCCAATAAGCTCATAGGTATTGATGCTTCGAAAGCGTCTTTATAAGGCAAAAAAAAGCCCAGTCAAACTGGGCTTTTCGTTTTGAGAGTAAGAGCGATTAATTAATCATTACCACCAAAAATGCCTAATAGCTGTAATAAGCTTAAGAATAGGTTGTATATAGACACGTATAAAGAAATCGTCGCGAGAATATAGTTAGTTTCACCACCATGAATGATTGCGCTGGTCTGATATAAAATCATGCCTGACATGAGGAGTATAAACATACCCGATACTGCCAATGATAAAGCGGGAATGGAGAAGACCATCGCGCCAATACCGGCCAGGAATGCGACTAAAATACCGACCATTAAAAAGCCACCTAAAAAGCTGAAGTCTTTACGGGTGGTTAATGCGTAGCCTGATAATGCGATAAAGATAACGCCTGTGCCGCCTAAAGCAGTCATGACTAATTCGTGGCCATTACTGTAAGCGTTCAGGTACATATTAATAATAGGGCCTAACGTGAGTCCCATAAAGCCTGTCAGTGCAAAAATAAACACTAGGCCTAAGGCGCTATTACTGAATTTAGTGGTGGCAAATAGTAAACCAAAATAGCCCACTATCGTCACTATCATGCCTAAAGGTGGCATATTCAGCATCATCGCCAGACCCGCTGTGAAGGCGCTAAACAGTAAAGTCAAAGAAAGCAGCATATAGGTGTTTCTTAAAACTTTGTTGGTCGCCAATGTACTGGCACTGGCGGGTGTTGCTGCAACATTTAATCTCATAATGATATTAGCCTGTGTTATGAAGTAAGAGAAAATCTCATCTTACAAGAAATTCACGGGAATATACAATTAATTTGATATTTATCAGTGATAGTTGGGGTATTTATTTCACTTAAGGGGGGAATGAGAAATTGTTAATTTTGCGAAGGTATTATTAAAGGGGCTTATGTTGAATGTGTTAGTGATGCTAAACGTTATGGGTGGGGTGAATACCTCGTCCAGCAACTGTATCATTCAGTGTTACTTTGTCGTATTGCACCCACTTTGAACGGCAGAGCCAGGGAGTTATGTTAAAGTGGGCAGGTTATTTATGATGAGTTCCCTCAGTTGGTCGCCCTTAAAAAAATTCAGTATGCTTATTTATGAATAAAATCAAACGCCTGGAAATTTTCTTAAAACTGGCAGAAGCGATCCCCGAGCCAGAAACAGAATTAAACTATCACAGCACATTTGAGTTATTAATTGCTGTGGTTTTATCAGCACAAGCTACGGATAAAGGTGTTAATAAAGCAACCGCCCTTCTTTTTCCTATCGCCAATACACCACAAGCACTGTATGACTTAGGCGAAGAAGGGCTGAAAGGCTATATTAAAACCATCGGCCTCTATAATAGTAAGGGTGCGAATATTATCAAGCTTTGCCGCAAGCTACTGGATGATTTTCAGGGGGAGGTGCCACAAACACGTGAAGAGCTTGAGTCTTTAGCGGGGGTTGGTCGTAAAACGGCCAATGTCATTTTAAACACTGCTTTTGGACAGCCTGTTATGGCCGTTGACACTCATATTTTCCGCATTTCAAACCGTACAGGGATCGCCGTCGGTAAAAATGTTTTGCAAGTCGAAGCAAAGCTAGATAAACACGTGCCTAATAAGTTCAAGCTGGATGCGCATCATTTATTAATTTTACATGGCCGATATACTTGTATTGCACGAAAACCAAGGTGTGCAAGCTGCGTCATTGAAGATTTATGTGAATTTAAAAACAAAGTGTATTGATAGATCTGCCAAATTTCAGGCAAAAAAAAATGCGCCATAATAATATTAAGCCGCATTCTAAGAGGAGGGTAAACTCTAAATTTCGTTTGGAGAGTGCATTTAAGAGTTGCCTATATCATATCGAACTTAATTGCAAATTAAAATGTGACAAATTGTCGCAGGTGAGTTTAGGTTAACTTTTAGTGCTTGTTTTTTGATATTGATCACATTTTTATGAAATATTTTCAGTGATTTTGTGAGCATTATCTGATATCTATCGGTAGGAACGGTCTTCAGCCGCACAACAAAACAGCCACCTCTCTTTTTCGTGGCTGAAGACCGCGCCTACCTATCGCATACAAAACGCTCTATTTTTTAAACTGAACAACCTTATTAGCGGGATTCAAATTAATTTCATCAATGATAATTCCCGCCCGGGCACTCATGATATAACTGACCGCATCCGCAACATCACTGGCACACAAATGTTGACTTTTATCATCGCCAGGCACAAAATCGAGTGTCTCAAAAAATCCTGTCTTTACCATGCCAGGGTTAATCAAAGAAACCCGCACACTGCTTTTAGCGCATTCATCTCGAAGCGCCTGACTAAACCCACGCAGAGCAAACTTACTGGCACAATAGATAGAGCCTTTACGGCTCCCCTTTAACGCCGCCTCAGAACCCATAAAGATTAAATCGGCAAGTGACTTACGCTTTAAAACAGGTAAAAAACCTTTCGCAAGATAACTTTGACTGAGAAAATTTAAATTCATTAACGCTTGTATCTGCGCGAAAGAAAACTCTTCTAAACTACTAAACTGCCCCCTGCCTGCACAAAAAACAATCGCATCAATAGCAGGGAACTGTTTAATTAACTGTTTAATCGCCTCTGCCAGACCTGTTAAATCACTTAAATCAATTTCAAATGATGTAAAGCCAGGGTGATCTGTGATAAATTGCTGACAGTTTCTGGATAAACCAATAACCCGATGACCTTGTTCTAATAATGATTCTGCACAGGCACGGCCGATACCTGAACTGGCACCACTGATTAAAACCGTTCGTTTTACAAACTGCATGGGAAAAATTTTTCTTCGGGAATATAGCGTAGTAACTCGGCGGTACAAAATTCCATCATTTCTGCTTCTAATTCCATTTTATATGACATCATGCCTTGCTTCGACTCCAGTGGGCTTGAAAACAATTTTTCTTCAGGGTAAAGCTTATGAATTTTTTTAAAATATTTATCGGGCAAACGAAAAACGCCTAGGCTAACAGAATGCAAAAAGTCAGGGTTGATGTTGGCAAACACTCTTGCAAATAAATTTTGATAATGTCGTTGATAGTTCTCTTCATAGATAATCGGATCAAAACGCAAACCAATAGGCCAGCCTTGTTGCTGCAATTTACTCAAGGCATCTAAACGCTTAAAGATAGAAGGCGCTTTGTGCTCTAATGCACTGGCAATTTCATCTGGGGTAAAACTAAACGCGACAATGCAACGTTCAAAAGGCGTACTCTCCATCAGCTGGCGAACCTGAGTACTTTTGGTCCGTAATTCCATCCAGGCATTCGGCAATGAGCGAATAATAGGTAAAAATTCTTTGGCAAAACCGGTTACTGGTTCTAAGGCCAGGCTATCACAGTCATACCCTGAAAAAAAATGTACCGCTTCATCTGGTGTTTCGGCACAAAGTCGCTGCATATCCGCAAAATAATCTTCGTAATTTACAAATAAGACATAATTTGCTGATTGATACATCCCTTGCAAAAAGCAATATCGACAATCATATAAACAATTCAGCATATGTGAAAAATAATAATTCTGTTTTGCACCTATCCCGTAATTCGGGGGGGCTTGCAGCATAAAACCACGGTATTTCTCCGCAAGAATGAGCGCTGGCTGTTGTTTTTGTAAGCGGAAATTTTGTGCCTTAGGATTAAAGACTTCGCCATAGCGGGCACAGAAAATTTTTCTTGCTTTAGGAAAGCGCGCACAGATATCTAACACACGGGGATGCTGCTGAATGTTTTCTTCTATATAGATGGTTTCAATCATATTTAGCCTGATGTATGCGTCACGTTATTTGAATGCGGTTTTAATATATTTGCGAGTTTCAGGCAGAACATCTGAAGGGGAGTAGGCTTTAGCCTCAGGTGTCGGCAGCCTGTACATGGCTAAAGCTTTCTCGCCTATAGTTCCCCCGCTCTAAAATGATAATCCACTTTAATGACTTATTTAATTCCCATTCCTAAGTAAAAAATAATCACTACTTTCTGTAAAAACCTACCCGCATTTACTCTCTCCACAATTCAAACACGTCATACACCCATCCATCAACACTAAAGCCTTAGTCTGACATTTAGTACACAGCTGTGCCTGCTCAGGAAAATCACTGCTTTCATCTTCTTTAGCGCCATGTTTCGCTTCAAACTCCTGACGTTTTTCAGCCAAAAACTGCTTTTGGTGGGCATCTAGTTCCATGTCTTTTAACATGCCGATTTGCTTCATATGTTGTTCAATGGCATGACCGATTTCTGCCACTAAAGAGGGCATATACACACCACCTTTTTTGAAGTAGCCGCCTTTTGGATCAAACACCGCTTTCAGTTCTTCCACCATAAAGGTAATATCCCCCCCTTTACGAAAGACCGCTGAAATAACGCGCGTTAAAGCCAATACCCACTGAAAGTGTTCCATGTTTTTGGAGTTGATAAACACTTCATAAGGGCGACGTTCCTCATGTTCCGTGCCCATATTTAGAATCATGTCATTCACTGTGATATACAGCGCGTGTTCAGACTGGGGCGTTTTGATTTTATAGGTGGAGCCAAATAGCATCTCTGGGCGCAGTAATTTCTCGTGCATGCTCTCGACATCTAGTAGCGACGGAACCTCTTTCTCCACGGGCTTTTCATCTTCTTTTTTAAGGACTTTATAGCCTACAATTTTTTTATCTATTTTTATCGTCATTATTTTAGCCTCGCTTAGAATTTTCCGTAATAGCCTTCTTTTAAGGCATCAAACAAATTTGCGGCGGTGTGCATCTCGCCATCATATTCAACTTCTTCATTACCTTTCGCTTCGACGACCTGTCCACCTTCCAGAGTAAATTGATAGAGGGTATTTTCCAGGTCGGATTCTTTTACCAAAACTCCTTGAAACACTTCAGGATTAAAACGGAAGGTAGTACACCCTTTTAAGCCTTTATCATAGGCATATTCATAGATAGATTTAAAATCTTCATACGGGAAGTCTGTAGGTACATTAGCCGTTTTAGAAATTGATGAGTCTATCCAGACTTGCGCTGCGGCCTGTACATCAACATGCTGTTTTGGAGTAATGGCATCCGCAGTCATAAAATAGTCAGGTAATTGCTCATCACTTTTCTCACTGTATGGCATCGCTTTACTATTAATCATGGCGCGATAGGCCAGTAACTCAAAGGAAAAAACATCTACTTTTTCTTTAGTTTTCTTACCTTCACGAATGACGTTGCGCGAATAATGGTGAGCGAAACTTGGCTCAATACCATTGCTGGCATTATTGGCCAGGGAAAGTGAAATTGTCCCAGTGGGTGCAATTGAACTATGATGCGTAAAACGTGCACCCTGTTCTGCCAGTTGGGTAACTAATTCTGGCTCTTCTTTTGCAAGCCGCTGCATATAACGGCTATATTTTGCATGTAACACTTTGCCAGCAATCTCATCACCGACTTTATAACCATCTTTCATCATTTCAGGGCGTTTATGCAGCATTGCACCGGTTACTTTAAAAGTTTGCTCTAAGGCGGGCGCTGTGCCCTTTTCTTTGGCGAGATCAAGTGCTTCTTTCCAGCCTTCTACCGCTAACACTTTAGTCACTTCGCTGGTAAAGCCTAATGATTCTTTATCACCGTACTTCATGCCCAACATGGTTAATGTAGAACCTAAGCCCAAGTATCCCATTCCGTGCCGACGTTTTGAGACAATTTCTTCACGTTGTTTTTCTAAGGGCAAGCCATTAATTTCAACCACATTATCCAGCATACGAGTAAAAATACGGATCGTTTTACGATAGCGATCCCAGTTAAAAGAAGCATTGTCGGTAAACGGATTTTCAATAAACCGAGTTAGATTGATTGAGCCTAGAAGGCAGGAACCGTAAGGGGGGAGAGGCTGCTCACCACAATTGTGTGCATGTAGACCATTCGCATCAAAAGCATTAATACCTGGCACTTGAATATCAAAAACATCTTCAATGCCAGCTGGGATAATGGCTTCTATTGTTGCAGTAAAGCGCTCACGATTTAATTTACGCTTATAGTTTGATAATGCAGTTTTAAGTTTTAATGATTTATTGACATCTGTAAAGTTGACTAGCTCATGAAAACTAACTAAATTTTCTCCCCTTATCAGTAATTCATGCTGTGCCTTTATTTGATAGTTCGCACTGCCACCTATACCATTAGGCATTTGTTTAATTCCAGCGGGGCGGCGGTTACGATAGATACTGGATTTTATTCCCAAACGTAATAACATACGTTGTACCGCTTCTAAACGATTTAAATCTGACTGAGCTAAGCGAACACTAATACCTTTTTCTTGAGTGCCTTGGACACTTCCATCTGCATCAAAAAAACCTTGTAAGAAGCCTTTGTAAAAATCACTAGATGCTGTTTCTATCGCTGGTGTTATTGTCTTTTTTCCTACTGACATTCCTAGCTCTTCAGCGAAAGATTTAAGCCCAGAAAAACTTAACCTATATTCATTCCTACCAGCAATTTCAGACCAGCCACTGAAGTCACTACGTATTTTAAACTCTTGGCTTGCGTTAAGTACTTTACCCATAATCGCATTGACACCAGCATTTATGCCATCTATATCTGTATTGACTGCCTGAGCACTTTTCCAAACAGATAAAACAGCTTTATCTTCTTTTAAAGTCCCATCACCTACTAACAAGCCAATTAAATATCCTTGATTTTCGCTGTACAACCCTTGCCATGAATTTGTTGCTCGATGATCATTTAATAAAACCTGATCTCCAGTCTCTAATTCACTCGCTGCACACCACTGTGATTCTTGTTTATATTGCGTTTGATTTGTAATTTTACGTACTTGATGATCTTCAGTTAAGCGTAGATTAAAGCCCTCCTTAGTCATCAATTTGACAACTTTTTTAGTCGCGGTCTTAAAAAAACCTTCGACACCAGACTGATGAAGAATACCATCAACTAAAACATTGACTTGTTGACCTACTAATGAACCCACCTGCCTTGCGCCATGCTCAGTTTGCACCCATGTATCAGCGGTCACACATGGATTGGTCGCCCGTATATCTTCACAAAACCAGTTATTATTCATTTCATTAACCTTATCAATCAAAATAAAACCCGGTTCAGCATAGTCATAAGTGGAAGACATAATAATGTCCCATAAACGACGGGCAGGCATGGTTTTACTGATTTTACAGGCCACCAATCCATCTTTGTTTTCGACATACCCTTCTGTATGCGGTAAATCACGCCAGATAATCAGTGAATTATCTTTCAAATCCAGATTATCTTCTTCCAGCTCGCGCTGCATAATAGGAAAAGATAAAGACCAGGGATCATCTGCTTTAACGGCTTCGACAAATTCTGAGGTAATCAGTAAAGACAAATTAAATTGACGCAAACGACCATCTTCACGCTTGGCACGAATAAACTCAACCACATCAGGGTGGCCGATATCAAAGGTTGCCATTTGCGCACCACGTCGTCCGCCTGCAGAGGAAACGGTGAAACACATTTTGTCATAAATATCCATAAAGGATAGGGGGCCAGAAGTGTATGCACCCGCTCCAGAAACATAAGCATTTTTAGGTCTTAGCGTAGAAAATTCATACCCGATTCCGCACCCCGCTTTGAGCGTAAGCCCTGCTTCATGTACCTTTGCGAGGATATCATCCATAGAATCGACAATAGATCCTGAGACAGTACAGTTAATAGTTGAAGTCGCAGGCTTATGCTCAAGTGCGCCTGCGTTAGAAATAATGCGTCCAGCAGGAATCACGCCTTGCCGTAACGCCCATAAAAATTCCTTATAATACTTTTCCTGTTGGGCGTTACCTTTTTCAACGCTGGATAAGGCCTTGGCGACGCGCTGATAAGTCTCATCAATACTGCCATCAATCGCAGTACCTGATTTGGTTTTTAAGCGATATTTTGTATCCCATATATCGAAAGAAGTATCTTGTAACGGGATTTCTATCATAGCATCCGAATCCGTGTGTCGCGGCTTGGTCATATTTCATCCTGGCATCTTGTTAGCGCAAAGCAAATTAAGCGTGTTTAACGGCGCTCCTCTGGTAGAAGAAGAACCGTCAACTTTTACGTTTTTGCGCTTGGTTTATTTTTTGGGGATGGAAATAATAACACAATATATAGTGCCTGAAAATTTATTTAAGCACTATATAGGGTGATTTTTGATTTCAGGAGTTTTTCCAGAAAATACCTTATAGCATTATTTCGTGCGCACTTAAATGCCTTTCTGACATCTTTTATTTTTGCCGAAAAGTAATTTGCATTTTTCAAGATTCTCCCCCTTAAGATTCAATCCAGGGTAGTCACAAAAACGTTAGTTTTTGCGAACACAGCAATCGCTAAAGCGACTGCACTCCTGGCATTAAATTATATCGCTAGCAGCAAGATGTTGAGGGTCGTACCTCACCCACAACCTACACAGAACTTGTGTTTAAATAACTATGCATCGTTAATGAATTTCATCTTTAAATTTACTCAAAATCCACTGCATTAATAATGCTGCCTTATCAGCCCGAAGTTGCTTCCCCTTTAAAAAATTACCACCTGTTTTTCTATCAATACTCTCTACTGTCAGACTACTTTTTTTTTCCTCATGACTAAACAAAGGAATGGCGTTGCCCTTTATATACTTCCCAGCCTTTGTTGCTTTCTCTTGATTAAGGAAAGACTGGCAAACCTCACGTAAAACATCTTGCTGTTCATTCGCACTTAGCAATGGATCTAGCATAGGGCGCTTCTGAGCTGCCTCCCAGTCATGCTGATTACCTTGAGGATCAATATAGAAACCTTCAAATAACAACAATCCTTGTTGCGCACAAGCCCTAGAGATAATATTTTGTGCAACAGGTAGATGTAAATAATCTTTCATTTGGCCAAAATCAAGTTTAGCAAGTCGCTCTAAAGCGACTTCAAGTATATTAGAGTTGTCCTTGCTTTTTTCCAAATCAACTATTTCTTTAAAAATAGCAAGCAATTTACCCATATAGATATGGCTAAAGTTTTCTAAAGCTTGTAAAGCCGCTATACGCACCTCTTCTTTAAAATCACCTTCAGCGATTTGCACAAGCCTGATAAAGCTTACACGATCTTTTGCTTTGCCAAGAATGAATATCGCATGTTTGATATGACTATTATTGCTCTCTTTAAGCATGTTACGAAAATGGGGTAATTGTAATATATGCTCATAATTAGCCTTGATTTGCTGGTGAGTAATACTCGTAATGACCTGCATTGCTGCGTTAGCGTTAGCATTCTCATCACTGGAAAAAGCAATACGGGCGATAAAAGCATTAATACGCCGATCAGTTTTTTCTCCAGCGTCAGATCGCTCGCCTATTGCCTCAATTAATGCACACAAAACAGCACCTTCGCTATCTAACAGAGACTGCATGATCGTATCAGAGGAAACAAGAGCGTATTCTATGGCAACAATCAATAATCTTTGGCCCACTGGATCTTTGTCATTTAAATGTTGAATAAACCAGGATTTAACACGATTGGATCCAATTTCAGCCAGAGCCTCAAGTAATTCAAAAGGTATCTCGGCCAGCTCATGGCTGTTAATAAACAACGTCAGCGGTTGCTCAGCCTCAGGAGATGCAATCGCCTTAAGCGCTAAAAAAACCGGATGATATGCATCAAGATCAATGCAGGGCGCCACAGGTAATTGCGCCAATAACCAGGGTACAAAATCCTGATGCCTTGTCATTTCAGCAAGCTGAGACACTCGTTGACAATATTTTGCATCGACCAGGTCTTTATGATGCAAAATAGCGTTCCTCAGTTCCGGTATGTTTTTTTCAGCCATTGCCGAAATAGCCGCTGTTAATAGCGCTGAGTTATCCGCCTCTCCCCAAAATAAATCAATCAGAATCTGGTCAGCATCCGTTGCAACTGATTTGCCTAATAGGTGAATTGCCATACTCAGCCTTGATCGTTTAGGGTACTGGCCAATGCGAATGATTTGCTGCGCTGCTGCCTGAGAAAGAGATGAGTGTGATACCTTAGAAGCTTGTTTTTTAGCTTCGACATCAGTACTTTCCCTCTCGTCAACAAACCTTTCACAAATATAACCAGGTGACAGAATGGCCAAAGCCTCCCCGGCAGCCGTTTGTATATAGGGAGTATTTGCGCATATGATTTGCCAAAGTATCTCTCGCAAATCTTTACCAAATATCGGCGTGCTATCTTCTAGCCCCGCCTCTACTAAAATCCAGGCTGCCTCTATATATAGCAGCCCTGCTTTATCTGCTGGATCAATCAACGCTTTTAGCAATTGTGCATAGTCTTCTTTATTGCCATTTGACCAGTAAATACCCGCTAAAAAGCGCAACACCATGCGCCAGTGGGGCTGGTAAAGATGCTGCTTGATTGTCGCGAAGGGTTGATTTGCCAAATGTCGCGCAATCAGGTATTCCTGAAACGTTAAATGTATAAAATGATAATCTGCATCCGAGCGCCAACCATTAAGTAACCGAGATGCAAGGAAATGTTTTTTCAAAGAAGGGGGGTTATCTGGTACTGCACAATGCTCCCAGTCATCCAGATTAAAAAGCTGCTTAGGCGCATGAACAGCGTCGGTATAAAGGTAATGACTAAAGCGTATTAGGTAGTCGTATTCTGAGCGACCAAATAAGCGAGATTGTTTTTCTACTCGCCGCAGCTGGCTACGAATCAGCCCTATAATTTCTGCATATATTTCACACCGATACAAGGGGAGCGGTTGATTACTACGATTGCGTATATAACAAAGTAACGTTAATAAAAAAGGATTACGCGCCATTCTTTTTAACTGAGGGTTTTTGTGAATTTGCTGCAGTACCTGTCTTTTATTTTCAGCGGCAGCCTTGTTATTCACCTGTTTAAACCAGTTATTGACTAAATCTTTAATCGCTTGATTGTGTAAACTGATAATTTGATAACAGATATTTTCACCCAGACCACCAAAATACCCCGTCTGGCGGGATGTCAACACCCATGAATAGCCATACCCTAGTTGTTCAATCTCCAGTGTCAAAGACTCGACAGCCTCCTGCTGCGAGGCCAGCTCATCAAAACCATCCAGTAAAAAGAGGATATGCTCTCGTTCTACCCCGGATATTTGAGAAAATAATGACTCACTCCCTAGCTTATCAATACCATACTGAATTAAGGATATTGTTTTCCCTTGCGCGATCTGTCGCTGTTTAGCTTGCCAATAGCTGCGTAACGAAATATAAACAGGGATAACCCAGCGAGACGACTCCCCCTTAGCAATTTGTAAAGTAAGATATTTGAGCAGACTGGTTTTACCACTCCCTGGGTCGCCCAGAATAACAATATGATGATCAGTTGATGTGTGTACTGCCTGCTCAATGGTGACGCGCCTGGCAAGTTGGCGTTGATGATTCGCTTCCAGCTCATCTGATAAAGTCATTCCCGGGCTCAACCGCATAGGGTCTGCTTGTGTCGTTGATTTTGCCACAGCAAGCTCAACATACATATTGGCAATTAAAAAATTATCCTCTGAACTGAACAAAGGATCCAGATGGGTATAATCTTTGGAACTGAGTATATGTTGAAACATATTTAGCAACGGCTGCAATAAAATTGGCGCTTCACCGTCAATCTGCAAAATATTTTCATCGTCTATATCAGCCCCATAGGCAGCATAGCGTTGTTCAATAATCTTAAGCAGGCATTTTTGTTGTTTTGATTCATTCATAAAAGGGTGCAGTACGTGAGCGAGTCGTCCTAGGGCGTTAAATTTGTCTTGGTTTGTCTCATATTCATCACACAATAGTGTGTCATTTTTTCTAAGGGCTGTAGAGCGGACTTTAGTCCGCATGTCGGCTATGAACTTAAGACGGGACAAGTATAACTTGTAGGGTGGGCAATCTTTTCTGCCCACCATCAACGTTGAACAAAAACAGTGTCATATTGGGTTACGAATTTAAGACGGGGCAGACAGCAGGAGTGAAATAGCTTTAGCGTGTCCGAAACAACAATAGCTAAATGTTGTACTCCTGCCTGATATTTTGCAGTCCTTTATCCCTTCTTATAAAGGGCAATCTCAGATTTAAAGTTTATTGTTTTAGCTTTGTAAATACTCTTAAGTAGATAGTCAAAAGTTTCTTAACAAAATGAATAAATGTGATTTTGAACTTATTTATACTGTTTTAAACTAAAAAATGTTCATTTCTGCTTTTTTGGCGGATAACTGAGAAACTTAATTTCTCAAAATGTTAGATAACTTTTGACTCACTACTTAACAAGACTCTGGATGAAGAAAATATAATGATGCTTTCATACAATTTATGCAATGAAACCCCCAACCCCCCCCCTAATTCCCCTTAATTCCCCCCACGACTTCCCCCTTGGACTTGTAAGACACTGCTCCTGAATTTAACAACCAGAGAGCAAAAATGCCTATCCCTAAATCCCATAACAACCTATTATCATCCTTACAAATCGTCAGCAACCCTGAGGAACTAAAAGAAGTCAGACAACTTCGCGAGCTTGAATATAAAAAAATTTACCCAGCCATCAATGTTTATAACGATAAATATGATCAGTCAGCTATTATTATGTATACACGAAACCAACAGCAACAGGTGACAAGCACTGCCCGTCTGGTACGTGATGGAATACAGGGCTTACCAGAAGACCTCTATTTTCCACCTCAAGTGGCTGAATTCCGTCACCAAGGGTTAAACCTTATGGAGTTAGGTCGGTTCATCATTCACAATGGAAATCGTCAATTGCTAAAAACATATTATCAAGATTTTTACACGACCGCGATAAACCTTGATGTAGATATTATACTGATGGCGATGAAACCAAAAGATGTTGCCTTACATCAGCGCATCATGGGTGCGCAATTATTAGCGACCAACATGGGCGTAACTTATGGTGGTCACTATGATTTGAGCTGTGTCGCGTGGGAAATACAAAATACTCATGCGCGCTTTTTCGACTGGACTGGAGATGTACAATGAATCACCATGGCTACCCTGAAAAAGTATGGAATGAATACTCATCTGGACATCAATCTGTCTTCCCGTCAAGCATGATAGAAGCCAATCAAGAAGTCGCTTCTAGAATGATAGGCGATATTCTGGATATAGGTTGTGGTTCTGCCAAAGTGGCTCCATTCGTTTTAGAGCAGGCCGCTGTCAACAGCTATACAGGCATTGATTATGCCGAAGAGATGGTCAGTCGCGCACGCTGGATGCTACAGCAATTTCCAGGCAAGCCCTCTGAAATCCTGTCAGGTAAAATAGAAGAACTGACAATAGGCACACAGTTTGATGCCTGCCTATCCATTAATAGCTACTATGCCTGGGATAATCCGCTGAGTGTGTTAGAGCGTATTTATACATTACTGCATGACAACGGCGTTTTTGTGTTAGTTACGCCAAATAAAAGTATTGATATGCGTAAACTATTACGTACTGCAGAAAAAGAAATGATTGCACACCCTCACTATAAAGAGTTTTGTGATATGAATATCGCTTTCTGTGATAATAGTGCCGCGTTATTTGTCGATATGGATGAATTAATACAACAAACCCAATCCGCAGGGTTCCGCACCGTGGAAGCACATCAGCAACTTTATCTAGGTGGATTGAATTTTCTGTGTATGAAAAAATAAAGGCAGAAAGTGGCAGAACGGAGAACTATTTGATTTTAAGATAATAAAACGGTGGTTCTCCGCTCAATATCAGACAGTTAGGCGATGATCTAAAGGCAGAACAAATAGAGCTGTCATTGTAGGAGCAGTCTTTAGCCGCGAAATAAAACAATGCATTTACTTTCGTGGCTACCTTCGCGGCTAAAAGCGTCCCTGTATACCATTTTATAATATCTGTTTTTAATTCCGCCAGGTCTTTTTTTGTAGCCAAAATCTCGGTATCTAAAACTGCTTTAGCAGCATTCTTTGCAGTTTCTTCATCAACACCAGCTTTTGTTAAAGCTTCATACAACCCAACAACCATCGTACTCATAAATCATTTTTCCTTCATATAAAAATTAATATTATCAAATAGTTAGCGAATAACCCTAATAAAATCTCAGTATAAAAATATTGAATAATTGGGGACAAATAATTGCTTATGACCTAAAGGCCGGACAAATAGGGCTGTCATTGTACAAGGAGCAGTCTTTAGCCGCGAAGGTTAATGCATGTGTGACTTCTTGGCTAAAGGCTTACTTTATTTAAAGGTCTCTCGTGCAGGGACTTACACAAAATAACTTGAGCAACTTTTTAATGTGAAGCTTGTAGGTTCGAATTTATTCGTACCATGCGAATGAATTCGCACCTACAGCAAGTTACTGACTTGATGAGGAAAGCAACTCAGCATACCCGATAGGCCGCGCCTGTGCTATGCTATATACTCGATGTTCCAGTTTTTGTAGTATGTTGATTTTATTATCTATTTTTGATTTCGATAAAATTAAGTTTACCTTTAAAATCAATGCACTAACTTTTATTGCAACAAAATCTAGGTGCCTTCAAGCCCAGATATAGCTGGAAACTGGAACATCGAGTATATAGAGATCGAGATGAAAAAGACCTTAGCCCACTCCACAGTTCCTCATCTTATCAGGCGCGCCATGCTATCTCACGAAATTCAGGGACTCCTGTCGCCTTCATTCATTCGCCTACGCAGCGAATGGGAGATGCCCTGAACGCCCTGCGTCCGCAATGACTGCGCACAAAGCCCTTTGCGAGACGGGGTATTTTACCCCGTTTCATACGTTTATAGTTTGATGCACAGGGAGTATTTTGTCATACAGGGAGTTTTCAAAGTTAACAATGGGATGAGAATATCTTGTCCATTAATGGGGCTTATATCTAATGTGTTCGTAATCATAAACGTTATGGACGGGGTGAATACACCGTTCAGCAGCATATAACAGCCATTGCCCCTTTTAGGATACGCAAAAATAACCCGGCAAACACCTCATTAACAACCCCGGAAGAAATAACAAGTGTCATTCATTCTAAACCACCACCAAGCACTCGGCGAATATGCAGAAGCACTCTATCAGGCAGAAAATATTGATGCTGCATTTTCAGCTTTTGAACACTATGTTTTTAAATTAGGGTTTGAAGGGGCTCTGTATACTTTTATCCCACGAATTTCCCTTGAAGCTAATTTTCCACAGGCTCCCGTTTATCAGGTCTCTGATTGCTATAGCCCCAAGTATCTAAGTCACTATATGGAGGCTGGCTTCTTCCAGCATGACCCCATCGTCAGCGCAATAGAGCAAGGTCAACTAACGCCTTTAGATTGGTGGGGAGAAGTCAAAAAGGGCAAAATGAATAAGGCAGAAAAGAGTGTTATTGTCACGGCACGAGAGGATTATCAGGTAACGCATGGCATCACAATTCCCGTAATGTCAGATAGCCGAGGTATCGCGGGTGCCAGTTTTATCAGTAGTGAAAATGACCGTTTATACGCCAAACTGAAAACGACCCACTTTGCGCAATTAAAACTCTGTACACAGCTTTACCATGGCGCTGTATTATCTCAGGCATTTCTTGCCCGGCACTTTCTTCAACCTTTGATAGGGAACCTTAACGTAAAAGAAAAAGGCTTAATATGCGGTTTAAGCACGGGTAAGAGTATGCAACAAATCGCTATGGAATTAGGCACTCAAGTGAAATATATGGATAAAGTGGTACGCCATACACGGGAAAAATTTTCAGGAGTAGGATTAGACGAGCCAGCGAAGATAAACAGAAACCAAATGATATATTATATGGGCTTATTAAATTTACTGGATAGTCTGTGATATTTCACAGGCGCTTCAATCACAAAACACGATTTTCTGCCGACCATTTCGGGCTATACAGCTATCGCTATCAAAATTAAAAAGGACACAATGGCTACGAGGCACCTGTTTATATAGCCTCAAGAAAAGAATATTTATGAACAGGAACCGCCCCTAGCCCTCCTTAACAAGGGGTGAGTGAATGATTACATATGAAGGGTTTAGTCATTTCCTGCTTTGCTTTATGCTCTTCATAGTGAAAACCTGTTTCGTCTTTAGTTGGGCTACACACTTAAGACGGGACATATATAAAAAATGTAGGCTGGGTTACGCTATCGCTAACCCAGTCTACGCCTAGTCGCTTGTCCCGCCTTATGCTTGTAGCCTCAAAGTGTATAAAATAGCTGACTGAAACCGTGTCCTACACGTAAAATTAATTTCCCATCAAAAAAACTGCTGCTCTATCGCCTAAGGAACGCGCACGAAATAACTTAAGCATCGGTTTAAAGTTGTCCCGTAGGTTCGAATTTATTCGTACCACGCGAATGAATTCGCACCTACAGTTGCTCGGTTTATTTCATGCTCGTTCCTTAGTCACACCTAACCTGTATCTAGTTCTTCGATTTCTGCCATAAAAAGCCTCTATAAAGCTGAATTTTTCACTTTTGTTTGCATGGGTATCTATGGGGGTAGGAAATCCTACCTTATATTTTATGGTAGTTTATTTATAATGAAATTGTCTATAGATAGTCATATAAAATTCGTTTTTATTCAATATATTAGATACCTCTAATGCAGTCTGGATAATAATTAATATCGGCCTGTCAATAACATTTTAAAAAAACCTTTCTAAAATTGATAGCAACACAGCCCTATGAAAAAAACTAACACCCCCTTAGCAGTATTTATTATCAGCTCACTTTTCTTAACCCCAATCACCAGCCTTGCCGCCAATATAAACAATGGTGATTTTCAAAGCAATGATTTCACTAGCTGGAATCAGGATGTTGATGGTTTAGGAGCGCCGATAGCATTCTTAAACGACTTTAGCATTGTAGAGCCTACAGCAGGTAACTATGCCGCCCGTATTGAAACAGACTTTTGGTCAACGCCCGGTGATACCTTTAGCACTCCTCAAGATGAAGCCTTTTTTGCCAACACTCTCTTTCAAACCTTAGATCTAAGCGTAATAGCAGGACAAGATTTAGTGCTTAGTTTTGACTGGACTTTTTCAGGAGAAGAGTCGGCTTTTGATGAAAATTTCTTAGTGGCTCTTGGTGATGGTAGTGGTGATTATTATGGAGCAGGGGGTAGCCTAGGTTTTTTACTTAATCCAGCCGCCTACGGTACTGGGACATTTAGCGCCACTTTAGATAGCTCTTTTGTGAATGTCTTAGGCTGGACACTAGAATTTCAAATGAATGCTGGTTTTGATGGTTTTGGCTCATTTGCGACGCTTGATAATGTCAGTATAGCGGCTGTGACACAGGCTGTACCAGAACCTGTGGCATTCTGGATGATCGGGTTAGGTATTCTTGGCCTGGCTAAAGTGCAGCGTAAATATAAAGCAACACTAACAAATAAATAAGGTTTACAAATGACTAAAATAAATAAAATTTTATATCTGCTCTTGCTAGGGGTATTGCTTGTTCCTCAGGCACAGGCAGAGTGGGTGGATATATCAACCAGTGTAGAAATTAGCCAGACTCGTCAGGCGATGGACCGAGTTAATCGTGTATTGTTTAGTTATGTGACCGTAACTAATACTTCTGGGGAAGCACTAGTTGACCCTGTTAGATTAGTGATTACTAACCCCAATGTTCCTGTCTTAAATGAGGAGGGTGTTACTGATACAGGTGAGTCCTATTTGCAAATAGCAGAAGGAATGGAGCAAGGTGCCTCGACTAAAGTGCGGGTTGATTTTCAGCTGCAAAGAACCCAGCTGAGTTTTGCTGTCACTATTGAGACTGATACGCAAGGAGTTGAGACCCCGTGTTCTGTTAATTCAGTCTTCTGTAATCAAAATCCATACACGACCCTTTTAATAAGCTTAGCTGAACAATATAGTGGCGATCTCTCGCTTCGCCTTGATCTAGCAATCGTACAAGTACGAGATACGCTGGGTGTCACTAGTGACCCTTTTATAGATAATATCAGTGGTGAAGTTAGTATAGCTAATTGGCAACAAATATTAAACAATGGAATGCCATTATTAGATTGGATTCAAATTTTACAGGCCGATATAAGCGATGGGTATCTGGACACACCCTTTGAACCTAAAATATTTCATCAGGCATCAGAACGTCCTGTTCTTTTAGTCGATGAAAGTGATTACGAAATAGATAAATCATTGCCAACTTATGTTGATCAACTAGATGAAGATTTACCAATAGAATTCATAAGTTTGCCTGAAGGGACAGTAGTAACACGTCAATTGTATTCAATGCATACAGAAGAAGGCGGCAGCAGTGTTACAAGTAAAGATTATCTATCTGACATTGCATATATAGAAATTCAAGACTTTAGCGCTATAACGGGAAATGCGGATGACACAATACAACGCACTATTTATCAAGGTTTTAATGTTGGACAATGGAAAGATAAACTCAATGTAGAAACGACTGTATTAATCAGAACATTCTTGAGTGAGCCTATTTTAATATTTTTACCAAATGCTGAAAAAGAGCGTGTTGCAGAAATACTGATTAGGCAAGATGAGTTTGTGCAAGCTGTTCAGGAATATGAAAAAATCATTACTCAATCTGTTGAAAAAAATGATGAGCTATTCAACGAACTCATCATGACATTGGGTGAAACTGGCAATGCTCAGCTTGAAACAACTCAGATTAATACGAGTTCAGCTGTCTTAACTGCAAAAATAAGAAATATTGCTCAACCTCAAGCTTTGGTAAGAACACCAAAAAGCATTGTATCCAAAAACACGGCACCTTATAAAGTATTTAGCGGCATGTCATTAAGCTATGAGATGGCTAGCAACAAGCTAAGTGCTCATAGTCGCTCTAGCCTTTGGTATGGGATTCAAAGTGAGCAAAACTTTGCTGACGCAGGCTTAGGCGCATGGAGTACAACCTCAATGCTGAGTCCAAAAGTTGGCTTTGTAACTAAGGATGATATTATTTTTAAAAGTAATTGTCCAGGTGGTGCTGTATGCAGTTCATTTGATTTGGAAGCTATCGATAACTCACTTAATAATGGCAATGCGGTTAATACAGTATTGTTCCGCAACAATCCTAATAGCTGGGTAGATGTACCGCAGGTAATGAATACACTTAGCGTTGCACAAGTATTGCTTGAAACGATTGGGGCAAGCTCTCGAATGCTTGAACATATAAAACCTAATAAAGTATCTATTACCATACAAGAGATGGTACAACGTGTAGCAAATTTCAAAGAAGAGTATAAGGATTTAGCGAAAACGACTATAGCAGCATTAGACGTTTCATTGATATTATTAGAATTAATATGTGAAGAGCATGATTCTGATTGTTCTACTAATTTACAAAATATACAGAAATTGACAGCTGAAATGGGAGCCTTATTCGGTTCCTTTGATGCAGGTGCTACACCGGATAATATTTCAGAAGAACAATATTTAAGAAAAGCAAAAGAAGTGAAAAGGCTTTTTTATTATGCAATAACAGGAAAAAAATTCATTTCTGATTCTTTAAGCTTATTACAACCTATTCTGTTGGCAGAATTAGTTATTCGTCCTGTCTCTAAAGCTAGTGGCGTTGAAATGAAAGGAGCAGAAGCTTATATCCTCTCTCGGTCTTTGTTCACTAAAAATGACACAAAAAAAGGAGTAAAAGCAAAACAAAAATTTTTACAAATATGGAGTAAAGCAGTACAAAAGGGGTTTAAACCAAAAAAACTGTTAATTTCTATCAGTGCATTTGACTCGACAGTAAAACAAATGTTGTCGTTCAATAACTTAATAAACAAATTATCAAAAATATCTGGTAAGGAATTAATATTAGAAATAACGAGAACAGCTGCTGAAAAAGCTAATGTAATTGCTGTTGATGTTTTATTGACCGCAGTTAAAAACCTTACTCCTGCAAAATACCTTGACATCATCATTGCAAGCAATAAACTTGGCTCGATGGCTTATGATTTTATAACTGACCCGACAATGGTGCAGCTTTCAATGCGTAAAGGCGCGACAGGTCTGGATATAGAGCACAGTATCCCAGACTTAAAAGCCATTCGCTATTTAAAAGTCAGCGACTCTGATAATAAGTTGATTAATAAAACGATACCTGGGGGACATAGGTATGGCAAAACCTTTTGGAATTTAGACCAAGAAGATTACATCGCTTTGGGAGCAAGTAATACAGATAACCATTTCTTGGTTATGAGTGGGTTTCAAGGTAGCATAGAAAACCAAAGTGCTTTTTTAAAAAAGGACAAATCTCAGGTTGAAGCTTTGATGGATACCGGAAAAATAAAAATGATGTGGCATGTTAAAAAATTTGCGACAGCAGCAGAGAAGAAAACGATACGTCTAAAAGAAAGGGGAGAAAACAATGCATTTAATAATAATTTTATTGATAACAAACCACTAGAAAATACATTTTTTTGGTTTAATAATGTAATAATCAACGCCGACAGCGATAATCCTGTTCAACAGTCAGTATTGAATGCTGGAGAGTCTACTATAGGTAAATACGAAGTATTAGATTTTACAGAGTTCTATAATCAAGAAGTAGGTGACTTTCCTTTAAGTCATATTACACCGGGAGTTTATTCTGATTATACTCATATCTCTTTTAAAACTACTAAGGAAGAAGCACTATTTGCTAATACTTTAAACATGTATGTCTTGCCAGATTTCACCTCTCGTCAAGAGAGAGTACAAGCAGATGCAAAAATATATAAAAGTAGTGATGGTAAAAGTGATGAACTACAGCTTAAATTCAGAGCGTCCAGTGATTGGAAAGCAGTAGCAGAGAATCGTCTATGGATGGTGTTGAAGTATCCTCTTAACGGCAAATGGCATATTACAGCGCCTGAAGAAATAGCTAACTTACCTGTTTTAGGAATGCCAACAAAGACGTTTTTACTACCTGAAGGTATTGATCTTAATACGGCATCTGTTTATTTATATAATGATATCGTTAATGCCTATATAAAACATTCAGGAAAAAGCATTTCAAATATTTTAAATTCGACAGTCTCGTATATTGGTAAGCATAACGAATCACCCTTAATACTCCTTCAAACGTCAAAGATGAAAGTGACGACCGAATCTTTGCTAGCAGAAATCGATTCTGATAACGATGGGATAAATGATACGTGGGATGCATTTCCAGAAGATAGCCAATATCAGTTTGATAGCGATGAAGATGGAATGCCTGATCGATGGGAAGAAGCCTATGGATTAAATGCTTTTGATGCCAGCGATGCTTCTGTTGACTCTGATGGCGATGGAGTTAGTAATTTTGATGAGTTTATAAATGGAAGTGAGCCTAATGACATATTTCCACCTCAGAATTTGAATGCAGTATCGAGAGAGGGGGCAGTAGAATTAACCTGGGATCTTGTCGCAAATGCGGCACGGTATAATTTATACTACTCAACTGACCCTGATTTCCCACAAATAGGAACAACTCATGAATTTCGTGTTCAAAGCCCTTATACAGTCTCAGACTTAGTCAACGGAGAAATCTATTATTTTGCATTAACAGCGGAAGATATTGGGGGCGGTGAAAGCCTTTATTCTAAAATGGTTAGCGCAACACCCAATGTTACCGCGCCGCCAGAAACTCCAGATCATCTAACTAATATGTTCGATACCAGTGAGTTTCTATTAGGCCAGGGAAGTTCTGGTGCTGAGTTTGCCGATATAGATACACCATCTGGAAGAGGCGTTAAATTCACTCAGGGACAAGAATCAAGAATACAGTTTTCCTTAGGCGATCAAATGCCTATTGAAGGAA
Organism: uncultured Methylomonas sp.; assembly: GCA_964481455.1. Classification (GTDB taxonomy): domain Bacteria; phylum Pseudomonadota; class Gammaproteobacteria; order Methylococcales; family Methylomonadaceae; genus Methyloprofundus. The sequence continues at coordinate 1,552 of CAYZUM010000011.1, read as the reverse complement.
CATTAGAAATGCGCATCAAAGTCAGTAGTGGTTTTGACTATACTAATTACAATTTAAGTACAGATAATGATCATGCGTTGATTTTTACAACGGATGTGCAACATGGTGATGTTACTTATCCAGGAAGCACTTGGCTATATGTTAGACGCAATGGTACTTTAAGTTTGACAATGGCAACAACTAAGTACGGTTCACAGCCTGCACAGTCAATTGTGGCTGAAAGTACTGATTTTACATTTGATGAGTGGCATACGGTGAGTATTAGTTATGGTGGTGAGGGGCAATACCTTGTTCTTGATGGTAATGTTGTTGCATCAAATGAAAATAATACACAAGTCTTAGGCGCTGGTGGCACACACTCTAGATCGATCGATACGCCTACTATTGGTGAATCAGTGCCTGGTTTTTGGCGTGAAAATCAATACGAAGGTGGGTTTGAAGGCTATCTGGATGGAATAAGGGTTTCGCCCAATCAAAGAGACTTCAAATTAAATAATTATATAGGTTGGTCGAATTCTGATGATAATGAAAACTCTGAGATACCCGTTGATGGCCTTGTCGCTTATTATCCTTTTGACGGCGACGCAATAAACCACTACGGCTCAGCAAATAATGGCCAACCCAGCAATTCAGTGTACTTTGATGACGGGCTATTGGGTCAGGCTGCCATTTTTGGCGGAGTAGATAACCCAGGATATATTTACATACCTAATTCAGCTGCACTTCAGTTTTCTCAAGGGGCGACTTATTCAGCTTGGTTTCGGGTTGATGATTTAGTCCGTATGGATGGCTATGGTCGAAGAAGCACGTCACATGGTGGTGGAACCATTTTTGCGAAGAGTCATGATAGAAGAGGTGCTGCTTTTTCGGCTCACATTAGTAACCAAGGCGTTGGTTCGGCGGGTATTGGCGTTCATCAGACTAGTAGATGGAATCAAGTAGGTAGCTACCCAGAAGCTAGCTGGGTAGAGGGAAAAGAAATTGGGGATTGGACTCATGTCACGTTTACCTTGTCATCTACGACAGGGACAAGAATCTATTTGGATGGTGAAATAAGTTATGGTTCTACTGGGCCAGTACCATTTGGGGGCATGAATAATGAAGATCTCTTTATAGGTAAGTTTTCTGATTTCTGGTATCCCTTTATTGGTGCCATTGATGAAGTTCGTATTTATAATCGCGCACTCAGTGAATCAGAGGTTCAAGCGCTTTATATCCTTTTGGATTAATCCACATGGTATATCGGTAATTTTGTAGGGTGGGCAATCTTTTCTTGCCCACCAATTCACTGTCTTTCAACTGCCAAGCGTTTAGAATTCTACCAAAATAATAGAGGGGAATAGCACATGATAATAAAAGCAATAAAAGGGGGCAGTACTAGGCTGTCGAAGCCCCATACTCTATCTGTAGGATTCCTTTGTATTCAATGGCATACGATTTGTTAAAGCGAGTAAAATAAAAGGGGTCAGTACCCTTTAATGTGTTTTGAGAGCAGTTCAGAAGAGCCCAATGCGGTAATTCTGCGCGCTGAGATCTGTGCGGGCCAGTTGGG
>CAYZUM010000010.1:0-26323 GCA_964481455.1 uncultured Methylomonas sp. | reverse complement strand
TTGTGCGCGGCTTACGAACCAACTGGTTAATAGTAGCCATAAGTTAAATTACTCCATCTTGCATATTTTTGCCTTGTACATTATAAGGATGCACATTATATTATTTTTTATGATAACTCTATTTAGCAGGACATTTTAATATCCTGCCATTATAAAGTCAATATCTTTCTTATTATTCAGTATTGAAAGCTTGCTTTAATGCCGCTTCCGCATCCACAACACTTTTTGTAGCCGTTTCTTCGGGGGTCTTAACAGCTTCTCGTTCTGCTTCTTTTCTTTTCCTTCTAGCTTCATGAAATGCCAACCCAGTTCCTGCAGGAATCAAACGCCCAACAATCACATTTTCTTTCAATCCATATAATTGATCTTTTAAACCACGCACAGCAGCATCTGTCAACACCCTGGTAGTCTCTTGAAATGATGCTGCAGAAACAAATGACTCGGTCGCCAACGAAGCTTTAGTAATACCTAATAAAACAGGATCATAGCTAGCTGGAATTTTCCCTTCTGCTTCAAGCTTGTTATTCACTTCTTTAATAACAACCTTTTCGACTTGCTCACCTTTTGTAAAATGACTCTCCCCCGACGCTGTAATTTCAACTTTACGCAGCATTTGACGAATAATTGCTTCGATATGCTTGTCATTAATTTTCACACCCTGCAGACGGTAAACATCCTGTATCTCTTTAACCAAATAACCTGTTAATTCAGTAACACCACGCAAACGCAATATATCATGCGGAGTTAACTCACCTTCTGCAATGGTTTCGCCCTTTTCAACAAATTCACCTTCGAATACCGTGATATGTCGCCACTTAGGCACCAAGGTTTCATATTGCTCACCTTCTGAGTCGGTAATAATGATCCGTTGCTTACCTTTTGTTTCTTTACCAAAGGCAATAGCACCAGTCGCTTCAGCCAAAATAGCAGGATCTTTGGTTTTCCGGGCTTCAAACAAATCAGCTACTCGTGGTAAACCACCGGTAATATCACGAGTTTTGCTTGTCTCCTGCGGTATTCTACCTAGCACATCCCCTACCAGAATCTCAGCACCATTCTTAATAGCAACAATTGAGTTAGCTGGCAACACATACTGCGCAGCCATCTCAGTATTTGGCAACATGACATCATCACCCTCTGGCGTCACCAGCTTGACAGATGGACGCAAGTCTTTACCTGCACTGACACGCTGCTTTGGATCCAATACGGTAATCGAACTCACACCAGTCATTTCATCGGACACTTCCTGCACTGAGATACCTGGCTCAAAGTCAACTAATTCTACAACTCCTGCAACCTCTGTTACCACTGGATGCACATGCGGATCCCAGTTAACAACAATATCACCAGGCTCCACTGAACTATCATCTTTACAGGTTAGTTCTGCACCATAAGGAATCTTGTATTTCTCTTTTTCACGCCCATACTCATCCATTACACCCACCTCGCCTGATCTTGATACCGCGACCAGATTACCAGCACGATTTTCGACTGTTTTTAGGTTATGAAGCTTGATAACTCCTTTAGACTTGACCTGAACATTACTGATAGCAACCTGGCGTGAAGCTGCACCTCCAATATGGAAAGTACGCATCGTTAACTGCGTTCCTGGCTCACCTATCGATTGCGCTGCAATAACACCAACTGCCTCACCACTATTAACCATATGACCACGCCCAAGATCACGTCCGTAGCATTTTGCACAGACACCATGACGATTATCACATGTAATTATTGAGCGCACAAAAACGTCATCAATACTATGCTTTTCAAGCTCGGTCACATATTGCTCGTCAAGCATTGTCGCATCAGGCACAATAACCTCACCCTCTCCATTTAACACATCACCAATAACAACCCGACCTAGAACACGCTCAGCTAATGCTTCCACAACATCACCGCCTTCAATGATTGGCACCATTAACATACCATTTGTAGTACCACAGTCTACTCCATTAATCACTAAGTCCTGCGCAACATCAACTAATCGACGCGTTAGGTAACCTGAGTTAGCTGTTTTTAGAGCTGTATCAGCAAGACCTTTCCGTGCACCATGTGTGGAAATAAAGTATTGCAAAACATCCAGACCCTCACGGAAGTTTGCTGTAATCGGTGTTTCGATAATTGAGCCATCCGGCTTAGCCATTAAACCACGCATACCTGCAAGCTGTCTTATCTGCGCAGCAGATCCACGCGCTCCAGACTCAGCCATCATAAAAATAGAGTTAAATGACTTTTGCTTCAAAATAGAGCCATCATCATCCTTTACTTCATCTGTCCCCAACGCATCCATCATTACTTTTGCGACCTTCTCATTGGCATGAGACCAGATATCAACTACCTTGTTATAGCGTTCACCATCCGTCACTAGGCCTGAATCAAACTGGCTCTGAATTTCAATCACTTCTTTTTCAGCTTCTAGCAATATATCTGCTTTCTCTACTGGAATCTCCATATCATTGATACCAAAAGATATCCCCGAGCGAGTTGCGTACTTAAAACCAAGATACATAATCTGGTCAGCCAGAATAACGGTGTCCTTATTACCTAGGTGACGATAACTGTAATCGAGTAAACGCGAAATATTCTTCTTTGTCATATCACAGTTAACGATTTCAAACGGCATTCCATCAGGCATAATCTCCCAAATCAATACACGACCTACCGTTGTTTCATAACGCAATGTCTTACTTTCAAACTCTCCATTATCCTTTCTTTCATGCTCTGTAATTCTGACTAAAACTTTGGATTGAAGCTCTACTGCTTTAGCATCCAATGCTCGCTGTACTTCGTTGACATTACAAAAAAAAGAACCCTCACCTTTTGCTTTAAGCTTTTCCCGACTCATAAAGTAAAGCCCCAAAACCACATCCTGAGACGGATTGATAATTGGCTCTCCATTCGCGGGCGACAAAATATTATTAGTCGCCATCATCAAAGTTCTTGCTTCAATCTGAGCTTCTATGGAAAGTGGTATGTGCACCGCCATCTGATCACCATCAAAATCGGCATTAAAAGCACTACAAACCAGAGGATGAAGGTTAATTGCCTTACCTTCAATCAAGGTTGGTTCAAAAGCCTGAATACCCAACCTATGTAATGTAGGCGCACGATTGAGTAGAATAGGATGCTCACGAATCACTTCTTCCAGAATATCCCAGACTTCAGCACCTTCACTTTCAACCATTTTTTTGGCTGCTTTTATGGTCGTTGCCAAACCTCGAAGCTGTAACTTGCTAAAGATAAACGGTTTAAACAATTCTAGCGCCATTTTTTTTGGCAAGCCACATTGATGCAACTTTAGAGTTGGCCCCACCACAATCACAGAACGCCCGGAGTAATCGACTCGCTTACCTAACAAGTTTTGCCTGAAACGCCCTTGCTTACCTTTAATCATATCAGCGAGTGATTTCAAAGGACGCCTATTGGTACCTGTAATTGCCCGACCTCGGCGACCATTATCCAGCAACGCATCGACTGACTCTTGCAACATCCTTTTTTCATTACGAATAATGATATCAGGCGCACTTAAATCAAGTAAACGATGCAATCGGTTATTGCGGTTAATGACCCGTCTATACAAGTCATTTAAATCTGATGTTGCAAACCGTCCACCGTCGAGTGGCACTAAGGGCCTTAGCTCAGGTGGCAATACAGGCAACACATTCATAACCATCCACTCGGGACTATTAGACGACCCTAACAATGATTCAAGAACTTTAAGACGCTTGGAAAACTTCTTAATTTTTGTCTCGGAATTGGTACTATTAATCTCTTCTCTTAGTTTGTCGACTTCTGCTTTAATATCTATCGTTTTGAGTAACTGATAAATGGCTTCGGCCCCCATTTTGGCAACAAACTCATCTCCATATTCTTCAAAAGCATCTAAGTATTCTTCATCTGTTAATAGTTTTTTTCTTGCCAAAGGCGTCATGCCTTCTTCAAGCACCACGAATGATTCAAAATATAATACCCGCTCAATTTCTCGCAAGGTCATGTCTAGTAACAGAGCAATTCGAGAAGGTAATGATTTTAAAAACCAGATATGTGCTACTGGACTGGCAAGTTCTATATGCCCCATACGTTCGCGGCGTACTTTAGTCAAAGTAACTTCAACACCACATTTCTCACAGATGACACCACGATGCTTTAAACGCTTATATTTACCACACAAACACTCATAGTCGCTCATAGGACCAAATATTTTGGCACAAAACAGACCATCACGCTCAGGCTTAAAAGTACGATAATTAATCGTTTCAGGCTTTTTAACCTCACCATATGACCATGATCTAATCTGGTTTGGCGATGCTAGGCCAATACTAATTTGATCAAAATCAGCCGTGCGATTTTGGCGTTTTAAGAAATTTAATAAATCTTTCAAGAGCTTTTCCCCTTAGTGTGTTATCTGGCAATGCCAGAACTCATAAGCTAAACTATTCAATACAAGGCTACTGCACTTCTATATTGATTGCTAATGAGCGAATTTCTTTAATTAGTACGTTAAAGGACTCAGGCATACCCGCCTCCATTTGATGATTTCCATCGACGATATTTTTATACATCCGGGTTCGCCCTGTTACATCATCGGACTTAACCGTTAGCATTTCTTGCAATGTATAGGCAGCACCATACGCTTCAAGAGCCCATACTTCCATCTCTCCAAAACGCTGCCCCCCAAATTGGGCTTTACCACCTAATGGCTGTTGCGTTACCAAGCTATAGGGCCCAGTTGAGCGCGCGTGCATTTTATCATCTACCAGATGATTCAATTTAAGCATATGCATATAACCGACCGTTATATCACGTTCAAACGCCTCTCCTGTCAAGCCATCATAGAGTGTAGTTTGCCCACTTTCGGGTAGTTTTGCCAAAGATAGCATGTAACGAATTTCTTCTTCAGATGCCCCATCAAAAACCGGCGACGCCATAGGCACACCAGCCACTAGGTTTCTAGCCATCTCTAGAATCTCTTCATCTGAAAATGAATCCAGATCTTCTTTCTGACCACTATTATTATAAATTTTATCTAGGTAACTTCTAATTTCTATCGTCGCAGACTGCGCTTCCAGCATTTTACCAATCTGATGCCCCAGCCCTTTCGCCGCCCAGCCTAGATGAGTTTCCAGTACCTGCCCAACATTCATACGTGACGGCACACCCAATGGATTTAGAACAATATCTATAGGTGTTCCATCTGCCAGATAAGGCATATCTTCAATAGGATTTATTCGCGAGATAACCCCTTTATTTCCATGACGTCCAGCCATTTTATCACCTGGCTGAATACGTTTTTTAACAGCTAAATAAACTTTAACCATCTTCAATACACCTGGCGCTAAATCATCGCCCATGGTTATTTTCTTACGCTTTACTTCAAATTTTTCATCAAACTCTTTACGTAACTTAACAATTTTCCCGTCCAGGCCTTCTAACTGCACGTTAAGTTCTTCGTTCTCCATTTTGATATTAGACCATTCGGAGTACCTAATACCTTCTAAGTAATCCTGAGTAATTACAGTTGATGATTTTAAGCTATTTGGACCTGATAAAGCTTTTTCACCAATAATAACATTTGCAATCCGCTGATAAATATCTTTCTCAACAATCCCCAACTGGTCATTTATGTCTTTTTTATAACTTTTGATTGCCGCCTCTTCATTCGCCAGCGCTCGCTTATCTTTTTCTACGCCATCACGAGTAAAAATTTGTACATCAATTACGGTAGCACGGATACTGCCTGGCACCCTCAATGAAGTATCTTTAACATCGGCTGCTTTTTCACCAAAAATGGCACGCAGTAACTTTTCCTCTGGTGTTAGCTGAGACTCACCTTTAGGGGTTACCTTACCAACCAGTATATCGCCTCCCTTAACTTCTGCCCCAACATAAACAATTCCAGAATCATCTAGCTTAGAAAGCGCTTCTTCACTGACATTCGGGATATCCGCCGTAATTTCTTCTGGACTATGCTTGGTATCACGCGCTATACAGGTTTTTTCTTCAATATGAATTGAAGTAAACCGGTCTTCTTTAACAACTCGCTCAGAAACCAGAATTGAATCCTCAAAGTTGTATCCATTCCAAGGCATAAAAGCGATTAGCATATTTTGCCCTAACGCTAACTCACCCATGTCTGTAGAAGGACCATCCGCCATAATATCACCAGCAACAACAACATCGCCTGGCCTAACTAATGGTTTTTGATTGATACAAGTATTCTGGTTTGAGCGTACGTATTTAATTAAGTTATATATATCAACGCCAACTTCTCCTGCAGCCGTCTCAGTGTCATTGACACGCACTACAATTCTACTAGCATCAACCGTCTCAATCACACCACCACGAGTGGCAACGACTGTTACTCCCGAATCCTTGGCAACCGTACGCTCCATACCTGTTCCTACTATTGGCTTTTCAGCCTTAAGAACAGGAACAGCCTGACGTTGCATGTTTGAACCCATCAAGGCCCTATTGGCATCATCATGCTCTAGAAACGGCACAATGGAAGCAGCGACCGAGACAATTTGCTTAGCCGAAACATCCATATAATCTACAGATTCAGAAGCCACCAATGTAAATTCATCTTTGTATCGACAAGATACCAAGCCTTCAACTAACTTTCCTTTATCATCCACAGGCACACTTGCCTGAGCAATCACGAAATTTCCTTCGCCTATAGCTGATAGATAATCTACCTGATCAGTAACGATTCCATTTTCAACTTTACGATAGGGTGTCTCTAGAAACCCGTAATCATTAGTGCGCGCGTAAACAGCCAATGAATTAATCAGACCAATATTTGGCCCTTCAGGCGTTTCAATAGGACATACACGCCCATAGTGCGTCGTATGAACATCTCTTACCTCAAATCCTGCACGCTCTCTCGCTAAACCACCCGGCCCTAATGCCGAAACACGTCTTTTATGAGTCACCTGTGAGAGTGGGTTATTTTGATCCATAAATTGAGATAACTGACTGGAACCAAAAAATTCTTTAACCGCTGCTGAAACGGGCTTTGCATTAATAATTTCTTGCGGCATCAAGCCTTCAGAATCTGCAAGAGTCAATCTTTCTCTAACGGCTCGCTCAACCCTTACCAAACCCACTCTAAACTGGTTCTCAATCATCTCACCAACAGATCTTACACGCCGGTTTCCTAAATGATCAATGTCATCAACCACACCATTACCATTCCTGATATTGATCAATTCCTTTAAGACATTAATTATATCTTCATTGCTTAGGGTTCCTTCACCTTCTTCATCAGCTATCCCTAAACGGCGGTTAAATTTCATGCGCCCAACTGCCGACAAATCATACCTATCATCAGTAAAAAAAAGATTCTTAAATAAATTTTCTGCTGAATCTTTTGTTGGCGGCTCACCAGGACGCATCATTCGATAAATTTCAATCAATGCTTCTAGTCGATTTGTCGTATTATCCAGACGCATTGCAAGAGATATGTATGCACCACGATCTAAATCATTTACATAAAGTGTATTGATTTCACTTATACCTTCAGAAATTAGTTTGTCAAGTAACTCCTCTGTAATTTCGTCATTTACACTTGCGACCAGCTCACCAGTGGTTTCATCTATAATATTATGAGCTAATACATTTCCATGAAGATAAAGCCTTGGTACTTCTAACTCCTGAATTTTTCCTTTTTGCATCTGCCTGATATGCTTGGCAGTGACACGTCGACCTTCTTCTACTAGTACCTTTCCATCATGCTTGATATCGAATGTAGCAATTTCGCCTTTGAGTCTTTCAGGAATTAAGTGCAATAAGATTTTATCCTCACTTATCGCAAATTTATTTGTTGTGAAGAAAATTTTAAGCATTTCTTCATTATCATATCCCAGCGCGCGCAATAAAATTGTGGCGGGGATCTTACGACGCCGGTCAATTCTGACAAACACACAGTCTTTATGGTCAAATTCGAAATCCAGCCATGACCCTCTATAAGGTATAACACGCGCATTTAACAGTAACTTACCAGAAGAATGTGTTTTACCTTTATCGTGATCAAAAAACACACCCGGGCTACGGTGTAATTGAGAAACAATTACTCGTTCCGTTCCATTTATGACAAAGGTTCCATTGTCAGTCATTAATGGCAATTCGCCCATATAGACTTCTTGCTCTCTTATATCCTTTACAACTTTTGTACTGCCTGGTGCATCTTTATCGTAAATAACCAGACGCGCGATAACACGTAAGGGTGCCGCATATGTTGCTCCACGCTGTTGACACTCACGCACATCAAAGACTGGCTCACCTAAACGGTATTTTACGTATTCCAGAATTGCATAGCCTGAATGACTCTCAATTGGGAAGACACTGGAAAATGCCGCATGCAAACCAACATCTTTTCTTTTAGCGGGCTTTATACCTGTTTGTAAAAAACCTGCATAAGATTTGATTTGTGTTGCAAGCAAGTAAGGTACTTCTAGTACTTCATTTGCTTTTCCAAAATTATTTCTGAGGCGTTTTTTTTCAGTAAAAGAGTAAGCCATATTACTTCCTTATCCTTTGTCAAGAGTAGGTTTCTGAATTCGTAGCGTTATAAACAGTAAAAGGCTGGTGACTACTTAAGTAGGCACCAGCCTATATTACAGGCACTGCTTATGAGTTTTTGTCAAAATTATTTAATTTCGACAGAAGCACCTGCTGCTTCTAATGCTTCTTTTGCTTCTTCAGCTTCTGTTTTGCTAACACCTTCTTTTAAGGTTACCGGGCAACTTTCGACAGCCCCTTTAGCTTCTTTCAGCCCTAGTCCTGTTAGTGCACGCACTGCTTTAATAGCAGATACTTTATTAGCGCCAAAAGATTCCATAACAACATCAAATTCAGTTTGTTCTTCTGCCGCACCAGCCGCATCATCACCAGCAGGAGCCGCTGCAACTGCTGCTGCAGATACGCCAAATTTTTCTTCCATCGCTGAAATTAAATCAACGATTTCCATAACAGTCATGTTAGATACTGCGTCCAAGATATCTTCTTGTGAGATAGCCATTGTATATTCCTCTAAAAATAATTGGTTATTAAACTGCTATTAAAAGCTTACTCTGCTTCGCTTTCTGTACTTGATTCACCACCATCACGCTGCTCTTTTAGAGCAAGTAAGGTACGCGCCAGCTTTTCTACAGGAGCCAACATCAACGCCATAACCAAGCTAATACCTTGATCACGTGTTGGTAGACTCGCTAAACGAGCGAGCTCTGAACCGTCATACGCTTCACCGTCAATTGAAACAATTTTTGCAACCAACTTATCATTCTTTTTTGCAAAATCATTAATTAAGCGACCAGCAGAACCTGGATCATCCATTGAAAATGCAAGAATCAATGGTCCAACCATTTTATCCTGCATACATTCAAAGGGAGTCCCAACCACTGCACGTTTTGCCAATGTGTTTTTTACAACACGCAAATAAACGCCTGTTTCTCTAGCAACTTTACGTAACTCAGTTAATTCCGTTACTGTCAATCCACGGTATTCAGCTGCAACAGCAGAATGCGCTTTAGCGGCGTAGGGAGCTAACTCCTCTACAACAGCTTTTTTGCCATCTAATGCTAAGGCCACAATTTTCTCCGTTTTTTACTGATTTTCATCAGGTTTACACACCACAACTCTTTCGAGATGCACCCAACGGGTCTATCACCAGTTTCCTAGCCTCAATTCCCATCTACGTAGGCTTTTATTTTTAAGCAAAGCACCTACGGTCTTTGATGGTTACCAATCAAACTGGCAACCAAAAATTTAAATAACTTCACGCCAGATCTGGCGCAAAATATTCAGCTATATTGAAAGAGAAGATTGATCCAAAGTAAGACCAGGCCCCATCGTTGTAGATAGACTGATTTTCTGTAAATAAATACCTTTTGCTGCACTTGGTTTTGCTTTTACCAAATCAGCAATCAGAGCCTCTAGATTTTCTTTAATATCATCCGCACTAAATTCAATCTTACCAATAGAGCTATGTACAATACCTGCTTTGTCAGTCCGATAGCGAGCCTGTCCTGCTTTTGCATTTTTAACTGCAGTAGCAACATCAGGCGTAACGGTACCTACTTTAGGGTTTGGCATTAAGCCTCTTGGGCCTAATACTTGACCTAATTGACCGACAACGCGCATTGCATCAGGAGATGCAATCACCACGTCAAAATCCATTTGGCCTTTTTTTACTTGATCTGCAAGATCTTCCATCCCAACGATATCAGCACCAGCCTCTTTGGCAGCATCTGCATTTGGACCCTGAGTAAAAACAGCAACTCTAACTGTTTTACCAGAGCCTTTAGGCAGTAGTGTTGCCCCTCTGACATTTTGATCAGATTTTCTAGCATCTATGCCTAAATTAACACTGACATCTACAGATTCTGAAAATTTTCTTGTTGCAAGTTCTTTTAGGACAGCTACCGCCTCAGCAAGGGAGTATTGACGCTCAGAATCTACTTTTTCTTTAGCAATTTTTGCTCTTTTAGATAATTTAGCCATTATAAACCTTCCACATCAAGACCCATGCTACGCGCACTGCCTGCAATAATCTTCACAGCAGAATCCATATCGTTTGCATTCAAGTCTTCCATTTTAGTCTTTGCAATTTCTTCAAGTTGTGTACGTGTTACCGTACCTACTTTTATTGTATTTGGATTACTACTACCTGAGGTGATACCCACCGCTTTTTTTAATAATATAGAAGCGGGGGGCGTTTTGGTAATAAAAGTAAAACTTCTATCACTATAAACAGAAATAACAACAGGAATAGGTAAGCCCTTTTCTACATCTGAAGTTTTCGCATTGAATGCCTTACAAAACTCCATAATATTGACACCGTGCTGACCAAGTGCCGGACCTACAGGTGGGCTTGGATTTGCTTCACCTGCTTTAACTTGCAGTTTAATATATGCGGTGACTTCTTTAGCCATTTTATGCTCCAGTTTGGGTGATAACGCATTTCAGCTCCCCATAGATAAAAAATCCCCATCTTTTGATGAGGACCAATGTTTTCTACCTTAATATTCTATTTAATTTTTTTCGACTTCATTAAACCCTAATTCAACAGAAGTAGATCTTCCGAAAATCAAAACAGATATACGTAATTTATTCTTTTCGTAATTTATTTCTTCGATCTCACCATTAAAGTCTTTAAATGGACCGTCATTTATACGTACAACCTCACCCACCTCAAATAAAACTTTAGGCCTAGGCTTATTGACACCCTCTTCAACTCTGCTTAAAATTCTTTCAGCTTCCTGATCCGAAATAGGGGCTGGACGCTCTGATGTCCCCCCAATAAAACCAAGAACTCTTGCTTCATCTCTTACTAAATGCCAAGTTTCATCGGTTAATTCCATCTGTACTAGGACATATCCTGGAAAGAATTTTCTCTCACTTTTCCTCTGCTGACCCATTCTCATCTCAACAACTTCTTCAGTCGGCACAAGAATCTTCCCGAAATACTGCTCTAAACCTTCCCTTTTAATTTTTTCTTCAAGAGACTGCTTTACTTTCTTTTCATAATTTGAATATGCATGCACAACATACCAGCGAATTGCCATCCTAAACCTCTCTCAGCTATCTTTACCATTAAGTCGTCAGCGATGTAATGGCCCAAAATAGGAACATATCTAAAACCCACAAAAACAGGCCAACGATAATAACCATCGCAAAAACCATTAACGTAGTTTGCATGGTTTCAGATCGCGTAGGCCATACTACCTTCCTTACTTCTAACCTTGCTTCCTGAGTAAATACCCAGGAATCACGCCCCACTGCTGTCGTCATCATGATTGTTACCGCGGTAACAACAATCACAACCATACCCAGAACCCTATATAATTGAGAGTAATCTGAGAATTGATAAAAAGCAACCACACCTGCACTAACCAGCACAAGAGACAAAACATATTTAAGCACATCTATTCCAGATGTCCCTTCCTTTGCCTGAGTATTCATTTGATGGATTATATTTGAGAACTTCTTGATTTTAACATTGACTAATGCGAGTTGGCAGGCCAGGAGGGACTCGAACCCACAACCTGCGGTTTTGGAGACCGCTGCTCTACCAATTGAGCCACTGACCTACACGCACAAACCCTTTAGAACGAATAATTATACTATATTTAGCTATATTATTCAATTATTTTTGCAACAACACCCGCACCAACCGTACGCCCGCCTTCACGTATTGCAAAGCGTAAGCCGTCCTCCATCGCGATTGGCGCCATTAAAGTCACCTCTACAGATACGTTATCACCCGGCATGACCATTTCCACGCCTTCTGGCAAATCAACAGCACCTGTTACGTCTGTTGTTCTAAAGTAGAACTGCGGACGATAACCATTAAAAAATGGCGTATGACGACCACCTTCCTCTTTAGACAATACATAAATTTCCGATGTAAACCTTGTATGTGGCGTGATTGTCCCAACGTGTGACAAGACCTGTCCACGCTCAACCTCTTCACGCTTTGTCCCTCTTAACAAGATACCTACGTTGTCACCCGCCTCACCCTGATCAAGCAACTTACGGAACATCTCAACACCAGTACAAGTTGTTTTTGTAGTTTCTTTGATACCGACGATTTCAATTTCTTCACCAACCTTGACAACACCACGCTCAATACGCCCTGTCACAACAGTTCCACGACCTGAAATTGAGAACACATCCTCAATCGGCATTAGAAAAGCACCATCCGTTGCTCTTTCTGGTTCTGGTATATAGCTATCTAGAGCATCAACCAACTTGAGAATAGATGGAACGCCTAACTCGCTATCATCACCTTCCAAACCCTTTAAAGCCGAACCAACAATAATAGGCGTATCATCACCAGGGAACTCGTACTGATCTAAAATCTCACGAATTTCCATTTCAACTAATTCAAGCATTTCATTGTATTCTTCAGTCCCTACACCACCGCAGTCCTCTGCAAGTAGGTCAGCTTTATTTAAGAATACAACTATGTACGGAACACCAACCTGCCTCGAAAGCAATATATGCTCTCTAGTTTGCGGCATAGGACCATCGGTCGCACCACACACCAAAATAGCACCATCCATCTGCGCAGCACCCGTAATCATGTTTTTCACATAATCCGCGTGACCCGGACAATCTACATGAGCGTAATGACGGACTTCTGACTCATATTCTACATGCGATGTTGCAATTGTAATACCACGCTCACGCTCCTCAGGTGCATTATCAATCTGATTAAATGCTTTTACTTCTCCACCCAGCTTCTCTGCCATTACCTTTGTCAGCGCAGCAGTTAGAGTTGTCTTACCGTGATCAACGTGGCCAATTGTACCAACGTTTACATGAGGCTTATTACGTTCAAATTTTTCTTTAGCCATTGTACCAAGGACCTTATATTACGTTTTTTTGCAACACTTTATAAAATGGAGCCCATAACTGGACTTGAACCGGTGACCTCTTCCTTACCAAGGAAGTGCTCTACCGCTGAGCTATATGGGCTTAAACTAATATGGAGCGGGTGATGGGAATCGAACCCACGTGATCAGCTTGGAAGGCTGGAGTTCTACCATTGAACTACACCCGCAGAATTAACCACTGAATGGTGGAGGGGGGAGGATTCGAACCTCCGAAGGCAGAGCCGTCAGATTTACAGTCTGATCCCTTTGGCCACTCGGGAACCCCTCCGTTCAGAATTGGTATTATGATTGAAAAAAACTAGACTGTCAATTTTTTATTTTAGCGGGAATGCAATTTCTGAGTAACAGCATCAAAATCTCCCGACACCAAACCAGATACACACTCAATAAAACAAGAAAATAACTCATTTACTTGTCGCAGGTCGCTTTTAGAAAAATCAGATAACACATAATCCGCGACCACTTTTCCAGGACCAGGCCTGCCTATTCCAACACGCAACCGCTTAAAATTCTTAACACCCGTACTGGAAATAATATCTCGAAGTCCATTATGACCTCCATGCCCTCCCCCTGCTTTCAACTTCAGAGCGCCCACCTCAAAATCTAGCTCATCATGCACCACAAGAACCTCTTCCGCTTTAATCTTGTAATATTTCATTACTGACATAACAGACTGCCCACTACGATTCATAAACGTAGTGGGCTTAAGCAAGTACACACACCCAGAACGTGCTCTTAACTCGGCAAAATCACCCAAAAAACGAGCTTGCCGTGAAAACGAAACTCCCTCTTCTTTTGCCAATTCATCTAATAGCAAAAACCCGGCATTATGCCGGGTTTTTAAATATTTATGGCCTGGATTTCCCAGACCTACAAGAAGCTTAATCACTCGCTAGCTTCAGAAACACCTTCATCACCATCTACGTCAGCATCGTCATCTTCGCTGGCCGCAATTCTTGTTTTCACGATTTGAGCAACAGGTAAATTATGATCCTCACCATGTGTCAAGGCAAGAATATCCACTCCTTCAGGAACAGCAATATCCACCAAATGCACAGAACCACCGATATCAACACCCTCCAAATCTACAGCTATATATTCAGGCAGATCACCCGGCAAACATAAAACCTCAACTTCAACCATAGAGTGCGTCACCACACCGCCAGCCTTAACACCAACCGAAATCTCTTCATTGATAAAGTGCAATGGAACATGCACTTTAATTTTCTCATCCATATTGATACGCATAAAATCCATATGAATAATGGTATCTTTCGCAGGATGCCTTTGCATATCCTTTAAAATAGCATTCTGCACCTTACCACCAACATTCAACTGCAGGACATGCGAATAAACAGCCTCATTAGCCAGCTTTTTTTCTATTTCATTTTGATTTAACTCAATCAACTCTGGCTCTGCCGACCCACCATAAACCACAGCCGGAATATTACCTTTACGTCGCACTGCTTTTGCAACACCCGTACCTGCACTCACTCTACTTACAGCATCAAATTCAAAAACGCTAGACATCTAGTTTCTCCACACCCTACAAACAATAACTTAAAATCATCAATCAACAGCTTTTTCAATCAACATAAAGCGAGCTAACCGACTCACCTACAGCAATCCGTCTAATTGTCTCAGCCAACATATCTGCAACACTTAACTGTCGTATTTTACCCAACTTACCCGCCTCTTTACTTAGCGGAATTGTATCCGTCACCACCAACTCATCCAAGACTGAGTGGCGTAAATTTTCTATTGCACATCCCGATAACACCGGGTGCGTACAGTAAGCAACCACTTTAACAGCACCTTGCTTTTTTAATGCAGCTGCCGCACTACAAAGAGTACCAGCCGTATCAACTAAATCATCAATCATGACACAAGTCTTACCACTTACATCACCGATTATATGCATCACCTCAGCCACATTTGCCATAGGACGCCGCTTATCAATAATGGCCAGATCTGCATCATCTAGACGCTTTGCCAATGCTCGCGCCCTAACCACTCCCCCAACATCCGGAGAAACAACAATCAAATTTTCATAATTTTGACGCCACACATCACCGAGCAATATCGGCGACGCATACACATTATCTACAGGTATATCAAAGAACCCTTGAATCTGATCAGCATGCAAATCTACGGTCAAGGCCCTGTCAGCACCTGCAACCCCGACCATTGTAGCAACTAGTTTTGCGCTAATCGCAACACGTGCTGAACGCGAGCGCCTATCTTGTCTAGCATACCCATAATAGGGCATAACTGCCGTAATTCGAGAAGCAGACGCCCTCTTTAAGGCATCTATCATCACCAACAGCTCCATCAAATTTTCATTAGTTGGCGCACAAGTAGGCTGAATAACAAAAACATCTTTATCTCTGACATTTTCCTCTATTTCAACAGTCACTTCACCATCACTAAATCGACCAACTGAAGCCATCCCAAGACGCATACTCAATCGCCGCACAATGCCTTTTGAAAGCTCTATATTGGCATTTCCAGAAAAAACCATCATTGAAGTATCACACGAAGTATTACTCATTTAGAGTACCGAGCTGATTTAATTTGGAAGAATAATTGGCTGGGCTGCCAGGATTCGAACCTGGGTATGCGGAGATCAAAACCCCGTGCCTTACCGCTTGGCGACAGCCCAATTTTAGAAACTAAAGAGTTCACTCATCTGCCTATGCAATGGTGAAATAGCTAATCCTTCAGCAATATAAACTTCATTAGTCGAAGCTATTTTATCATACACATCCCTTGCTGATTCCAGATGACTGAATTGAACAAACACACATGCGCCCGTCCCTGTCAATCTAGCTTTTCCATATTTTGACAAACTAACCAATGCCTGTCTTACTTCAGCGTGCAAGTCACTAACTACGGACAAACAATCATTCTGATTATCGCCTGAGTTAAAGTCAGGTATTGT
Source organism: uncultured Methylomonas sp. (assembly GCA_964481455.1). GTDB lineage: Bacteria > Pseudomonadota > Gammaproteobacteria > Methylococcales > Methylomonadaceae > Methyloprofundus. The sequence goes on along the minus strand of CAYZUM010000010.1, from coordinate 9,982 downwards.
GATGGATTTACTATCCCGTGTCAAATTATTTGCTGAAAATATTTTTCCGGTATCGACATGACATTTCGGTTTAACAATGACAAACCATGCCTTAGGTAACTCCATTTCAGTCAATTTCTCCCCCACACCTTCTGCCCAAGTGCTAGCTCCTTTAATAAAAACCGGTACATCAGCGCCTAATTGCAAACCCAACTCCATTAACTGCTGTTCGCCAATCCCTAAGCCCCACAACTGATTCAATACCACCAATACGGTAGCCGCATCCGAACTCCCCCCTCCCAAACCACCTCCCATAGGAAGGTTTTTTTCAATTTCAATACTTACCCCTCCCTGATATCCGGCTTCTTTCTTTAAAAGATTGGCGGCCCTAACCGTTAAATCATCCGCTTCCTTAACTCCAGGTATAGTGTTTTTTAATCGCACTTGCTCACCTTCAGTTTGGCTAAAAACCAAACCATCTGCGATATCAATTATTTGAAATACAGTTTGCAGTAAATGATAACCATCCATTCGTTGTCCTACTATTCTTAACATTAAATTAAGTTTTGCTGGCGCGGGCCATCTAATTCCCCAGCCTAATTCTGCACTGTTTTGCTCAATCATTCTATGCCCCACTGATCTATCACCAGTTTTAATTTTATTTTATCTTTGCTTATTTTTATTTTGTGCGGCATTACTCCGACTCTGGTTTGCATATATTCATCATATGTCACCCGCCAGCCTAATTGCTGAAACCCTTCTTCTAAAGGTTGTACTGGCACATCTTGCAAATACTCACCCACAACCCATAGACGCAATGCGGTAAGAGGAACAACAAACCCTATTTTCTGTGCAATAAAGGCATCTATATTTTTCGACCTCTGTTTCTCGCCATATCCAGTATCAAGAATAATTTCATGCTCGCTTAGCTCAATCAGCATCGCACTCATCCCCAAGGCACCCGACAATTTTAGTTCATCCCTCTTCTTATCATGCTTCCACTGAATATTTGCCGTTAACAAGTCATCACTTTTTATTGATAAACGCCCCTGTAATTGCCATTTTTCTAACACCTTGTCTTGTTGCTTACTGAGTTCTCGCCCGATGCTAGCATCGTAAGTTTCAACCGATGAACAAGCAGGCAAAACCAATATCAGCAATAAGCATAATATTTTCCCCACCACTAATGGCCACCAAATAATCGCGACTTAACTTCTATCAATAACGCATCATCCGGGTTTTTTAGCTGCGCTTTTGCCAACAACGCTTTTGCTTGTTCAACCTCCCCTACAGACCATAAGACTTCCACTAAATGTGCCGCTATTTCAGCCTGGGGCTGTCGGTCATAAGCTTTTTGTAAATACACCAGCGCCTCATCCAGCCGGTTCAATTTAAAAAGCAACCAGCCATAACTATCCATAATTATGGGCTCATTTGGCTTAATAGCAATTGCCTTTTCTAGGTACACTTTTGCCTCTTCATAGCGCGTAGTACTATCAGCAAGTGTATAGCCCAGAGCGTTTAGAGCATTTGCATCGTTAGGGTTCTTGTCGATAATATAAAGCAAATCATCCTCAAGTACTTGTAATTTTCCTAGCTTCTCAGCTATCAGTGCCCTTGCATATAACACCTTGGTATTTTCAGGATCATTAAGTAATGCACTCGTTAGCACATCAAATCCTTTCTGATTCAAGTCTTGCTGACTATAAATCTCTGACTCAATCAATATCAAATCACTTTTTTTCTGCGGATATTCTTTCTGTAATTTTATTATTTTATCTAATGCAAGCTGATAGCGCTTCTGATCCATTAATATTAAAGCCGCACTGATACCTGCCTCAAACCTATAAGGTTCAGACTCAACCATATCCAATAATATCAAAGCTTCATTAAATCGCCTGACCTTAGCATCCATACGTGCCAAATAAAATGCCGCCTTATCTCGAAAGTGCTTGTCATCAACCAGGTTTTGAAATATATCCCGCGCCTTTCCCTCTTCTCCGGCTTGTAAATAGGTCAAAGCCAGATTGAATTTCAATTCATTGTTCTCAGGATAGCGATCCATTAAATCCATTAAGACATCTTCTGCCTCTGCAAACCGTCCTTGCTGCATTAAAAGCTGAATTATTTGCTCACTGACCTGAGCATTTTCTTCCTCTTCAACCGCATGCTGTAAAATATTCGTTGCTATAGATAGTTTACCTTCGGCAATATAAAGCTGCGCCTGAAGCAATAGCGCTTTCACCCAATCTGGCTCAAGCTCTAGTGCCTTGGAAATATTAACCTGCGCCTGAGCATTCTTTCTCGCCCGTGCATCTAATAAAGCCTGAATAAAATACAACTGTGCATTCTCAGGATATTTTACACTCAACTCAGCAAAAACCCGATATGCCAGACCCACGCTCTGCTGACTATTAAGGCTCTTGATCATGACAATGGCTTTGCTATCAAAATCCCGAGTATCATGATTTAAAATAAAATCTATACTCTCAGTCGCCTGCTCATGGTTTCCTGATTTTAAAGCAACAACAGCCATCAAGTATCTTGCATCTAGACTTTCAGGATCCACCTCCAGCCATAAGTCAAGGACTTGCTTTAATCTGGTATTATCTTGTACATAGAGGGCAATCTTTGCTGCTCGCTTGATTACTTCTGGATCTTTAACTTGCTTAGCGGCTCGCAAATAACCATCCAATGCAAGCCCATATTGCTCTCGCTGCCCTGCTATCTCTGCAGTCATCAAAAGGAACAATACCTCCGGGGAAATATTCGTTTCTACCTCCTGAACTGGCACATCCATTGTAGATTTTATGTCTTGATCTTCAATCGTTGAATTAGGCAGGATCCCAGAATCTTTAGCTGCACATGCGGTAAGTGTAACAAAAAACACCACCATCATAACCTTTAAAACTATCAATGAAATTTCCTTAAAATTTAAATTACTTATATGAGAGACGCTTAATATTATCATGTCAATGGTATTCTAAAAGTTGTTTTTTACCAATAGCTGCGGTGCTGGAATTTTGTACCTTGCTCGCATGGAAATCAAGGTTAAGCGATTTATTCCAGCTCCAAAACAGCCAATATAAACCCTGCGTGAAGCAAACAAGGCCTAATCTCAACAGCGTCAGAAAGTACCTTTCATGCTTACATGACTCACCATACTAACAACCGTTACTGCCTGAAAGAACACACATACATTGTGCCACCATAGCTCTGTAGCTCACCTATACCTTAATTTAACATAAAAAAACAACACAGATATTTTATTACATTTGGCTAAACCACTAAAGTTCCTTAGAATATAGCATTAATTTATGATTTCAAGTTTATCTGCTAACTTTTAGAATTTAACGGGCATTAATGACACTTCTTGCTTTAGGTATTAATTATACAACAGCGCCCGTTGCAATCCGAGAGCGTCTTGCATTTCCCACAGAAATATTGAATGAAGCGGTCAAAGATCTTTGGCAACAACACTCTATATCTGAAGCGGCCATCTTATCAACCTGTAACCGGACAGAGATATACTGCAAGACACAAAATAGCAATATAGACCCTATAATAGACTGGATTTCCCGTCATCGCCAACTGAAACATACCGAATTTAAACCCTACTTATATGCACACACAGATAATGAATTAATTCGCCATATTTTTCGCGTTGCTAGTGGCCTGGAGTCCATGGTATTGGGTGAACCACAGATTTTAGGGCAAATGAAAATAGCCTACCAGACCGCAAACCAGGCTGGCACACTAGGCAAAAATCTCGGAAAACTATTTCAGCATACCTTTTCCACCGCAAAAAAAGTACGCACTGATACCGCCATTGGTTCTAGCTCCGTTTCTGTTGCTTTTGCCGCAGTACAACTCAGCAAACAAATTTTCGATAATCTAAGCGAACAAACTGCTGTACTCATTGGCGCTGGTGAAACCATTGAATTAACAGCACGTCACTTACACCAAAATGGCATTGGCCGTATTATTATTGCCAACCGTACATATGATAAAGCTCACACCCTGGCCAGCCAATTTAATGGCTACGCGATTGCACTCTCTGAATTACCGTTACATATAGCCGAAGCAGATATTATTGTTTCCTCTACAGCGAGTCAACTCCCTATTTTAGGAAAGGGACTGGTTGAAAGTGCTATCAAAAAACGCAAACATAAACCCATTTTTATGGTTGATCTAGCCGTCCCGCGCGATATCGAGCCAGAAGTAGCAAAGCTCAACGATGTCTATCTGTATACCGTTGATGATTTACAAAACATTATCAAAGATAACTTAAATTCTCGCCGCCAGGCGGCCGAGCAAGCAGAAGAAATCATTGATACTAACGTGGAGCATTTTTTATCATGGATGAGAGCACAAACCGGGCAATCAACTATTGTTGATTATCGTCAGCAAGCCACACAATTACAACAGGAAAGCTTACGCAAGGCACTTTCTTCTTTAAAAAATGGCTCCTCGCCAGAAGATGCCATGCAACGACTTGCACACACACTGACCAACAAATTAATTCACATCCCCTGCACCCAGATGAGAAAGGCGAGCGAAAATGAACGTCATGACCTCATTGCCGCTGCACGAGAAATTTTCAAACTATAAAATACCCAATGAAAGCTTCGATAAAGACTAAATTAGAGAACATGAGCGAGCGTTTTGATGAAATTGCCGCCCTACTTTCTCAACCGGAAGTGCAGAGTGAACAAAATAAATTTCGCGCTTTAAGCCAGGAATATGCACAAATCAACCCTCTAGTTGACTGCTATAATAGCTTTCTTGAAAGCGAAGAAACAATTACTGCCGCTCAGGAAATGCTCGGTGAAGACGATGCTGAAATGCGTGAAATGGCAAAAGAGGAAATAGCCGAAGCGGAGCAACAGCAAGAACAGCTGGAACAAGACTTACAAATATTATTATTGCCCCAAGACCCAAACGATAACCGAAATATCTATATGGAAATTCGTGCCGGCACCGGGGGTGATGAAGCTGCCATTTTCTCCGGTGATCTAACCCGCATGTATTTGCGCTATGCTGAAAACAAGGGCTGGAATATTGAAATAACTAGCGAAACTCGTGGCGAACACGGTGGTTATAGAGAAATTATTCTACGCATCGCCGGTCAAGATGTTTATTCCCAGCTTAAATTTGAAGCAGGTGCACACCGCGTTCAACGGGTTCCTGAAACTGAATCTCAAGGGCGCGTACACACCTCCGCATGCACTGTAGCCATCATGCCGGAAGCAGAAGAGATTGATAATATTGATATTAATCCCAGTGACTTACGTGTTGATACTTTCCGTGCCTCAGGTTCAGGCGGTCAACATGTTAATAAAACAGATTCAGCCATTCGTCTGACTCACCTACCGACAGGAACTGTCGTCGAGTGTCAAGATCAACGTTCACAACACAAAAACAAAGCGCGTGCAATGGCTGTATTGCAATCTAGACTGCTATCTGCCGAACAGGAAAAACAGCACGCGGAAAATTCAGAAAATAGAAAACTACAAGTCGGTAGTGGCGATAGATCGGAACGAATTCGCACCTACAACTACCCGCAAGGGCGCATAACAGACCATCGCATTAACTTAACCTTATATAAACTAGATGAAATTATGCAAGGCGGGCTGGAACATGTCGTTCAACCCCTTATCAATGAACACCAGGCTGAATTATTGACCCAGTTAGGCGAGGAAAACTAATTCAGGCTCATAAGTAAGCTTTACTTCGCACGGGCATGGTTACGAATTTTTAGCGACCAAATTTAGCCGATAGCTGTGTTGCTGATTGTAACGTAGCCTGATCCCAGCCTCCCCGCATCAAGCATAGGGACAGGCTTTGCTCCCAACAAAAATCAGCTCGCTATTCAACTGCCCCCCCCGTGACCGGGGCGAAATATAGCACTTTTCAATCGCCCCAAAACCACAAGTTAATAAGATAGCATGAAGGACATAATGAAAAACAATGCTTAATTATCCTTATTTAATCATACCCTTCAAGATGAAAAGCAGCGTCAGCCAGAAATCAAGTCAGTGACATGAATGATATTCAATCAGTGTTAACAGCCTCTGCAACCACCCTAAAAGACATTTCCGACACTGCTGTCTTAGATGTGGAAGTATTACTTTGCTATGTCTTAGAAAAAAATCGCAGCTACCTCCGCGCCTGGCCCGAAAAGCAGCTCACCCCGAAGCACCTAAACCAGTTTAAGCAACTCCTTAAACTACGGCAACAGGGGCAACCTATCGCTTATATTGTTGGCAACCGGGAATTTTGGTCACGAGATTTTTATGTCGATTCAAACGTATTAATTCCCAGGCCCGACACCGAAACGTTGATTGAACTTTGCCTGCAACTTATCCAGAAAAAACCAGATGCAAAGTTGATTGATTTAGGCACAGGTTCAGGCGTTATCGCTATAACTTTAGCAGCTGAATGCCCACAACTAAATGTCACTGCCGTCGATAGTAGCGCAAAAGCACTCAACATTGCCCAGAGAAATGCCCACTACAATCAGACACCTGAAATTCGTTTTCTGCAGAGTGACTGGCTGGCGCAAGTTGCTGGTGAATCTTTTGACTTTATCATCAGTAACCCACCTTATATAGCCCCTGATGACCCCCACTTAATTCAAGGCGACGTCTGCTACGAACCGAGTAGCGCCTTAATTGCCCAGCAACAAGGCCTGCAGGATATTATGCATATTAGCGAACAAAGCCAACACTCTCTCAATAATGGTGGCTATTTAGTACTCGAGCATGGTTATAATCAAGAACAAAGCGTGTACAACATACTTCACCAACAACATTACCAGCATATTCAATGCCTGTACGATTTATCCAATCAACCGCGCATAAGTTATGCACAGTGGCTAACACCCAATTAATCACCTATTACCACCATGGCAAATAAAATTAACGAAATTTCAATTCCGAAGAAAATCATACAAGACTTATTGCATCATGCTCAGCAAACACCAGAACAAGAGGTCTGCGGGCTAATCAGCAGTCAAAACGAAATACCATACCGCAGCTATCCAATTAAAAATACTGCCGATAAACCTGAAAGTTTTTTTAAACTTGATGCTCAGCAACAAATTCAAGTCATGACAAAGATGCGTACAAATAATGAGCAGCTTTTCGCCATATATCATTCCCATCCTACCGCTCCAGCCATACCGTCCAGCTCTGATATAGAACAGGCTAATTACCCAGACACATTGTATATCATCATTTCTCTTAGCACCAAAGGTGTTCTGGAATTGCGAGGCTACAAAATAGACGCGTCACAGTACATTGAAATACCTTTGTGCTTAGGCAACTCGCAATAAACAACCCACCCATTTTGCTTTTTTTGTCCGTCTTCTTATTGATAGAAATAGTTACGTAGCCTGCTATGCGCCTATTTATACGCCCCCGCATCAAGTACAGGACAGGCGTTGAAGACAAACAAAAATCCTACGCAATATGGAGAAGTTTATTTATTGCGCGTTACCTTAAGCGTTTCAAAACAATAAAATTCCTTGCATAAACAAAACACTCACACCACTGAGCTTCACAAGAAAACATTAGAGAGACTAAATCTCGGACTTACTTCAACAATTTTAGAAGGCCCTTAACCGATACTCCTGATGAATCAGCGCAGAAAATATAATTTGTGACCGCAGAGGGATGTCTGTATATTGATAGGTTGCACTAACTATAAGACACATTTGCTATGACACTAGACGTATATCTCTCCATTTTTTCTCTCATGTTTATTTCGTTGGGAGTTAATGTTCTTGCGTTAAAATTCCGTATACCCTATACGGTACTACTGGTTATTGCCGGCTCACTACTCGTACCACTCTCTGGCATTGAGTTTTTTTCGTTTATCACCAGCTTTCAATTAACCCCTGAGCTCTTATTCTTTGTTTTTCTCCCTGTATTAATTTTTGAATCAGCTTATAATATTAAAGTTCGAAACATCAGAGAGAACAAGATAGCGATCAGTTTGTTAGCCATAGTTGGATTATTGGTTTCCACCCTTTTTATTGGTTATATCGGTTACTGGAGTCTTCAGCTACTAGGATTTCAAATCCCTTTACTGGTCACATTGTTATTCGGGGCAATCATTTCTGCCACTGACCCGGTTGCTGTTCTTGCCCTTTTCAAAGAATTTGGAGCCCCTCACCGTTTAACACTCATCTTTGAAGGTGAGAGTTTATTCAATGATGGTACTGCATTTGCCATTTTCCTAGTATTACTTGATGTTATTAGTCACGGCTACCACGGTTACCCGACTCTACTACATGGGCTTTTTACATTCTGTACTATGATGATCGGCGGCACTGTATTCGGATTGTTTATGGGCTTTTTATTTTCCAAGTTCATTGAGCTAGTCAAAGGGCACGAAAACCTGGAAATCACCCTAACACTGCTGGTTGCACATTTCACTTTCCTTCTGGCGGAAGTCATCTCTGCCAACTGGGTCGTTCAGGGACATGCAATTCATTTATCTTCCATTATTGCTACCCTTGTTGCATCAATGGTTCTAGGTAATTATGGCCGCTTCAAGATGTCTAGCGGTGTAGAAGAATACATGGGCAAATTCTGGGAGTATTTTGCTTTCGTCACCAATTCTCTGGTCTTTATTTTAATGGGGTTGCTGTTCACCAGCTTAACGGTATCCTTGAATATCACCTGGCTACCAATATTAGTGATCATCCTGATTGTCATCATAGCACGCGCCATATCAATCTATATATCCATTGGCATTGCCAATCAGTTTAAATCAGAAGAGAACATTCCTGCAAGCTGGCAACACTTAATGGCCTGGGGTAGCTTACGCGGCTCACTCGCGGTGATAATGGTACTGCTTATCCCCGATGATATCTCCTTAGCAAATTGGCCCTATGAATTCTCAATCAAGGAATTTATTATCGCCATCACTATTGGCAGTATTTATTTTAGCCTACTGGTCAAGGCAACGACCATGGGAAAAGTCGTACGCTGGCTAAAAATTGACGTTCTATTACCTTATGAACAACTCAGTTATTACAAAAGTAAGGCGCTTATCTATATGGATATTATCCACCGCAGCAAAGAACTCTATGACAATCATTACATTAGCGAAGAACAATTCCAGAAATTTAGCGACTATTACTTACGACTTCATGAGAAAATTTGCAAACAATGCGCAGAGCTAAATATTAACTCAGCCCATATTGTGGAAAATATGTTGCGTCTCTATACGTTAAAAATACAAAAAAAGGAACTAAAAGCACTTTTCAAACATGACGAGATTAGTGAAACTATCTATAAGAAGAACCTCAATATTTTAGAGATACAAACTGAACGAGTTGAACAGGATAGTGCAAAATTAAAATCACTCAATGCTTATTTAACAACCTGGGTAACTGTTTTTAATGATACTATCCGCAAAATATTTTTCTTACAGAATAGAACAGATGATCCAAAAGAACTCTACCTATATTACCAGACACAATACCTTCTTATTTCCAAAGTTTTAGAGGAAATGGAGCAATTAAAAAATTCGCATTTAAGTGAAATTTTTGATGACCCCAAGGCAATTAGTAATGTAATTGCTATTTATCAAGAATTAAAAAGAGTGACTGAGCAGCAAATGCAACATGAGATTGATTCTAATCAGGATATGCTGGAACATCTAAACGAACAGTCAGCCATTAATCTATTACAGACTGTGCAGTCAGACACCTTGCAAGAATTGCATGAGAATGAAATTATTACCAATAAACTGCATGTTATACTCAACAAGGAACTCAATAACTGGTAGTTGGCGTAGTTGGCTTCAAATATTAGACTGTATAAGCCATCAGGATATTGCTGGGGTACGTTATCTCACTACGCTCAATTAGCTAGCCCAAACCTATGCCCTCCAAACCATTGAATGACAAAAATAGTGGATATTTAAGATTTGACGAAACAGGCGCGCCATGCTACTTCGTGAAATTCAGGGACTCCTGTCACCTTCATTC
>CAYZUM010000009.1:0-27937 GCA_964481455.1 uncultured Methylomonas sp. | reverse complement strand
AACTGCACGCTGGGTATTTCAGTTTTTTAGTGGTATACATGTCTTACTGTTGACAAACTCTCAAGTCCTTGTTTTAAATATTAATTCTCACCATATTCTGTTACTAAGCCTGTTAGGCGAAAAATATGAGAAATTATATTCAGGAGATGGTTAATTTGGGGTGCGGAATGTAGGAGGTAATCAGGTATTTCAATGAAAGGGGGCGAGATTGGTCGGGTGCTCAATTGTGGTGTAGAGCGTTCCTTCGATTTGTAAGAGTAACGGTGAGTGTAATGACTTTCAGAATTTAAGGAAGATGGAAACAAATAATCATCCAAGATTGCTGGTCTTTTTGTCCGTCTTCAAGGCGTGGAAATAGGCGCATAGTAGGGTGTTAAGTTTGTCTTGATTTATTATAAATTTATCACATAATAAATTGCCTACATTTCTAAGGCGTGTAGAGCGGACTTTAGTCCGCTCTACACTGGACGCGCATAGGAACAGAGGATTTGAAAATAGTGCGTATCTGATGATGAGAGCTTGTTAGTTAAAGACCCATCTGCAGTGTTAGTCGTTTTCTTAAACTCTTGGCATGCCAGATAATTTTTCGACGACTTTATCGCCAAACTCAATTGTGCTGATCATATTAACACCTGAACCCGGTTTTGATAGATCTGCCGTTGAAAAACCGTCGGCAAATACACCTTGCATCGCAGCCCAGACATTTTTGGCCTCATCCTGCATATCAAAACTGTTTTCTAGCATCATAGCCACTGAACCAATCATAGAATAAGGGTTCGCAATATTTTTTCCTGCAATATCAGGTGCTGATCCGTGTGATGGTTCATAATATGCTTTCTCATCGCCTAAGCAGGCGGATGGCATTAAGCCCAATGAGCCAAGAATACCACCGCCCTGATCACTCAAAATATCACCAAACATATTTTCCATGACCATCACATTAAACTGTGTCGGTTTTAGACAAAGTAAGGTTGCTGCCGCATCGACCAGAATATTAATCACCTCAATTTCAGGGTATTCTTTAGCGACTTCTTCCATAATCTCATTCCATAATACGCTGGATTTCAACACATTACTTTTGTGAATATTATGCAGTACTTTTTTTCTGTGACTGGCTAGTTTGAATGCCTTATGCATAATCTGGCGAATCTGAGCTTCAGTATATTCTAATGTTTCTTTGACATAACGCTGGCCGTTTTCATCAACGCCCATTTCTTTTTCGCCAAAATATAAACCACCCACTAATTCACGAACAATAATGATATCAATGCCTTCACCAATAATTTCGGGCTTTAATGGCGAAAAATGGGCAAGTTCTTTGGGGAGAGAGACAGGGCGAAAGTTTGCATAGGTATTGTAGCGACGACGCATTGGTAATAACGCACCACGCTCCGGCTGCTTATCGATAGGAATAGTTTTTGATTCTTCATGGCTTAAACCGATAGGGCCTTTAAGAATGGCATCGGCACTATCACAGATATCTTTGGTTTCCTGTGGAAAAGCATCTCCAGTTGCAAAATAAGCACAGGCACCGAACAAAGCGGGTATTAGTTCAAAGCTGACATCATTACGTTGTTCTACCAGTTTTAAAATCTTAACAGCTTCTTGCATGATTTCTGGTCCAATTCCATCGCCTGCCAAAACTGCGATTTTATAGTTTTTCATTATTTACCTTTAAAGAGATCGTTTATAAATTAAATAGATTTGTTATTGGCTTATTCACAAGAAATAAGCCAGCCACCATTATGATTGAATGACACATCGTTACCTAACGTTCTGTAAGGAGCGTCCACGATTTACTAGTAGGATGGGCAAAGCGCAGCATGCCCAGCAGGCCAAACGAAAGAGTCAAGCACCGGTTCAGTATCATGATGGGCACGACAAATACCTTTGCCCATCCTACTATTGTGCAGCTTATTTCGTGTACATTATTAAGAAATGGGAATCAAATAACGTGTGCATTCTGACGTGTCTTTTTGTTCGCCTTCTGCGTTGCGGAAACAGTTACGTAGCTAGCTATGCGCCTGTTACCGCGCCTTGAAGGCAAACAAAAATACTGCGTCATAATGGCACAACTTATTCAATTCCCATTCCTAAGTTCGCGCAAGGAGTGAATGTTGCCAAAATCATTATCCTAATGTTTCAAGACGGATACGAGTGACTTGCCCAGTAACAGACGTTAGGTTTTCGATTGCAGAAATGGCGGCATTCATTTCTTTCTCTATTGTTCTTTGCGTGAGCATAATAATAGGCACTTTTGTCTCGCCCTGTTGCGGTTCTTTTTGTATCAGTGCTTCTATACTGATATTTTGCTGTGCCAGAATATTGGTAATATCGGCTAATGCCCCCGGTTTATCCTCCACTGTCAGGCGTAAATAGTAGGTCGTTTCAATTTCTTCAGGCGCTAGGATGGGTAAATCTATCATCGCACTTTCCTGGAAACCCAGATAAGGGACTCTATTATCTACCTCTAGTGTTAAAGCGCGTACAACATCAACAATATCTGCTACCACTGCAGAAGCGGTCGCTTCAGCCCCTGCCCCTGCTCCATAATATAACGTAGGACCTACTGCGTCAGCCTGCACTAAAACGGCGTTCATAACCCCGTCAACATTTGCAATCAAGCGGCGTTCAGGAATAAGGGTAGGGTGTACTCTAAGCTCAATTCCTTGTGCTGTTTTACGAGCAATCCCTAAATGTTTGATACGGTAGCCTAATTCTCCAGCATATTCGACATCTGCACGGGTGATTTTAGTAATACCTTCGGTATAGACATTTTCAAACTGTAGTGGAATGCCGAATGCAATAGAGGCCAGTATCATTAACTTATGCCCAGCATCAATTCCTTCGACATCAAAAGTAGGGTCAGCTTCTGCATAGCCTAGTGCCTGAGCTTCTGCTAGTACATCTGCAAAGTCACGACCTTTATCGCGCATTTCGGTTAGAATAAAATTACCTGTACCATTGATAATCCCCGCTAACCAATTGATCTGATTGCCACTGAGCCCTTCGCGAATGGCTTTGATGATGGGAATGCCGCCTGCAACAGCCGCTTCATAAGTTACCATGACATTGGCTTTACTAGCAGCAGCAAAGATTTCGTTACCATGCAAAGCAATTAGTGCTTTATTGGCGGTAACAATGTGTTTACCATTGGCTATCGCTTGTAAAACCAGTTCTTTTGCAAGGCTAGTGCCACCCATTAACTCTAAGATAATTTCAATCTCAGGGTCATTAATAATTTCGTAAGGATCTGTGCTTAGACTTAACGCTGATGTGTCACACAGACGCTCACGCGAGAGGTCTCTTAATGAGGCACGAGTGATAATAATTTCCCTTCCCGCACGACGAGAGATTTCTAGTGCATTGCGTTTTAAAACATTAACTGTACCGCCACCGACAGTACCTAAACCTAAAACACCAACTTTTACTGGCTTCAAATCAAACTCCTAAGCAGATATAGATAATTTTTTGTGTAAGCTAAATACTTGCACAGGTTTGTCATTATTCCCATATTTATGCGGGAATGAATATTATATAGGATGGGAAAAGTTTTTTTGTCCCCATCATTCCTTAGGAATGAGAATAAAATAACGTGTGCATTTGACGCAGGGTTTTTGTTTGTATTCGAGGCGTGGAAACAGGCGAATAGCAAGCTATGTAACTGTTTCCACAACAAAGAATACGGACAAAAAGACAAGCCAAATGCACGCGTTATAACATTCACATTCCTTAGATGCGCTAGTTGATCGGCACGCTATGCTTTGCCCATCTTACATCTATTATTTGTCATTCAATTGAACCTAAATTACATCACTTGGTTAGCGTAGAGAGCGTAATGCTATCTATAGACTCTCAGAAATTAATATTATTGCATTCGGCTACCAGCACTATGTGTGCCAGATATAAATATATGGAAATTATTTGACTGAATGACTCAATAAAACCTATTTTAGATCAAACCATCTTTTTTAAACATGGCACGAATACCGCGAATGGCCTGCCGGGTTCGATGTTCATTTTCAATGAGACTAAAGCGAACATGGTCATCGCCAAATTGACCAAAACCAATACCGGGCGATACCGCTACTTTTGCATCAGTAATCATTTTTTTGCAAAATTCTATTGAGCCCATTTCTTTGTAAACATCGGGGATAGGTGCCCATACAAACATGGTTGCCTTGGGTTTTTTAACTGTCCAGCCGATTGAATTTAATCCATCGCAGAGTACATCTCGGCGTTCCTTATACATAGCACAAATCTCAGTTACGCAATCTTGTGGGCCTTCTAAGGCAGTGATAGCGGCGATTTGAATGGGTGTAAACATACCGTAATCCAGATATGATTTTATTCTTGCAAGGGCTGCGACCAATTCTTTATTACCACACATAAAGCCAACTCGCCAGCCTGGCATATTGTAACTTTTTGATAATGAAAAGAACTCTACAGCGACTTCTTCGGCTCCAGAAACCTGTAGTATCGAAGGCGCTTTATAGCCATCAAAAACAATATCGGCATAGGCAATATCATGGACTACCCAGATCTTATGCTCGCGTGCAACCTCAATGATTTTTTCAAAAAAATCCAGCTCAACGCATTGTGTCGTTGGGTTTCCCGGAAAATTAAGAATCAGCATTTTTGGCTTGGGCCATGACTCAGCAATTGCTTTATGTAATTCTTCCACAAAATCAACACCAGGTACCATTTTAACATGCCTTAAATCTGCACCAGCAATGACGATACCATAAGGATGTATTGGATAAGCAGGATTAGGTACCATAACTGTATCGCCCGGGCCTAACGTTGCTAAAGCAAGATGTGCTAGGCCTTCTTTAGACCCTATTGTTACTATCGCTTGAGTTTCGGGGTCTAAAGCGACATCATAACGGTTTTTATACCAATTACAAATGGCTCGCCTAAGCCTGGGTATGCCCCGTGAAACCGAATAGCGATGAGTATCACCTCGCTGGGTAGCTTCCACCATTTTGTCTACTATATGCTTTGGCGTAGGCTGGTCTGGATTGCCCATGCCAAAATCAATAATATCTTCGCCTTGCGCACGTGCTTTTGCTTTTAAATCATTAACAATGTTAAAAACATAAGGCGGTAAGCGACTAATACGGTGAAATTCTTCCATTAGGGACTCTTAAAAAAACGGTTAATATTTGCTACAGTTTAAAATATTTTAACTCAACCCACTAACTTACTGGTGTTAGCAAGATATGTCAAATTGAGTTTTATAGTCTGCGCCCATGTTTATGGGTTGATGATTTCTGTTTTAACGTGTAAATTATTGAAAATTCAAAGGAGTGTGCTTACTTATGCAAGACATTTTTACAATATTTCTGGGGGTACTTAAAGAATAATTTGTTGAAAGTTGCCGATGATTTCATCTTAGGCAGTCAACGAGAAGAAGATGAAAAAAGGATCATGCATTAGAACATTCGTGTCTAGCACAAATAATTTTTTTGCTGCACTAATATTCATAACTCATTGATTGTGTCTGCAAGTGTTTGTAATACCTCGTCAATATGGACTTTGACTTTCACCTTACGCCATTCATGAATTAATATGCCATCCGGGGCTATTAAAAAAGTACTCCGTTCTATGCCTAGGTATTTTTTTCCGTACATGTTTTTCATTTTGATAACATCAAACAATTGACATAGCACTTCTTCTTTATCTGACAGCAAATCAAAAGGAAAGTTTTGTTTGCTTTTGAAACCTTCATGAACACGGACGCTATCCCGTGAAACGCCTAAGATAACAGCATTGTTTTGCTCAAACTGAGCAATATTGTCACGAAAATTTTGCCCTTCTGTGATGCAGCCAGGCGTATTGTCTTTAGGATAAAAATACAGCACTACATACTTTCCTTTATAATCGGATAATTGTATGGTTTTATCTCCAGTTGAGATAGCTTGAAAATTGGGAACTGGTTGGCCTATGCTGATAGTTGACATGCTTATTCCTTGGGCAGTGGGAGAATTAGGTTTAGCGTAGCATAAATCAGTTCAGCCATGGTACAAGAAAATAAGGGTGTCCTTGCTTTTATAGTTAAAATTTATCATCTATCATTTGTGTTCATATCCGTGACTCTGCGTAGTATATTTTATTGAGTTACATTTTTTGTATTTGTTTAAAGGTATCAATAATGGCGGATTCTGTTCAAGATAAGCAGACCAAGCGTAAATCAGAAGCTATCGATGAAGTATTAGACGATAATTTAGATAGAATAGCTTCAGAAATTGAAAAACAGGATGACGTTGATTCATTAGATATGCGCCAGGAAAAGGTTTTGCCCACTCACACTAGCGAGTCAATAGAGGATTTGCTGGTATTTGATGCGCAGATATTAGCGTCTAGTTCAGCTAAAGGAATTGATGTAACAAGTGATGGTTTTTCGCAGAGTATAGAAAGTCAATACACTGAGGATCCGGACTTTAATATTATTGATGAGCCTGAAGAGTCGAAAAAATCTACAAAAGAGATAGAGCCGTTACAGAATGAATTTGTGGGTGAAAGCCTCTTTGAATATGAACAACAGGATAGCAATAGTCATTCAGTCTTCATTAACGCCCAAAATGAAAAAATATTTCAATTACAAAGTGAATTATCTGTCCTGAAGAAAATGCTTGCAGTGCAACTTGATATTGACAAGAGGCTTGAAAAGTCGAATACCAAATTCAAAATAATCAGCGTCTTTGCTTTAATGATTGCAAGTTTTGCTTTGTTGTTGAACTTTTGGCAAGGGGGGGCTGTGGATACCGATATGCAGGTTGTATCTGGAGAGCCGAAAAAGTTGGCGATAGAGGTTAATATGGATAGTGTTGTCCCTGTTAATAGTCATATTAATGATGTGCAACCACAACCTTTTGTAGTGACTGAAAACATTACGCCAGAAAAAATACTTGTTGAGCCAGAAGATGATATTTCTGATATTGGTACAGCAGATAACGCTCAGATAAAGGAATGGGTTGTCAACTTAAATTCTTATGAACAACTCTGGGAAGCGGATAAAAAAATCGAGGAGTTGAAGGAGAAGGGTGTCGTTACTGAAATGATTATTGTAAGCGTCAGGGGAGTACGTTGGTATAGAATTAGAATAACGGGATTTAAAACGAAAGCTGAGGCAAGTTCTTATGCCGCTACCATTAAAGAAATACTCAAAGTAAGTCATGCTTGGGTTTCGAAATTGTAGGCTGGATTTAGAACGAGAATTCAAAAATACTGCGCTATAGTTTCGGGTATTATTAAATTCTCACTCCTTAATGGTCAGTTGTCAATATACTTCGTACGGTCACGCTTGCTGATTTTTGGCGTTCGATTGAAGTCTATAGCTTAATGGCACGACTTTAAGGATTTAGTAATTTAAAAACAATATGTTATATCTTAATTCCAGTTTTAAAAAGAATATCAGCAATTCATAATGAAGCATAAATAAAGGAGTATTCTAAATTAGCCATTTTTATAAAATTAAAAAAACGTATAAAAATATCTGTAACCAATTGAATCGTTTAATTAACTTCTTAAAGTCATGCCATTAGTCTATAGCTGTGTTGCTGTCACTTCACGTAGCCTGCTTACGCCTATTTCAATACCTTGCTCTCGACAATATTCAACTCGCGTGTGTCCGCATCCATGACCGTGCGAAGTATATTATTCGTTTGTGACAAGATAATTGCCGGCTTGCCCATATTAAAAAAAGGGTTTACATTTTTCCTTGATGGGTTGTTATTTTAACCACTCAATTATATGTTCTTCTAAATTTTCAACTTGTGATTCTTTCATGGCAAAACTGCAAATTGAGACGCCTGCATCTTTCACACTTTCTTGTGTACCCGAAATTAAAGGGTGCCAATCAGCTAGTTTTTTGCCATCACTCAATAGCCGGTAAGCACACGTTGCCGGGAGCCAGGTGTATTCAGAAAAGTCATGTTGTTTTAAATCAATACAGTCAGGTACTCGCGTTGTGCGTTCAGTATATTGGGAACAGCGGCATGTTTCCAGGTCAATTAAATCACAAACTGCACTGGTAAAATATATATCGCCACTGTCTTCATCCTCTAGTTTATTTAAACAGCATTTTCCGCAACCATCGCATAAAGACTCCCATTCCTCTACCGTCATTTCAGAGAGTTTTTTAGTTTCCCAATAATTCATAAGTTTATAATACCTCTTTAAATGATTTGGGTATGTGCACGAAAATAACTAAGCAATGATCGAATTCATTCACACGGTACGTATCATGGAGCCAACAAACTTAGCTTTAAAACGTTGGAAAAATTATTTCGTGCCTATTTCATAATA
Source organism: uncultured Methylomonas sp. (assembly GCA_964481455.1). Lineage (GTDB taxonomy): Bacteria > Pseudomonadota > Gammaproteobacteria > Methylococcales > Methylomonadaceae > Methyloprofundus. Next base: position 19,627 of record CAYZUM010000009.1, on the reverse strand, counting down.
CAGTCATAATCTATATTTTTAAAGACTTATCAAAGTTAAATGTTAATAATACTTTGTATACTATAATATATATCGCTCTACGGCTACAAACTTAAGAAGGGACAATGGAAATTCAATACGCTATGCGCAGGAGTGCAATAGCTTTAGATATTGCTGTTGCGGACACGCTAAAGCGTGTCACTCCTGCCCTATGTCTCGTCTTAAGTTCGTAGCCCACTTTACCAAGGAAAGGGTAAATAGTAACAATAAATGAATCATTAGAAGGCTATGTATATGGCCATGTGAAGAGAATATAGACAGGACAATAAATGAAAATTACCATTGCTGGTACAGGGTATGTTGGTCTTTCAAATGCAGTGCTTCTAGCACAAAATCACGAAGTTATTGCTCTAGATATTTTGGCAGAGAAAATTGATTTGCTGAATGCAGGGCAGTCACCAATAGCGGATACAGAAATTGAGGATTTTCTAAAAAATAAACACCTTAATTTTAGCGCTACCTTAGACAAGGAAAAGGCTTATAGAGAGGCAGAGTTTATCATTATTGCCACTCCGACTGACTATGATACAGACACAAATTATTTCAATACGCAATCAGTCGAAGCGGTTATTAAAGATGTAATAAGCATTAACCCAAATGCGATAATGGTTATAAAGTCCACAGTACCAGTGGGTTACACTGCTGCAATTAAGCAGCAACTAGGGAGTGAAAATATTATCTTTTCGCCAGAATTCCTGAGAGAAGGTAAAGCTTTATATGACAATCTCCATCCTTCTCGGATTATTGTTGGTGAGCATTCTCCACGCGCAGAGAAATTTGCCAGTTTGCTTGTAGAAGGGGCCATCAAAAAAGATATTCCTGTGCTATTTACTGACTCTACTGAAGCAGAAGCTGTTAAGCTGTTTTCTAATACCTATTTGGCAATGCGAGTTGCTTATTTTAATGAGCTCGACAGTTATGCTGAAACACATAGCTTGAATGCAAAACATATTATTCAAGGTGTCAGCTTAGATCCTCGTATCGGTAATCACTATAATAATCCTTCCTTTGGCTATGGTGGTTACTGTTTACCAAAAGACACCAAACAACTGAGGGCAAACTATAAAAATGTTCCCAATAGCCTAATTAGCTCAATAGTCGATGCAAATAGTCTGCGTAAGGATTTTATTGCAGATTCGATTATTAAGCGTAACCCTGACGTCGTGGGGATTTATCGCTTAATTATGAAACAGGGGTCAGATAATTTCCGAGCTTCTTCAATACAAGGCATTATGAAGCGCATCAAGGCCAAAGGAATAGAGGTGATCGTATATGAACCGGTCCTGCAAGAAGGTACATTTTTTAATTCAAAAGTGATCAATGACTTGAGTGAATTCAAGACGAAATCAGATGTGATTGTTGCAAACCGTCTAGCAGAAGAGATTAAAGATGTAGAGGATAAAGTCTATACGCGGGATTTGTTTGGTAATGATTAGAATGGCTATCAACATAAGGCGGGACACCAGATTTGTTGGTAAGGTAACTCGCAATCAATAAACTACCCATATTGCGCAGGGTTTTTGTTCGTATTCAAGGCGTAGAAATAGGCGCATAGCAGGCTACGTAACTCTTTCTACAACACTGAATATGGACAAAAAGACAAGCAAGATGGGTGGGTTATTTATTGCGAGTTGCCTAAGAGCGCTCTTCAGTCGCGAAATGGATTAATGCACCTATTTATTTCGCGGCTGAAGACCGTTCCTACCAATACGTTTTCCTGCTATAAATTGATTTCTTTTACATTATGGATAAATGATTTTAGGCGTAAAGTTTGCTGCAGGGTATTTAGGATCATATGCTGACTTCTCTCCCACATACGAGCTAGAATTCATTGCACTGGTAGCCTCCTTGTCCTGAAATAGCACTTTAGGTTCAAAATGAGTTGCTGGGTATTTAGGGTCATAAACTGACTTTTTACCAAATGAAGTCACGGAGCCAGAGGCTTTAATGGCTTCTTGATCCTGATATAAAATTTTAGGTTGAAAATTAGTGGCTGGGTAATGACTGTCATCGTTGTTAGCTGTGCTAATATTTGGGATTAAAGTCATTGCAACCGTAAAAATGCCGATAAAAAAAGATGTTTTCATTTGAGCTCATTCTCCATTGATGAGGTGATTGTGTGGCTACCACAAACTCTATAATAACCCAGTTATTTCAGGATAATCAATAAATAACTGTTGCCTAAATTGATCTATGGCATTTTCTTGCAACCTATCTTTTCTTGGTATCGTCACTGTAACCTCGGTGATCACTGACATTGGCTGACTATTTAGAAAAATTAAACGGTCAGCTAAAGAAATCGCTTCGCGTAAATCGTGTGTTACATACAAGACTTTATGTGCTCGCTTGCTCCACAACTCGACTAATAATTGGCGTACCTGACGTGCTGTTGGGGGGTCCAGGGAAACAAAAGGTTCATCCATTAGCAATAAATCAGGGTCAGTCGCAAAGGCACGAATAATTGAAACCCGGCGACTCATACCTAATGATAAATGCTCGGGGTAACTGTGCTTTTCTTCTGCTAGACCCATGCTTTTAAGGAGAAAGTCCAGCGTTTCAGCTTTTGCCTGAGAGGCTAATTCAATGTTTTCCAGAACGGTTCGCCAGGGTAGTAAGCGCGGGTTTTGAAAGACATAACCTACTTTTGGCTTTGAATGCTGAGGGGTAAGCTCAATGGAGCCTGTAAACTCGGAATCCAGACCCGCGAGGATATTTAATAAAGTTGTCTTACCACACCCGGAAGGGCCTACCAGACAAACAAATTCACTATTGCCCAGATTTAAATAAAAATCTTTAATAACCTGTTTAATCGTTTTATCAACTGGGTTACGATACGATTTGTCCATAATTCGAATGGCAAGATTGCTCATCGACGCCACCGTTGAGCGCGTTTATCCAGCGGCTTGAGGACTAATAATTCGATGCCCTGAATCAGCGCTACAAAAGCAATGGTATAGGCTAAAATACTAGCAACATCAAATAACTGGAAAAATAAATGTAATTGATAACCCATGCCATCGCTACGTCCTAGCATTTCCACGACCAGTACAATTTTCCAGATCAATGCTAAGCCCGACCGCGTCGCAGCCATGACAAAAGGGTGTAATTGCGGCCAGATAACATGGCGTAATGTTTTACTTTTACTAAAGCGGTAGCATTTTGCCATATCTAATAATTCGGTATTCAAGGCTCGTGTTCCTTCGCGGATAGTGACAATAACATTGGGTAATTTGTTAATGACGACAGCAAGAATGGCAGCTGACTCAATCAAACCAAACCACACATAACATAAAATTATGGTCACTAAAGCAGGTATATTAAGAAAAATAATCAACCAGTTGTCAAAAAAATAATCTAATTGCTTATATCGACCCAGGAGTATACCGATAGCACACCCTAAGAGCATGGCAATACTAAAGCTTATGACTAAGCGATGTAGTGTTTTTCCCAGATGATAGGGCAGTTGTCCTGTCTTGATCTCATCGACTAGTACATGTGCGACAACGACAGGGCTGGGTAGAGTCGTGGTCGTTAAATAACTGGCAAGTCCATACCAAAGTGCTAAAAAGAGGCAAATGGAAAGGCTGGCAAGTATCGTTGGGCGATAGATAAAAGACATACTAAACAGGCAACCTGGGGATTGTAAGCAATCGTTTATTGAATGCGTCTAATCGTTCTGGTGTACCAATATCCATCCAGAAACCTTGATGTAACACACCTGTGACATGCTTATTTCGCATTGCACTTATTAACAATGGGGCCAGAGCTGATTTTCCTTGGTTTAAATTGGAAAATAAATCGGGGTGATAAAGCCCTATACCACTATAGGTATATTTGGGTGTGCCATCCGGGGAGGCATGATATTGGGTATCTAAGGAAAAATCACCGGTTTGATGGTGTTCAGGGTTATTGACCAATACCAGATGTGCTAAATCAAAGTCTTTTTTGAGTAAATTTTGTAGGGGAAAATCACTACTGATATCACCATTGACTACTAAAAACGGCTCATTGCCTAATAATGGTAAGGCTTTTACGATACCTCCCGCTGTCTCTAATCCAGTGTCGCCTTCATTGGAATAAACGATATTAGCCTGGTATTGTGAGCCATTACCAATACAGTGCTGAATTTGCTCGCCTAAGTGAGCTAAATTAATCACGATATCTTTTATGCCAGCAGCGATTAACGCCTCTATAGTGTATTCAATCAGTGGTTTTCCTGCTGCCTTTAATAAGGGCTTAGGAGTATGGTCTGTTAATGGGCGCATTCTTTCACCGCGACCCGCGGCTAAAATCATTGCTTTCATAGTGCTCGTTTGCTAATGGGAAAAACAGTGTCCCCTAAAAAACTATGAAACGCTTCAAGTTCAGGGTATCGCTGGCTAATATTAATGACATAATTTAGCGTGCGTGGAATATTTCCAAGATAGGTACTTTTACCATCTCTGATATTAAGGCGAGAGAATATGCCAATCGCCTTTAAGTGGCGCTGTATGCCCATCAGGTCAAAATCTCGTTTAAATTGACTAAAATCAATGTTTATTAGATTCGCCTGTTTTAAGTGTTGGTAATAAGATAATAAATACTGTTCAACCTGGGCATCAGGCCAGCTGATGTAACAGTCTCTTAATAAGGAGACGGCATCATAGGTCACTGGTCCGATAACAGCATCCTGAAAATCAATAATGCCTGGATTATTGCTTGCGACATGCATTAAATTACGTGAATGGTAATCTCTGTGCACGCAGACTTGTGTTTGTTGTAATGCTGAACGAATTAATAATTCATTGCTTGTTTTGATCATTGCATGTTGAGCAGCATTAAGTGTTAGCCCACATTGACGACTGAGGAACCAGTCAGTAAATAAAAGGAGTTCTGTTTGCAATAATTCAGCATCATAGCAGGGTAGGTCGCAGTTATTGATGTCGATATTTTGCTGTAATGTCACAAGACTGTCTAATGCGTCACTATAGAGTGCTTCAGCAGTCGAATTGTTCAAGCAGTCAAGCAGGCATTGCGAACCAAAGTCTTCTAGTAGTAAGAACCCTTGCTGAATATTTTGCTGGAAAATATGTGGCACATTCACTTTTGCCTGCTCAAATAGAAGTGCAACTTTGATAAACGGTGCGGTATCTTCTTTATCTGTTGGAGCATCCATCACAATGTAGTGGTTTTCAGCAAATTGCACTCTGAAGTAACGTCTAAAACTGGCGTCACTAGAGGCCAGTTCAAACTGTGTTATGGTGAGATTCAGGTCATTCGTTAGCCAATCAAGTATGGCTTTTGCTCTGTCATCGCTTGCCGTTATCATTTCTTTTATAAAGGGCCGGGAAAAGTAAGGTAAAATAGTCGGTCGTTATTTTATGTTATTTTGCCTGTCTTTGTAGGCTTTATTGCAATTTTTCTTAGGTTTTTTTTGACTACATGTTGTTGCGTTTATTATTTTATTTTATCAGTATATTAATAATGTTACTGAATGATGCTAGGACTGAAGAGCTCGGCTCAAAATGTAAAAACCCACAAACTCAGCAACAATGCGCTATATCGACTGCTGCCAAAATAGGAGAATTGCCCGCTGACGAAAATAGCTGGTGGTTTGCAAATACTTATGATGCTACTCAAGAGCAGGTCTTTAAACGATTACAGGCTGAGTTTGAGCATAATCCATGGGGTGTTTGTACCTTAAAACTGGGTTCCCAGCCAGACTACTCCTACGATAAAAGCATACGTGAAACGACACCTATGGAAGTTTTTGCTGATAGTAGCGAAATGTTTGATGCAGAATTGATTAGTTTTTCGGGGGGGATAGATCTACGGCGTGCTGATCAACATGTCATGGCTAATCAGGCGGATTATAACCAGGCAGCAGGCATACTCGATTTATATGGTAATATAATGTACAGCGATACCGGCATGGCCTTGCATAGCCAGTCCGCCAGAGTCGATTTGTTGAATGACAAGTCAGTGTTGCGTGATGTCTCTTTTATCATCCCATCTTCTCCTATACGTGGCAGTGCGGGCGTTATCTATCGCGATAGCCCCACTTTTAGCCGTTTTAAAGAGGTGACTTATACCGCTTGTGAACCGGGTAATCAGGATTGGATGTTGCATGCTTCGAAAATGAAAGTCAATGATGAAACCGGGCGTGTTGCTATTAAACATGGCTGGCTTGAATTTAAAAACATTCCTGTTATGTATTTTCCTTATGGCTCGTTTCCTGTTGATGATAGACGATTAACCGGCTTATTAACCCCTTCAGTCGGTTTATCGGAGCGTACTGGTTTTGATCTCAGTCTTCCCTTTTACTGGAATATTGCACCCAATTACGACATGACACTTACGCCGCGTTATATGACTGAACGAGGCTTTATGATGGGCACTGATTTTCGTTATTTATGGAATCAGACAGCCGGTGACATTAACGTCGAGGTTCTGCCATGGGATAAGCAAACAAAGGAACTTCGCTGGGGTGGAAGCTTTCAACATAGAACTCAATTTACCCCGTCTTTGAGTATGGACATAAACGCTAATTATATCTCTGATAATGCTTACTTTTCTGATCTGGATGGTACGCTTGGTGTTAATAACCGTAACCGGTTTTTAGGGAGTTTTGCAAATTTCGCGTATAGACAACCCTGGATGTCACTGACTACCCGTGTCGAGAATTTCCAAAACATAGATCCGAATTCGAGTAATAGTAATGTGCCATATCGACGTCTACCACAAGTTAAGCTGGATATGTTTAAAGGGCTGGATAATTATCCGTTAGAAGTAGCTCTGGATAGTGAATACGTGTATTTTCAACGACATTTTCAAGATGGTGAGCCGGAAGGGCAACGATTTGATATTAAACCGTCAATGAGTTTTCCCTTCGTTTCGCAGTCGGGATTTATGATCCCCAAAGTAGCTATGCAACACACTCAATATTGGCTTGATGTTCAGCAGCCGGGTAGTGCGACTAGCCTAAGCAAAACATTGCCTCTTGTTTCTTTAGATACCGGTTTATTTTTTGAACGTGACTTTGGCTCATTATCACATACCATTGAACCCCGCCTATTCTATTTATACGTCCCTTTTACGGACCAAAGTGATATTCCTAACTTTGATACATCACAATATGATTTTAATATTCATCAGTTGTTCAGAGATAATGAATTTAATGGTGTTGATAAAACCCAGAATGCTAATCAAATCACTACTGCGTTAACAACACGTTTGGTAGGCGATGGAAGAGATCGTTTAAAATTGACAGTAGGGCAAATATTTTATTTTGCAGACAGAAAGGTCAATTTAGAAGGTAATGAAGTTCAGACAAATGCACTGTCTAATTTAATTACTGAATTAGATAGCGAAATTACGGATGAATTGAGACTCAGATCGGCCATGCAATGGAGTTACGATGATAATCGAATAGACCGGGGTAATATTGATTTAGGCTATCATGGCATAGACACAAATCATATTTTTAATATTGGATATCGCTTTCGACATAAACGGCTGGGTCAGGAGGGGCAGAACCAGATCGTTGCCTCTGCCATTATTCCCCTTTATGACGGTTGGAGTGTGGTAGGCTTATATCGTTATTCTTTCTTTGATCGTAAGACCTTAGAGTATTTTTATGGCATTGAGAAAGATACCTGTTGCTGGCGATTTAGAGTGATTGGGCGTCAATTTATTCGTAGTGGTACTAATGAAGTCGAGCCAGAAAATTCAGTATTTTTTCAAATTGAATTAAAAGGGTTTACCAGTTTAGGAGACAAACTAGAGGACTTCTTGTATGACAATATATCAGGATATAGAAAGCCAAATTATTAATTAACATGAGAAAAATGATGACTGTGAATCAAGGGGAAATAAATTTTATAAGGTCTTTTTCGGGAGTATGTCTTGGCATATTCATCATGCTGCATGGCCTTAATCTATCGGCGGCAGAGTACTTGGATGGTATCGCTGCAGTTGTTGAGGATGATGTTATTCTTGAAAGCGAACTGGTGCGAGAGGCAATCGCAATTGCAGCAAAATTAAAGGCGAACAAGGTACAACTTCCCCCTGAAAGAATTTTGTATAAGCAAGTTCTTGAACGCTTAATTATTGACAAATTACAAAGTCAGCTAGCACAGAAAGCAGGGGTTACAGTCAGTGATGAGATGGTTGCTTCATCACTCGAGAATATTGCTCAACAGAATGGCATGAATATGCAGGGCTTTAAAAAGGAAATAATAAATCAAGGCATGGACTTTGATGTTTTTAAAGAAAATGTACGCAAAGAAATTGTGATTAACCAGTTACGTAGCCATGAAATAGGGGGGCGTATTAAAGTTTCAGAGCAAGAAATTGATCATTATCTAGAAACTGAAATGAGTGTTGAAGATCAGAATGTACAATACTTGTTAGGGCATATTCTGATCTCGGTTTCTGAAGGAGCTTCTGCGGAAATGATACAGACCGAAGAGGCAGAAGCACGGTCAGTAACCCGGCAGTTACGTGAAGGAGCAGACTTTAAGCAAATGGCAGTGAGTGTCTCTGATGGGGCAAATGCATTACAGGGAGGAGCGTTAGGCTGGCGAACTTTAAATCAGGTGCCAACCTTATTTGTTGACGTTGTGAAGACCTTGAATAAAGGTGATATTTCTGATCCAATTCGTAGCCCGGGTGGTTTTCACGTGCTTAAATTATTAGATAGCACAGGTGTTGTGGAAACACACATGATGACAGAAACAAGTGTACGACATATCTTAATAAAAACCAATGAATTGATTGATGATGATGAGGCAAGAAAACGCCTTGAAGTCATTGCAGGACGGATTGCAGATGGAGATGATTTCGCCTTATTGGCAAAAGCAAATTCAGATGATACCGGTTCTGCCATCAAAGGGGGAGGATTGGGCTGGGTCTCTCCTGGGTTGTTAGTCCCCCCTTTTGAGAAAGCAATGTCTGAATTGGAGATAAATGAAATCAGTGAGCCTGTACAGACTCAGTTTGGCTGGCATATTATTCAGGTATTAGATCGTCGAACCAAAGATAACAGAATAGAACAAGAGAAAAGTCAGGCACGCGATGAAATTCGCAAACGAAAAATCGAAGAAGAAACAGAGCTTTGGTTACGGCGTTTACGAGATGAAGCGTATGTTGATATTCGTTTAGGAAGTTTGAATGAATAACAAGAAGTCTAATAAGACTGAAGTAGAAAAACAGTTAAGTCTGGAAATAAAGTTAAAACGCATTATTGCCAAAGAGGATTTAACGGCCAATAAAGCATTAATTGAGGTCAGTGCTCGCCATCTGAAATTAGATTATCTAGACATGGCAGCTGCCATGTTATTTATGACTGAACCCAGACAGCAACTCAGTGATAGTGCCAATAGTAAACTCGTACTTGAAAAACAAAAAGCACATGAACTTATTCATGCACAAATGGTTCGCTATCGTATTGAAGTGGGACGTATTCATAAGCTTACTGTGAATGTCATTAAAGATGTTCTGGTTGAAGAGGCGGGTGTAGAACGGAAAAAAATTGGCTATGTTGATATATTTGAACACTATACTGTTTTAAGTTTACCGCCAGAAATGCCTGTCGAAATATTACAAACATTCAAAGAAGTGGAAGTCAGCGAGAAAAAACTGGATATAAAGCGTTTGACTGGTTCTGGAAAAAAATATCAGGCTGAAAAAAATTATCGTCACGGCACACGTAGACATTTTCTGGCTGCGAATAAAAAAAAGTCAGCTCAATCTTAGGTAACTCACAATCAATAAACTACCCATATTGCGCAGGGTTTTTGTTCGTATTCAAGGCGTAGAAATAGGCGCATAGCTGGCTACGTAACTCTTTCTACAACACTGAATATGGACAAAAAGACAAGCAAGATGGGTGGGTTATTTATTGCGAGTTGCCTTAAGACGTGTTTAAACTATACAACTCACTGTTGCAGTGCTAGGGAAGGGGAATCAAATAACTTATGCACCCCCCCCTTCCTAAGTCTATACACCTTTAATATAATATAATAGTATGAATGAAATTCAGTTTGTCGATTCAGTATCAGAGCTACAACTTCTTTGCCAGAAAATGAAACAAGAATCGTGGCTCGCGATTGATACTGAGTTTTTAAGAGAAAAAACCTATTATCCAAAGTTCTGTTTATTACAGATAGCAACACTGGAATGGGTGGCCTGTATTGACCCAATTGTATTAAAGGGTGAAATGGATGAATTATTTGAGATTATCAATAACCCATCCATCGTAAAAGTTTTACACTCATGTCGACAAGATGTGGAGATTTTTTACCAGCTGACGGGTAAATTACCCGCACCCGTTTATGATACCCAGCTCGTTGCGCCCTTACTAGGGTTTCAGGAAAATCCAGGGTATGCGATGCTGGTTTCGGGGTTTCTTAATATTAATTTAAGTAAGATACATACCCGTACTGACTGGAGTGAGCGCCCTTTATCACCTGAGCAAATTCAATATGCCGCTGATGATGTGATTTATCTCGCTAAAATTTATCAAATAATATTGCAAAAATTGAAAGAATTCGGGCGTGAAGATTGGTTAAAGGAGGATTTTGCACAATTAATGAACCCTGATTTGTATGACATACCGCCTGAAAATGCCTGGTTGAAAATTCGAGGTAAAAATAAATTAACCGGTAAACAGCTGGCAATTGTACAAATTTTAGCCGAATGGCGAGAACAAGTTGCAAAAAAAGATAATCGACCGAAAAACTGGATTTTGCGCGATGAATTGATTCTGGATATGGCAAAATTGCAACCGACGAACCTGCAAGCAGTGGCGAAAATCCGCGGCATTAATGACGGATTTATCCGACGCAGTGGTCAGCATATTTGCCAGTTGATTAAAAAAGCTCAGGAAATGCCAGGTCTGAAGTTAAAAAGCAAAACGAATAATAAGAAAACACAGCAACAAGAGGCCGTGCTGGATATTTTAACAGGACTGGTACGCATGCGTGCCGATGAAAACTCTCTCAATTCTGTTATTCTTGGAACTCGTAAAGACCTGGAAGGTTTAATACTTGACGATCAGGATTGTCCATTGCTGCATGGGTGGCGGTATAGCATGGTCGGGCAGGAATTACAGCAGGTGTTACAAGGAAAAGTACTCATTTCTGTTGATAATAAAAATGTGATGGTTGAAGAAAAAATAAACTAGCGCGTAGGGTGGAATAGCGATAGCGTTGTCCACCATGACTCTGAAAACTCGTAAAACGACAATGCAGTGATATGGCCTACTCTACATTTTCAGAAAAATATTATCCCGGAGAGTATCCCTCAAAGGAATGTGAACCGTAGTACATATGGCATTTATTTATCTGAGAAAACTTAGGCAACTCGCCATAAATAACCCACCCATCTTGCTTGTCTTTTTGTCCGTTTTCTGTGTTGCATAAATAGTTACGTAGCCTGCTATGCGCCTATTTTTACGCCTTGAAGACAAACAAAAAGACCCGCAATCTTGGGTGATTATTTGTTTCCATCTCCCTAAAGTCTTATTTAGCATGAGCTGCCGAATCATGATGAATAAAATGCTTTTGCAAATTATCGAGTGTCATAAACGCCGAATTTATAATGCCAAGGTGAGTTAATTCACTAGGCAGATTTGCATTTGCATCACTATGCATTTGATAGGTAATATGTATATTATTCGATGAGGGTGTCAATCTAAATTTCCAATACCCATCGGAATAGCGCATTTGTACAGTATCCTCAGGTTTTGGTAATTGTTGCAGAATTTTTTGCGGGAGTTTTGAGCGTTTAATATTGGTCAATTTGACGGTGTAACTGTTATTTTGTTGATCGAAAAAGGTTTGTGACCTCATCACCGTATAGCGATTACTGAAAGGCCAAGGTAAATGGCTTAATCGATAGAGATAGCCATCCCTTAAATTTAACATTTTTATACATTTATAACGCCATGCTGAACAATGTGTGCCGTCATTAATAAATGTCAAAAGTTTATTGATGTTTGCATTGATATTGATTTCACCTCTAAACTCTTTATAGTCTGAACCGGCTAACTTGCGCGTATAAACTGTAATGCCATTTTCTTGTTTGACCAACTCCCAACCCTGTTCTTTATCCAGAGCCGCTACCGGGCTCACACAGAAAAATAAGAGTAATAATGACAATTTGAATAATAACACTGATGAATGAGCCTTTAAAAGAGCCTGATGTTCAAAACATACTAACAGATATTCCAGCACAGCTACCTAAGGAATTATTCACTAGTCTACTAAAAAAAGAACAATTACAGATAGAAAAAATAGTTTCCAGAGGACATACGACTGCACAAGATGAATGGTATGATCAGGCGCATGACGAGTGGATAATACTAATACAAGGACAGGCTACTCTGGAATTTTCCGGACAAGCTGAGTTAACAACACTGAAGGCAGGAGATTATTTGCTTATTCCGGCGCATTGTAGGCACAGAGTTGAGTGGACTGATCCAGATAATGATAGCATTTGGTTAGCGGTACATTTTAAAAGTTAAATCAGTATAGATGCCCAGTGAGTATCTTAAATTGGGGAGTAAGCTTTAGCCTACAGCTTAGGCAACTCGCAATAAATATCAACCCATCTTGCTTGTCTTTTTGTCCGTCTTCAGTGTTGTAGAAATAATGACGTAGCCAGCTATGCGTCAATATCTACACCTTGAAGACAAACAAAAACTCTGCGCAATATGGGGAGTTTATTTATTGCGCGTTACCTTATCTTGATTTATAAAGACTGATGGACAAGCTATTCACCCAGTTTCAAACCTTTGAAATTCATAATAAGTCCACAACAGTTATATAATAAAGGAAAGTCTTTAAAAAAACAGAATATGAAACAAATGAAAGCACCCAAAATTGGATTTATTAGCTTAGGCTGCCCCAAAGCATTGGTCGATAGCGAGCGTATATTGACCAAACTACGCTCTGAAGGATACGAAGTCGCCCCTAATTATGAGGGGGCCGATATGGTCGTCGTCAACACCTGTGGCTTTATTGATGCCGCTGTCGAAGAATCGCTAGACAGTATTGGTGAAGCGATTACTGAAAATGGCAAAGTAATCGTTACGGGATGTTTAGGGGGGCGTGCGGATGAAATTCTAGAAAGGCATCCACAAGTACTCGAAATCACTGGAGCACACGCTTTAGAAGAAGTGGTCAGTGCCGTTCATAAACACCTTCCCCCATTGCATGATCCCTTTACCAGTCTAGTACCACCTCAGGGAATCAAATTAACGCCTAAACATTATGCCTACCTAAAAATATCAGAAGGCTGTAACCATCGCTGTACATTCTGTATTATTCCCTCTATGCGGGGAGATTTGGTTAGTCGTCCAGTCAATGATGTTTTATTAGAAGCCAAACGCTTAGCTGATGCTGGCGTTAAAGAGCTATTAGTGGTTTCACAAGATACCAGTGCCTATGGTGTGGATATCAAATACCAAGCCTATGATTGGCAGGGAAGAGAAGTTCGTACACGTTTTTATGACATGGCAGAAGCTCTGGGGGAACTCGGTATCTGGGTACGTATGCACTATGTTTATCCCTATCCCCATGTGGATGAAGTCGTGCCTTTAATGGCCGCTGGAAAAATTTTGCCTTATCTGGATATTCCGTTTCAACATGCGAATACACGCATTTTAAAGTTAATGAAACGTCCTGCAGCAGCTGAAAATAATCTGGAGCGCATCAAGGCTTGGCGAATGGTGTGCCCCGATATTATTCTGCGTAGCACTTTTATTGTCGGTTTTCCGGGTGAAACGGAAGAAGAGTTTCAAGAACTTCTGGATTTTTTGACTGCCGCACAATTAGATCGTGTGGGTTGCTTTGCCTATTCGCCTGTAAAAGGTGCCGTCGCAAATGATTTACCGGATTCGGTGCCCGAAGAAATCAAGCAAAAACGCCTGGAACGTTTTATGGCACATCAGGCAGAAATCAGTGCAGCACGATTACAGCAACGTGTGGGCAGGGTAGAGCAGGTGATAATTGACGAAGTGGTTGAAGAAGGTGCGGTTGCCAGAAGTAAAGCCGATGCTCCGGAAATTGATGGTCAGGTCTATATAGATGGTGCAACTCACTTAAAAGTGGGAGATCTGGTGACAGTGGAAATTGAAGAAGTGGATGAATATGATATGTGGGGAAAGCTTGTGTAGAGCAGACTTCAGTCTGCACTTGATATATCAATAATTCTGGCTACCTTTTTAAGATGTGATAAGTGATTAGGCGTAGGCTGGGTTAGCAAAAGCGTAATCCAGCACTAGGAACGTAATTATTCACACCCCTTAAAATAATTTCCCCTGCTTACCTAGAGTATTGATGGCTGATTCAACACCTTTTGCCAGGGCCTTTTTCAAACCCGAAACGACTTCGCTATTCGAAAGGGCAGATTGGCTTATTTCGCTACCGCTCTTTTTTGAAACCTGGTCCACTGTTTCATTTAAAATATCCTACCATCCAGCTTGAGTGCTGTGATTAGCGCTTAGGAATGGGAATTGAATAAGTTGTGCCATTATGACGCAGTATTTTTGTTTGCCTTCAAGGCGCGGTAACAGGCGCATAGCGAGCTACGTAACTGTTTCCGCAACGCAAAAGGCGAACAAAAAGACACGTCAGAATGCACACGTTATTTGATTCCCATTCCTTAGCACTAGAATAGCAATGCTTAATTCAATTTTTATGTTTAACATGTTGTATCCCAATCGTGTGATAAAAAAATCGAAAAATGAATGTGTAGGAGCGGCCTTCCTTTGGAAACTGGATACTGTCTCGTCCAGACCTGCTCTTTCGAAGCGTTAACTTACCAGCCTAAAGCATAGACTTCTAAAAGCTCTGATGTGTTATCAATCAGGCTTGTCATGCTGTGGCTGTCAAATCTGAGTGTGTATAACTGTTCTAGACCGTTTAAGTCTATAATGGGGAGGACTTCTTTTTCCTCAAAATTAAATTGAATGAGAGTTGAAACATGAGCAGCATTGAGGTAGGTATCTCCTGATTCATCGGCATGTGAGACAGGATCAAAGAGATCAGAAATAACATGAATCTTTTCATTCAACTCGTCATCAGTTAAGTCAGTGGGGTGCTCTGTCAAATAATCTTTGGGCACTGGAGCTGAATTAAACGCAAAGGTTTCCAGATTAAAAGTAGAGCCAATCGCCTGGGCTAATCCACCGCCTAAGGAGTGCCCTGTTACTTTGATATCATAGCCTGGATAACGCTCTATAACATCTTCAGCAAAATTAAACGCATGTCGGAACTGAGAGCCACTTTCACCAAAGGATAATAGCGTATCTGCAGCTAAATCCAGTGCTGACTCCTTTAATTCTTTAAACGAGCAGGAAAAGTCACAGGCTTCTGTCCCTCGAAAGGCTATCAGCAATTCATTTGTAATTTTATTTATATAGACACCCGCTTGCATACCTGAATCTGTACTGGTCTGTTCGACTAATTCCCAATCATTAATAGCGTTATTGTCAAAATTATAAACTGCATTTGCTATATGTGCATAAGGAAGTGATTGTCCTAAAATATTGATGGCGAGTCGTTCGTCAGCATTTAATTGGGCATAGGGTTTCCATGTGTCACCTGCAACATAATCAGGGTTGATATAAGGTGCGGCTGAGCTGATTTCAAAGAGGTTCATGCCGCTGTCTTGGTTTAAAACAAGTTCAACCTGATAGCGGTTAGTGCCATATGTTTCTGGGATTTCGACTATGGGTAAGTTTAATGCCCCTCTGTTGATAAAAAAAGAGGGAGTGTCTCCTTCGGTGGCTGTATCTACATCAATTGTGGCAAGTTCAAATTGGCTGGGATTGTCTAAGCCTCGCCACTTTAGTGATGCTTTGTAATAATGTGTACCTGAGCGGTCAGTGACTTTTATTTTTTGTAGGCATACAATACCTGACTCTGGCAGGAAAGCGGCATGAGCGGTTTCATTGACACATTGAGCAGGGTGGGCTTGAGAAAAACTCGAGTAAGTCGCGAAACTAATAATCCCTAATACATAAATCACAGTCTGGATTAAAGGGATTGCTTTCTTTCTGTATAAAGGAAAAATCGCCATATATTTGTCTGTGAGTGAATATTAGTGAAAAATTAATTGTAACCTATTAAGGAGCGTGCACGAAATAATTTGAGCAACTGACTTGTCTTTTTGTTCGTCTTCAGCGTTGTAGAAACAGTTTCGTAGCCAGCTATGCGCCTATTTCTACGTCTTGAAGACAAACAAAAATCCTGCGCAATATGGGTGGTTTATTTATTGCGCCTTACCTTAAGTATTTTCTTAAATACTATCAATAATTGCATTCAAACTTGTACTTGGACGCATCACTTGCGCAACCAACTCTTTATTAGGGTGGTAATAACCACCAATATCAACCGATTTTCCCTGTGCACTATTTAGTTCCTCAACAATTTCATTCTCATTGTCAGTTAGCTGTCCTGCGATAGGCGCAAATATAGCTTGCAACTCTTTATCCGTGCTTTGTGCCGCTAAAGCCTGCGCCCAGTACATAGCCAGATAAAAATGACTTCCACGGGTATCTAACTCCCCCGTTTTACGGGAAGGTGATTTATTGTTAGTTAAAAACTGACTATTTGCTGTATTCAGAGTTGTTGCCAGTACATTTGCTTTTTCATTTTGACATTTTTCAGCCAAATCTTCTAGTGAAACGGCAAGCGCTAAAAATTCACCGAGAGAGTCCCAGCGTAAATGGTTTTCAGTCATGAATTGTTCTACATGCTTAGGTGCCGAACCACCTGCACCTGTTTCAAATAAGCCACCGCCAGCAAGTAAGGGTACAATGGATAACATCTTTGCACTGGTGCCTAATTCTAAGATAGGAAATAAGTCCGTTAAATAATCACGTAACACATTCCCCGTGACTGAAATAGTGTTTTCACCCGCTTTGACACGTTGTAATGTATAGCGAATCGCTTCAACAGGTGTCATGATTTTTATTTCAAGGCTATTGGTGTCATGATCTTTTAAGTAGTTTTCAACTTTGGTAATTAAATTTGCATCATGAGCCCGGTTTTTATCTAGCCAGAATATTGCGGGTTGTCCTGTTGCTTTTGCACGGGATACAGCTAGTTTAACCCAGTCCTGAATGGGTAGGTCTTTGGTTTGACACATGCGCCATATATCGCCTTGTTCAACCTTATGCTCAAGCAAGGTTATACCAGCAGCATCCGTTACTTTTACGATACCATCAGCAGGTATTTCAAAAGTTTTATCGTGTGAACCGTACTCTTCAGCTTTTTGTGCCATTAAACCGACATTGCTAACATTCCCCATTGTGGTGACGTCAAAGGCACCATTCTGTTGACAAAAAGTAAACACTTCCTGATAGATGCCTGCGTAACAACGATCCGGTATCATTGCTTTGGTATCATGCAATTGTCCATCTAGCCCCCACATTTTTCCAGAAGATCTTAAGGCAGCTGGCATAGAAGCATCTATGATAACATCGCTAGGGACATGTAGATTAGTGATGCCTTTGTCTGAATTGACCATTGCCAGTTCTGGACGAGTTTTGTAAACTGCCTGGATATCGGCTTCTATTTCTTCGCGTTGATGGTCAGGTAAATTGGCAATCTTTGCATACACATCACCTAAGCCATTGCGGGTATCAACTCCAAGTTTTGTGAATAGCTTAGCATGCTTTGCAAAGACATCTTTATAATATACATTCACGGCATGACCAAAAATAATAGGGTCAGAGACTTTCATCATAGTCGCTTTTAAATGCAATGAAAGTAATATGCCCTGTGATTTTGCCTCTTGCATTTCAGCCTCAAAGAAATTGCATAAAGCGATGCGGTTCATAACGGTTGCATCAATGACTTCACCCACTAATACTGGCGTTTTTTCTTTCAGAATGAGTGTTTTATCATCCGTCAGTAACTCGATTTTTACATCTCCAGCGGATTCAATGACTGCCGATTGTTCTTGAGAATAAAAATCACCCTCTCTCATTGACGCGACATGTGATAGAGAGTCTGAATTCCATGCGCCCATTGAGTGCGGGTGTCTCTTGGCATATTCTTTAACGGGACCTGCCACACGTCGATCGGAATTTCCTTCACGTAAAACCGGATTAACCGCGCTGCCTAATACTTTGGCATAACGTGCTTTTATACTTTGCTCTACATCATTGTCAGGATTTTCCGGGTAATCAGGAATGGCAAATTCTAGCGCCTGTAATTCCTTGATAGCAGCAAGTAATTGGGGAATGGATGCGCTGATATTGGGTAATTTAATAATATTTGCAGTGGGTGTTTTAGCTAGGTCGCCTAACTCTGCCAGTGCATCATTTTGCTTTTGCTCATCTGTTAGATTATCAGAGAAATTTGTAAGGATACGACTCGCCAGAGAGATATCGCGTGTTTCTACATCAATTCCAGCCACTTTTGTGTATGCCTGGACTATGGGTAATAATGAATAGGTTGCTAAAGCGGGAGCTTCGTCAGTTTCGGTATAGATGATTTTTGAACTAGGCATGGTGTTTGGCTTAATATGTGTAAGGTAGTAAATAATAGGTATTCTTCATTCTACAGTTTACACAAATGCAGACTTCATAAAAAGCTAAAGCTTTTTTACTCCTGCGCTCATTACTTAGCTAGAAAAGTGTATGCTATTTTTGTTTGGAAATGAAAGAGACTAAATACTAGACATTATATTTCAGAACGGGTTGAAAAAAACTTAGTTGACACGATCTCTGGAAGCTATGAATGTTATCTATGTTTTATGATTTGGCAACTCAATAGCAATACCTCAACCAGCTGGCTAGTCTTCTGCCTAGTAGTCAATTTGTGTGCCTGCTAAAAATCTATTTCTACGCAGTGTGAACTTAGAAAAACTTGTATATTATAGCTTGGTCTCAGCTAGGAAAAAATCAATACAGACAAAAAATTATTAGGGTGAATTCATTAGTCAATAGAGCTATCAGTATGAGATGAGTTTATTACCAGAATTTATTCCTGTCATAAAACAGATAGAACCCATTCTATAGTTTCTCAGATAAAAAAATTCCATGAGTATTACGGATAACATTCCTTTGAGGGATGGAATCCAGGAAAAAATTTTTCTGAAAGCCTATAAATCAGAAAAATAGCCAAACTCACATGCTTTTAAAATGCCTTTTTTAATGATCAGTATGTGAGAAGGTGGGCCTTGTAAAGTATAGAGCTTGAATGTTTCAGCGCTAGATAAACGAGATTGTAAACAATTGATAACTTTCTGCCTGACTTGCTTTCGTTGTTGTTCATTGTAATGAGAAAATTCAGGAATTCTATGTTCAATGAAGAGTGAAATTTCACCCTCTTGGTGATATTAGTAGAAAGCTTTGGAATGAGAATTTAATAACATGTGCACTAACTGCCGTCTATCTATCGGAACTTGAAATATCCACAAGCTTTGTGTAGGTTGTGGGTGAGGTACGAACCCCACATTATGCCGCTAGCTATATCACAGGCGCTAGGACTCTCATCGTGTGTAAGGTAACTCGCAACAAATAACCCACCCACCTTGCTTGTTTTTTTGTCCGTCTTCTGCGTTGTAGAAATAGTTACGTAGCCAGCTATGC